>JAYRHW010000238.1:0-37350 GCA_041907145.1 Bdellovibrionota bacterium
AGCCGGCGGCATATTCGTCTTCTTTGCTTCGAATATGACATGGGTGACGTGCCGCTCCACGAGTTTTTGAAGTGCTAGTGCGTGATTAGGAGCTTCACTCAGGCTCGTATAGCCAAGCCCGTGCAGTGTCTGACGAAGTTGAATGCGAACGCTGAGCTCTGACTCGACAATCAGGATATGCATCTTGCCGCGCTCTGTTTCGGAGAGCACCGGCAATGCTGATTTAGGAAATACGTCCTGTAGTGCCATCTTGAGTATTTGCGGACAGCGAGCTTCAGGCTGCCCTGCTCCAGCGAGTCTTTAGTGGTCATAGGTATTATCGGAGGATTGCCTAGAGTTCTTTATTGATTGCTTTCGCTGCACTCAGCTCAACTGCCTGTAATTATTCAATGAATTTCGCCTCGGCATTCGAATTTGCTGTTCGGTAGCGCAATTCAGTCTAAGACTCCTGGACTGCTACCTGGTACCATGATGGGGAATAACAGCATGAGGTGTTGTGACTACCCAGCGAAATGTACTCATTGCAGATGATGATCCCGATACCCGCGCCATCGTAGCCAGTGCAGTGCAGATGCTTGGGCACTCCGTGGTGGAGGCGACTGATGGAAAGCAGGCCCTGACCATCGCGCAACAGATGACCATCGACATGGCGGTGCTTGATGTCATGATGCCGGAGCTTCACGGAACCGAAGTATGTGCCGGAATTAAGAAACTTGATGGGGGAGAGTACATCCCAGTGTTGATGCTCACTGCGCGCGATAGTGTCAAAGATAAAGTCTCCGCGCTCGACGGAGGAGCCGATGACTACCTTACGAAGCCATTTCACTATCAAGAGCTGCAGGCCAGGATTAAGGCATTGCTACGAGTTAGAGAGCTAAATCTTCGTTTGCGAGAGCAAAATGAGGAGCTTCAGCGCATGCAGGAGAAAATTGTTCAGCAAGAACGGCAACTGCTCGTGACACAACTTGCCGGAACGGCGGCTCACCAGCTCGGGCAGCCGCTCTCGGCTATCATGTTGAATTGTCATTTGATCGAGTCGCTTGGGGCGGCTGACGAGCGGTCAAAGAAGGCTCTGGCGGCCATTAAATCCGACTCCAAGCGCATGGCTGAACTCATTGAAAAGCTGCGCACTGCCGACGCTTCCAAGACCCGCAGTTATCACGGCAAAGCCGAAATCCTTGACATCGACTTCGACAAGAAATAGCGCTTGCCTCGGTGCGGTATCGGCCGCAGCACTAAAATGCTGGCGACAGTTTCATCATGGGCGTAGCGCGAATGACATGTCTCTTGCCCGTAAAATCGTCATAGTATCGCTGCAGCTTCTTTCGCAGCATCAAGCGCGAGCGGTGCAGCCGAGATTTTACGGCCGGTATGGACAAGTCCAATATTTCTCCAACCTCCTGATTCGAGAGACCATCGACATCTCGGAGTACGAATACGGCGCGGTACTGATCTGGCAGCCGATTGATCGCACCCTCCAACGTCTCGCGCAGTTCGCGATTCATGGAGAGCAGGTCAACTCGCTGACCAGGAGTATTGTCCTTCTCGATCGTGATTTGCTTAGTTTGAGGAGAAAGATCCTCGATATACACCGTATTGCTCTGGCGACGTTTACGGAGCTTCATGAAGGCGGCGTTCACGATAATTCGATACAACCAACTCGAGAACGCTGACTTTCCCTGGAATCCTTCGAGCTTCTGGTAGATCGTGGTGAAAACGTCCTGCAGTACCTCTTCGGCGTCCTCTTGGTTGCGCGTAAAGCGCATGGCGAGATTGTAGACCTTTGCCTCATAGCGCCCGACGAGTTCCTCATAGGCATCCATGGAGCCCTTGCGGAATTGTTCGATGAGAACTGAGTCCGTGATCTTTTTCTCTTTCATGGCAAAACCTCACAACAAAAAATGCGGAAGTGTCGACTTTGGGATCTGATTCCCGGGGTGGACTGCTTCCTACTTTAAAACCAGCGAAGGCGGTCTCTCGGCATTTCGCCGCGGACCCCTCCGCAAAGCATAGGTGCCCTCTTTTGTTCCATATTGGGGCGGAAAGGTTGCCACAAACTCTTCACGAGAATGTAAAAGTCTTGTAAAAGACCCGGATTTTCAGAGGAACCACTGTTTGTTTGGCCGTTCTACTGCCGCTTTCAGGAGGTTTCTTCGTGCAATCCGGAATGCCCGCCGAGCGGCACGAGCATCCACTGTGTTGGCTTAGCCCGTCCTGAAATCAATACCCCTTTCGGTGTGGTGCTCGGAGGCTGCAGTTACGAGGCTACGCGCTCGAAATTTTGCAGAAAGGAGGAAAAGTCGGCGCTCGATACTGAGCGGTGGCGTACTTTATATAGGACAATGTCTCCCAGCATGCGAGCGGAATCAAGAATAAGATTGACCTTGGAGCCGGGGACATTGTTCCAGTTGATCGGCACCTCGGCAATGGCGAGCCCCGCCCTGCGCGCAATGTACAGAACCTCAACGTCGAAGCTAAAACCATCCGAGGATTGACGCTCGAAGAGGTATTTCGCTGCCCGAGCAGAAAAAAGTTTGAAGCCGCATTGCGTATCGGCAATGTTCGGCAAGATGAGAATGTTGACGACAAAGTTGAATATTCGACCCAGATATTTCCGATACCATCGGGTGGTGACTCTGGTATCGCTGGAACTGAGTGCTCGCGAACCAATAACCACTTCAGTGCCGGTTACCAGCTGAGACTCAAGACGTTCGAGCTCCCTAATAGGCGTCGCGCCGTCGGCATCAGCAAAGAGCACCACACGTCCGTGCGCGTTAAGAACCCCGGTGCGCACGGCATGACCTTTGCCATAGTTCTTGGGCACCCGAATAAGACGAACCTGGGGACGGATGCGTTCGAATTTATGAACGACATCGGAAGTGCCATCGACGCTCCCATCGTCAACCACGATGATCTCATAGGACCGATTGCCTGAATCGAGGTAGTCGATCATGTCAACCAGTGTCGACGGAAGGCGCCGTTCCTCGTTGTATGCGGGGACAACGATGGAGAGATCGACAGCGCGAGTCGTCGAAGGCTGGCCTTCGATCCACTGATGTATCGATTTGGGCGGGTTGCTGCTGTCGTTCATAAAGAGCGCGGTTCCGCGCAGATTTTCCCCGAGATTAGCACCGAGTTTGCCCCGGCGGCAAACCCGAAGAAATTTGAGGTACATACTATGCTGCAGACAGGGGGAGGGTGGAGCCTATACGGCAGCCTGCTGCTCCGCTTGCAGCTGCTTGAGCGTCGATTTCCAAGTCAGCATCACCGCCGCTCCAGGGATAGCTACAATCGCGTACTGAACCACATGCTGTGTCAGCACCATGGTCAATGCGAGTTCCTTAGGCACTCCAACTGAAACCAAGACCGCACTAGCGATAGCTTCAATCACACCTATGCCGCCCGGAGCCGCTGGAATTAGCGAGCTGAAATTAACGGTTACCATGAAGAGTACACATATCCCAATCGGAAGATCAGCATCGAAGGCTTTCGTAATACAGAAGTAAACGCAAAGCTCGATGGCCCAAATCAGTAACGACCAGGTGACGAGAAAAGGGATCTTTTGGGGCGTACAGAGCGGCGCCAGCCCCTCGACAAAAATCTGAATGCGCTTGGAGGTGTAGTGTGACGCGCGATGATCGAACCTGTTGGTAATTCGATCGAGCAGGCCGAATAATGACCTGCGAAAGGTTAGTGTAAGCACTACTCCAACAAGTACCGCCAGGAAAAGTAATGCTACGTAACTTAGATTTGCGGATAGCACCTGGTCGCCACGATGGAACGCGAAAGCCACGAAGAACAGACTTAGAGCCAACCCATCAGCAAGGCGCTCACTGGCGACCGTTGCCAGCACGAGAGTTCTTGTTTCTCCGCTGATCTTGGCTCCCATATGCGCTCGGACAAACTCCCCCGCCCGGGCAGGAAGAATGTTATTCATGAAGAAACCCAGGATCAGCACTTTGTAGGAATTGATGATGTCGAGGGTAGGCTTGGGGAAGAGATACTGCCAGCGCCTAGCCCGCAAAACATAGGAGCCTGCGGTAATTACTACCGCAAGCAATAGCCACGAGAGGTCTATGTTACCAAGGTGGCTGTAAAGGACCGACCAATCCACCCCATTGAATGCGAGGTATAGGGCTACGCAGGTGATGACCCAGGGAATGAGTTTCATCAGGGTCGAACGCAGGGTATGGCGGGAGGTATTCACGGCTTCTGAAAATATCGCTAAAGCATTACGGGGGCAACATTAGCAATATTGATTGCCAAGGCCAAGGGAGGCCTGGGCAAGGTCTGACGGAGCTCTATGAGGGCTACCTATTCGCGTACTACTTCCCGCACGATACAGCGCGAGAGGTCCTCTTCGAGTCCTGGTAGGTCGAGGGTCGAGGGAACTCGATCCGCAAGATAATAGCTACTAAGCGTCTGATTCATGGCGCGGGCATCGCTGCGCGCAGTAGTCTTTCCAAACCAAATGGTGGTTCCCGATTCAGTTTCTATTAACTTGGTGGTGGCGCTTAGCTCGTCAAGCGAACGGATTGGATCGACATTACCGACGAAAACCAGGTCATAGCCTGCATCGCGAGCCGATGCGATGGCGCCGAAGTTACCGGTGTGGAACTCCTCCTTTTTGCGCGGCCAGTCCTGACGATTGAAGACTTCAACTATCGGGAAGACGTTGCTGTCAACGAAGCGCTCATGGACCTTCCATGCCAACTCGTTGCCCAGCCCCGGCACCTCATTATTAATTCCGGCAACATTTGCCGGAACTGAGAAGGGCACCACAGCTACTCTCACCGGAGCATTTGTTTGAAACCGGGTACTTAGGTAGTCAGGGATGACCGTGCGGACGTAAGCACGGGAATTGCAAGGATCCATCACGTAGTGTCTTGTCAGCGAACATCCCGCTGCCAATGACAGCAACAACAGCGTCAAGTATTTGACGCTACAGGAAAGGAAACCTGTAAGGCGTTTCATAGTAAAGCCTGTTAATACAAGAAGGTAGCCATGCGCAACAAAATGCTAACACGACGATCTCCTTCCTTGGAGCTGTTACTTCAAGGATTGTGCCATAATTCGCTGCGAATTCTCTGTGTCCTTGCCCTGCTTTTCGTTTTTGGCTGCAGCAAGCGTTATGACGATCTGCCGGCCTCGTGGCCATTTTTCGCCGATGCCGACGAGCATACGATGGGCAGATTTAAGACTTCTTATATCGTAGACCAAATTGACGGCTATTATCGCGGAGTCAATCCGGGACCGATTGGAGTGACCACGTTCGTGAACTCGGATGACCTTTATGCGACGTCCTCATTCGGACGCATGTATGCCGAGCAGGTAATGAGCGAACTCGCGATGCGCGGGTATGACGTGGTCGAACTACGGCAGGCTGACGCGATTCAATTCGTCTCATCCCGCGGAGAGTTCAATCTTTCGCGCGATCCCTCATCGGTTCGCAGACAGCGAGATCTCGGTGGAGTCATTGTGGGCACCTACGTGGTTTCGCCGGTCCGTGTATACGTGAATGCGCGCTTGCTGGATCCATCGTCGTCGATGGTCCTTTCGGCAGGCTCTGTTGAAATGTCAAAGACGAGCGAGTTGGCTCGCATGCTGCGTTCGGGCTCAGGACCAACTTCACTTGAAAGAATTCCGGTACGCCATGTGGGCTTGGCAACCTTCCCGATGTCCATGTACCCGACCGAAGGTCGACAGATATATGATATTGAAGAATCCGGCGGTTCCAATTGGGCAGTGGGTCCTCAGCCTCAATTCGCCCCCGGCGTCTTAAAGCCGGGCAAGAAGTAGAGTCACTTCTCGCCACGCGCATCGATCTCAATCCCGTTCCTCGATTTTCGGCTGACGAGCCGGAAGTCGTGGAGCGGGAATTTGCTTTTTGAGACAAATGAAATTGGCAATTGGGAAGGGCGAGACCCTTGGGGCTCGCCAACCATTGCACTCGCTATTTCTCCGGAATTTAGTAGAGGGAGAATCCGTTTGGGCTTCCCTTGCTGTCCTTCAGATTTCTCCAGCCTTGGTCGCCGCGTTTGCGCGAGGTGCAGTAGGGATTCGACCGATTTTCCGGCCTCGAGCAGTCAGCATAAACCCCGCTTTCTTCGTGATAGAGAAATCCTAGTCCCAAAGAATTCAAAACTCCCTGCAGCTGGCGCCCGAACATCATCGCAATCAGGAGCAGGGCCAGTATGATGCCGAAGACCCAGCCACCCAATCGGATGAGGTGCTCCCGTTTGGAGGGGGTGGTTTCGGTATTCTTACTTTCTGGCGCTGGCACGGAGATATTCTCTGAAATAATTTGTGCTGACATCCCGCACTTTCCGGCAAGACGCTAACACAGAGCTTCAACTATATAGGATGATTGGCTTTCACCCGGGAGATTCGGGACTAATACGGGGATCTCCGGAGCGCGGGCTCAAAAGCATACTAAGCCTTTGATAATTATCAATTATCGAATTGAGTTCGAAACGAAGTTTGGCTATAAGACAGGGTCTAACCGAGGGCAAAATGTCCCAAACTACAGCATTACTCAGCAGAACAAGCAGCCACCTGTGGGTGGCAGCCTACCCATTTGTCGACACCACTCTTTTTATGGTGCCGGCTAATCCGGTTATGAGCCCTCCCGAGCCGGTGACTGCCGAGCTTTATGATGCTGATGGCAACTTAGCCAACGAGCTGGCCTTTGAGTATCCGCGAGGTCATGCTGGGGTCGTTGAGCTCGAGACGGTCATGGGTGATTGCAAACTCGAGGGGGGATTTCGCCATGGGCATCTTGTCCTGCGCACCCCTGTCGGGGTCAGCCATTACCTGCGCATGAATTCGCGCGAAGGTGCCGCATTGATTGGTGAGCCAGTGGCCCTAGGTCCCGAGCGCAGCGGATTTTTTCCGCTAACTATCGATGATGGACGCAATTATTACGTCGCGCTGGTCAACCACACCAAGACGCCGGCTACGGTAAAGTGCCGCTTGTTTTGTGCTAAGCGATCTCCCGAAGCAATGTTCACCGTTCCGGCGTTAGGGTCGCGACTGCTGAGTCTTGCTACTCAGTTTGCTGAATATGCCGAACTCGAAAGCGGCAAGCAGCTTCAAGCATATATTCGCCTGAGCACCAAGTCCGATACGACCGTTGGGGTGCAGCTTATCGAGAGACTCGAGGGCAAGAGTGAGGCTGGTTTCTTTTATTCGGTGAGCTAGATGCAAAGCGTTCGGTGGGTCACTTTCTGCATTTCTAACGCGGTCACGCGCAGCATCGTCCATTTCTTTCCAGCCTCGGTGAATATGGCGGGGCCTTACTCCGCTCAATGTAAGTTGACGCTGTTCCAGAAGGATAATGAACCACGATCTGTATCGCTTGAGGGAGCACGGTTCGGCCAGCCCGATGGCTTTCGACTTGACGATGTCTTTCCTCAACTGCAGGAAGGGGCAAGCGGATTTTTTGGCTTGGAATTCGAGATTGCCACGACCCAGCCGCGCACGGACTTATCGGCATCGTCTTGCGTCATAGAGCTTTCTTCCCGGGGGCAGTCATGCCGATTCTGGCCGCGCAAGTACTTGCAGGACTCCGACACCAGCGTGAAGGCAGCAGTACTGCCGAAGCCTTCGTTGGATCGTTCGATGCTCGCGCTTAAGGACGCCTTTTTTTCTAGCTCCCTGGTAATTGTGAACAATGGCGCAGAGGTCTTTTCGCCCAAGCTTTTGGCGGCCGGGCAGGCTACTCCCACGGGGGGTGAACTGCGAAACATATCGGTGGACCTTGTAACTGCACGGGGCGTGGTGGAAATTGATCTCACTGATAGTGCGACCGCGGATGTTCCGGCCCTCGAGTGTAGCTGGGGTCTGGTGCGCGCGGGGGGCATTTGGAATGCCGAGTCGTTGCCCGAACAGGTCAGCATGTATGCTTTGTACCGTGAGACGGTGACCCGTCGTCCTGTGTCAGTGGTAGCGTTATAAGAGCAGGATCATGAAGATTGTCGTAGTCGTGCCATTTGGATCGCATAGCCAGGAATCGGGATTGCTCTATCTGCTGGCTAATTTTCTGCGCGGTACCTATCCAGAAGTGATTCAGTTGCGCTGCAACGGAATGTTCTCCGTATGTGACCGGGACGTCGACAATAGTTGGACGCGCGGCATTAACAGCTGTTTCGCATGTATGGCGGATCAGCGAGCATTGAGCGACTGGAGCGGCCTTCCCGTGCAGGAATTCTCATCCTACCTCTCGCCCGACGATATCAGAAATTCGAAGCAGTGGGCCTCAACGCTTCCCTCGACACAGCTGGATCAAGCCGAATTCCGCGGGGTGCCCGTCTTTGAAATTTGCCGGCAGTCATTCGCCAATCGATTCGGTACAGCGCAGTACGATGTGAACAATAAGAGCCATGAACAGTTTCTGAGGAAGCTGCTTATCTCGGCAGTGCGTGCCAGCCTTGCCACACAGCGTTATCAACAAAGTTATGCCCCGGATATTTCCCTTGTCGGCGGAGGGGCGGATTTCATCACGGCTAGTTTTGTCAATGTCGTCCGCGGTATGAAGCGTGATGTAAGTGTATTTCGCTGGGATATGCAGACTCGCTCGATTCGAATTACCCATCCGCGAACGGACAAGACCTTCTCCTGCGAGCTTGTGCCAGAGGGTGTCTTGGGAATGCGTTCAGATACCAAGACCTGGCCGCGTGAACTCAATGGGATCGTGCAGGAAGTGCTTGAATTTCTCGGGATTGCGGGAAATCAACTCAAACTTCCGATGAATCGCTGAACCAAGTTTACTCCTATGCTTCCTTGCCTTTTGGTGGCTGCGACTCGGTTAGAAGCAAAGCCTCTCATTACTGAGCTCAACTTAGAGAGTTATTCTGATGCCGATAGTGGGGCCCGATTTTATGGCGGGGCCCGAGGCATCGACTTGCTCATTACCGGAGTTGGGCAACTGCAGACAGCCTACCACGTAGGCCTAGCCCTGCACGCCAAGCGTTATGGCATTGCCGTGAACTTCGGTATTGCCGGGAGTTTTAACGAAAACCTCGGCAAGGGAGTCGTGGTTGAGGTAGTGCAGGAAGAATTGGCTGATCTCGGCGCTGAACATGACAGCGCCTGCCTCGATCTTTTCGATCTCGGTTTGCTTGGAAGGAGCACTCCACCCTTTCGGAACGGTGCTCTTCATGCTTCCAGCGTAAGCCTTCACTGCATTGAGGATCTGCCGAAGGTGCGCTCAATTACGGTGAATCGTGTGTTGGGTTCTCATGAGTCAGTGGAACTGATGCGCAGGCGCTACCATCCTGATGTCGTAAATATGGAGGGAGGGGCATTTTTGTACGCTTGCAGCCTGTCCAGAGTGCCGGCCTTGGAGCTTCGGTCAATCTCCGATTACGTCGGGCCCCGAGATAAGAGCACTTGGGATATTCCTGGGGCGGTGCACGCTGTGGGAAGGCGCGTTTCTCAAGTTCTCGCTGAACTTTGCAGCCAAAGTCCTACTGTGTAATTTTGAGGCGCGAGCTTCCGCCTGCTGCAACTGCAGGGGCAGCAGGTTGCTCGGAGCGAAAGGCGCAAGACTCGCGTACAGCGCATTTCTTGCATTTGGTTGGATGAGGTTCTGGTTTCGCTGCTGCACCTGCGAGGATTTCATGCATCTCATCAATCATTTTTTGCAGCCACGCTTGCCGATCGGGAGTGTTCTCGATTTTAAAACGACGGCAGTTCGGTCCCAGAATGAGGTAGCCGTAGGGCGGGCGTTTGCCTTCGAATTCCTCGACTAGCCGCATATAGACCAGGAGTTGTGCAACATAGCGATCGCGAATCTTACGCGCCAGGGGCTTCCGCTCGACCGGAATGATATGACCATTTTCGCTAATAAGAGCGTCGGGAACTCCGGCTAATCCCTGCATTTCCGAAACATACTTGCGAACGGGCAAGGTCTTACTGCCGTCGATGCTTACCGTGCCGGATTTCGATGAAATTCCTGTTTCTTTGCGCTTATTGCGTGCGAAGGAACTGATCGCGTCGACCACGATTAAGGCTGTGACAATCAAGATCAACAGCAACACGAGCTGGGTATCGGCGCTCGCGATGTCGCCGAGGAGCTGGTAAATATAGTCGCGAATTTCCTCGTTCAACCTGATACAACCTACATGAGCAGATGCAGCACGATCGCAAGGGCCACCAGCAAGACCAGCAAGCGCACTTCGCGCGCGAAATATACTGCCTCGTCGTAGTCTTTCGCCCAGCGCTTGTGCATGTCGATCCCGCGAACCACGTTCTCGCTCTTTAGCGCGTCAACCTTTTCGACAGAGGAGAGCCTCCAAGATTCCGGACATACGGTATATGCGCCGATCTCTCCCGCGGAGAGGATGTACTTTCCGTAGTCGGTCTTCTTTGCCACTTGAGCACCCTTATGCCTCTATTCATCAATAGTTATGCGCCCGTTAAGTGCTTGGCGGGCATAGTGCGGCAAAAATGGAAATTCCTCTGAGAGGCTTGGGAGATAGGCTACGAAGAATTCGTAGATCCGGCGTGTTTAGCGGTTAACCAAAGTTTGAACCAAGCGTTTGAGGAGCTGAGAAAATCCACTCACGTTTTCCTCTACTTCACGTGTAGCGCGCTCAACGCCGGCGCGTATTGCAGCTTCATGAATGGAACGTAAATCCGGAACTTCGAGCAGATCGTCCTGACGCAGCTCTCCATTGGGAATATGCGCGGTTTCAATGATATATTGGGCTTCGGGGGCCTGATTGTTTGTGAGCCGCCAAAAGGCGTAGCGGGCGCAGGCCGTAAGAAAATCGCAGCGCAAGACATACCTGTGTTCGACCGCGTGCGAACAAACCTTCAACGTGAAGTCATGCTCACTTTCCAGCAGGAAGTTTCCCTCCAGGGTCTCCTGCCATACCTTGCGAGCGCGGTAGGCTGAAAGCTGGTCAGTGTAGGTGCCTTCGAGCGTAATATGCTCCGGGTCGTAGGAAACACCTTCGGACCACTGAAATTCATCAGTTAATTCAATTGGTTGATGCCCGAACTGTTCCTGAGCCATTTGCTTGCAAAATCCGCTGTAAGTTCTATCAGTTAAAAGAGTTATCGACGCTTTTTCGGCGGCGCTTAATGCCAAGTGGTTAATTTTAATGAGCCAATGTTTTCCCGGGATTCGTTTTATGATAGTGATACCAGGCTAACCTGCTTAAGAGTTTTGGTTTTTCGAGCACTTCAACGTGCAGGGCGCTTACAAGCTTCACGATAAAACCTTCTCTTGAACTCGTCAGTGGCGATGCGGGAAGCGCAGAGTTCTTGAAGATTTCAGAACCAAACTGCTTGTGCTCACCGCACCTTGGATAACGCTAGGTGTTAATACCGTCGCCATTTCTACATTAATTGTCTAATCATCTGGAATTTGACGCACATGCGAAGAGATAGATTCTACAAAGGAAAGAACCGAGGAAATCGAGGTGGAGGCCGTGGTAACGGCAATGGTGGCGGACGCCGAAGACGAGGGGGACGGTCTCGCGGAGGGTTCCAGCGCGGCGGCGCTGAGAGCGGCAATCAGCGTGAGCGTATTGCGGTTGAGAGCGGGTTCTTGGTGCTTATTGACCAGTTCATGCTAGCAAATCCCCAATTCACTCAGAAGCTTGTTGAATTGATTGATGCGGATCCGACCACGAAGGATGAGCTCATCCGCGATTACGGTGGCTCGGTTGTTGAAGTGGAGCCAGGCACGTACCGTATCGAGCGTGATCCCTATGCTTATTCCATCATAATCCATCGTGAGGGATCAGAGGTCGAAGGCGAGACGATCGCCGAGCGTGCTACGGATAGCCGCGGTCGGGTATTCGTTGATACACGTTGTTTAGCGATGATAGACCGTGAGTTGCTCGATGACAGTAGCTTGCTTGAGAAGTATCAGCAGCTCTGGTTTGGTGGCCAAGATAAGGCCTGTCGTGACCTCCTCCGTGATAATGGCGGGGCTGTTCGCTATGGATTCCAACGCTACGGGGATGAGCTCGGCATTTATGTGGTTCCGGGCGAGGATATCGTCTGCCTGTGGCCCGATGTCGCAGAGCCCGCGATTGGCGAGGAATCGGCCTCGGCAGCCTAATTAGGGTCTGCCTCGAGATTTTCAAGCAAGCTCTGTCTACCTCTGATATACTGAGGTAGATGGGGCTTTATGGTTTCTGAGCGCACTAAGAATTTCGCGCAGCAGCGCGAATCCATGGTGCAGCAGCAGCTGCAGGGGCGAGGAATTAGCGACGAGGCCGTACTCGAGGCCATGCGCCGCGTCCCGCGGCATCTCTTTCTGCCAGAACACCTGCGTAGCGAAGCGTACCTGGACAAGGCACTCCCACTAGGACCTGAACAAACTATCTCCCAACCCTATATCGTCGCTCTCATGCTTGAGTCTGCGCGGTTGACCCCCGAGGATCATGTACTCGAGATCGGCACGGGCTCCGGATACCAGACGGCATTGATCGCAGAAATCGCCAAGGCCGTCTATTCGATCGAACTCGACCCAGCGCTGCTTGCAGCCACGGAGAGAACTCTCAAGGGGTTAGGGTATGAGAATGTGTACCTGCGAGCAGGCAACGGATGGAAGGGGTGGAGCGAGGTCGCTCCCTTCGATGCAATTATTGTCGCCGCCGCGGCTTCTGAAATTCCGCGTGATCTTGTCAAGCAGCTGGCCCCCGGGGGTCGAATGATTCTTCCGCTTGGCGAGGAGGAGCAGCAGCTCGTCTTTCTCGAGCGCGGTAAGGACGGCTTAATTTCTCAGGATCTGGGCGGGGTGCGCTTTGTTCCGCTCAAGAGCAACGACTCGCATCACTAGCCGCGGCAGGTATTTCACAGCTCAGAGATTATGAGCCGACCGATGGCATCGATGGTCATCGGAGCGTTACCTTCGCTGCGGTTGTTGACGATAATGAAGGCATCGCAGCCTCTGTCGATGCTGCGCTTTGCCAACCGTGTTACATCCTGGCGCATCGTCATATTGGGCCTTTTGAGCTGGTCGTAGGGCTCGAACATCTTGACGGCATTTTCGTACGTCACGCCGAGGGGAGTTAGGATTCTGGAGACATAGAACGGAGCAGTAAGTCCTCCGGCAGCTGCAGCAGCCTTCATCTGTTCCTTGAGCGGCGGCATGAGATGCCAATGGTTAAAGCAATGCGTGGCCCCAGCCTCGTTCAGTATGCGAAAGTATTCGGGTGTGAGCAGTTTTGGATTTCGAATTTCCACTGCGTAGCGAAACTCTCGCGGTAAGCGCTGCAAGAATTCGTGCAAGCTAGCGAGAAAATTCACGTCCTCGAGTAACTGCTCGGACATCGTTTGAAACTGGAAGACGAATGGACCAGTGTGCTCAAGGATCCCGGGCCGGCTGTAGCGCTCGGCAACTTCATTAGCGAAGAGATCGGCGTTTAAAAAATCATGATTTACTTGGCCCGCATTCTTCCCGTATCGCGGATGTTTAGGATAGCGAGGGATAGTAATCCGCTCCCAAACTTTCGAAACCCAACGAAAGTTTGAAGGTATGCCAGCCGCGTAGTTCTCGAGCTGCTGCAATGAGGGCGGAGTATAGAAGGTATTATCGATACCGACCGTGCGGAACCAAGGCACTTGGGCATACTCGGCCAACGAGGCGGACTTGAACTCCCTCTCATTTTTGTACTTCTTGCGGTAAATGACTCCCTTCCAACCGGGGTAGGTCCAGGTGCTGGTTCCGAATCGAACAACAAGGGGAAGCCGCTCGGCCGTCGCTGCATCGAAGAGAGCTTCCTGCCGCATGGGCTCAGCCATGAGACTCGCGTGGCTACTAGGCGTTCTTAAGTCCGTGGTAGGTAATGAGCTTGTACACCAACTTGGCAGTTAGGAAGTCCGGTGCGCGGTTCGCCTCGCTTGGCGCGAGTTCAACTACATCGGCGCCAATGACGGTGCGATTTTCAAATACGCTGCGTAAAAGTGTCAGAACCGGATACCAGCCCAAGCCTCCAGGTTCGGGAGTTCCCGTCGAGGGCATGATGCTGACGTCGAATCCATCGACATCGATGGTGATATAGACATTCTTCTTTAACTTTTCGACAACCTTCGGAATCCAGTCGGTCGATCCCACAATCTGCTCGGCATAGAAGACATTTGCTTCATCAAGGTTTCCTAGCTCGGCACGGTCCAAGCTGCGAATCCCCACTTGAACAATCGACTGAGTGAACTCCTTGGCACGCGCCATGATGCAGGCGTGGCTAAATTTATTCCCCTCGTAGCTATCCCGCATATCGGTATGAGCATCGATTTGAAGCACACTGAAATCTTTGAACTTCTCAGCGTGAGCCATGATTGGACCATAAGAAACCGAGTGCTCGCCCCCTAAAGCGATCACGAATTTCCCTTCGTCGATGAGGCGCTTGGTCTCAAGATAGGCCTTGGCGTTCAATCCCTCGCCGGTCTCGGCGTGCACGGCGTGCGCCGTATAGACTCCCTGTCGATACGGCTCGCTGCGGGTCTCGATGTCGTACAGCTCCATATTCATGGAGGCTTCGATGATAGCATCCGGGCCTTTGCTGGTTCCGGAAAGCCAAGAGCAGGTTTTGTCGAAAGGCAAAGGCAAGAGAGCTACTCTGGCCTTGTCTCGCGCCGAGAACTCCGGCGGGATTCCAAGAAAATTGTGATATTTGCCGGTCGTCATAGGCACCCCTTTTCGATTAACTCTTATCGAATAAAGCGCCCTTGAAGTAAAGCAGAAACCCCGCTTAGTGGGCCGTGGAATGTAGAAAAATCAATGGATTCCATGTATCATCCCGAAGCCCACAATAAAGGACAGATCATGAATAAGCCCCAAGAGAATGCTATTAGTCCCAGCCGTCAAGAGGATTACCCAGAGTGGTATCAACAGGTGATCAAGGCCGCGGACATGGCTGACGCCTCGCCGGTGCGAGGCTGCATGGTGATAAAGCCTTGGGGCTACGGCGTATGGGAGAACCTTCAACGCGAACTGGACCGACGTATTCGCGAGACTGGGCACGAGAATGCTTATTTTCCATTATTCATCCCGCTAAGTTTCCTCGAGAAGGAGGCAACGCATGTTCAGGGATTTGCCAAGGAGTGTGCGGTAGTTACCCACCATCGCCTAGAGGAGAAGGGAGGGAAATTGGTGCCGACAGCGCCGCTCGAGGAGCCCCTCGTTGTGCGCCCGACCTCTGAAACCATCATTGGTGATTCCTTTTCGAAGTGGGTTCAGAGCTATAGAGATCTGCCACTGCTCATCAATCAATGGGCAAATGTGGTGCGTTGGGAGATGAGAACGCGCATGTTTTTGCGTACAACCGAGTTCCTCTGGCAGGAGGGTCACACGGTGCATGCCACCGAGGACGAGGCCCGCGTCGAGACTATGAAGATGCTGGAAGTATATCGTGAGTTTTGCGAGAACGCCTTGGCTATGCCGGTGATTCCGGGAGAAAAGACCTCCGGGGAGCGTTTCCCAGGAGCGGTGAACACCTACTGTGTTGAAGCAATGATGCAGGACCGTAAGGCCTTGCAAGCCGGCACATCGCATTATTTGGGGCAGAACTTTGCCAAGGGCTCGGACATTAAATTTGCAAGTGAAGCTGGCGATATTCAGTACGCCTACACGACATCATGGGGAGTTTCGACGCGATTGGTTGGCGGCATGATTATGACCCATGGAGACGATGATGGTCTGCGAGTTCCGCCCAAGGTTGCTCCGCGTCACGTAACCATATTGCCAATTTGTCCAAAACCGGAACTGCAAGAGAAGATCTTCGCGTATGCAGACGGGCTGGCTGCATCGCTTCGTCAAGTCATGTACGGCGGGCGCGAGGTCTCTGTGGTCGTTGATAAACGGGGTTTGCGCGGCGGCGAGAAGAACTGGCAGTGGATAAAGAAGGGAGTTCCGATTCGGATAGAGGTTGGTCCGCGTGATATGGAGTCGGGTAATGCCGTGCTTTACCGTCGTGATAAAGCTCATAAAGAAAAGATGGTGCTAAGCGTAGCTGACATTCCCGGAAGAATATCCGCACTGCTCGACGAAATGCAGGCTGGATATCTCGCGTCAGCGCGTGCATTTCGTGATTCCAATATAGTTACCGATATCAAGGATTTTGCCGGGCTCAAGGCGTTCTTTACGCCTAGAAATGAGGAGAAGCCCGAAATTCACGGCGGCTTCGTACGCGGCAAATGGTGCGGCGACGCCGTCGAGGAGGAGAAGCTCAAGGATATGAAGGTGACGATCCGTTGCATGCCGCTTGATCAGTCGGGCACCCAGGGAAAGTGCGTTGTTACCGGCAGGCCGGCAACTGTGGATGCCATATTCGCGAAGGCCTACTAGTCGATGGAATTGGAGGTGCAGTACGAAATAAATGCATTCTACAAGTTTGTATCCCTGTCATCGACGGAGGTGCGGACTTTGCACGATAGCCTCGTTGCGCGTGGTCAGGAGCTTGGGATTCGAGGGTTGTTGCTGCTGGCGGAGGAGGGAATCAATGCCACCATCGCGGGCCCCGTGGATGCGATGCGAGAATTCCGTCAAACTTTACGGGCCTACCCGGCATTCGCTGAACTGACAATCAAAACTAGTTTTTCGAGCGAGCAGCCCTTTCGCCGTTGGAAGGTCGATGTACGCACGGAAATCGTAACTTTCGACGGGGCCAAACTAAAGCCTGGCCCAGGCACTGCCAAGAAACTCTCTCCCCGTGAGTGGCATGCGGTTCTCAATAGCGAGGAGCCGGTAGTCTTGATCGATACTCGTAATGTATACGAGACGGAGATTGGAAAATTCAGAAATGCTATCGATCCTGAGATTAAGGTTTTCAGTGAATTCTCGGAATACGTCGGTAAATCAGGCATCCCCAGAGAAAGTAAAATTCTTATGTACTGCACCGGAGGGATTCGCTGCGAGAAAGCCAGCTTGGAGATGGAGAAGCAGGGTTATCAGAATGTATTTCAGCTCGATGGCGGAATCCTGAAGTATTTGGAGGAATTTCCCTCGGGGTCCTTTGACGGAGAGTGTTTCGTCTTCGATCATCGCGTGGCAGTGGACGGCAACCTGGCTCCCTCTAAGCAATACAAGCTTTGTCCGCATTGCGGAAATCCCGCCTCCACCCCGGTCGAATGTTCGAAGTGCAGCGCTGAGGCGGTCGTATGTCGCCGTTGCGCGGATAGAGTCGAGGGTCGAAGCTGTTCAAAAAACTGCGCCGAGTACGTGCGTCGGCACCCCCGCACCCAGTCGAAGACTGTGCTATCAAGTGATCGTGAACGTCTTTAGTGATTCGGCGTTGTTTACGTTGAGGCGCTTTACCTCGGGTCTTATGCGCTTCAGGAGGCCGGTCAAAACATTGCCTGGACCGAACTCGATGGCCATGCCTGGAGAGAACGATTGCACGGCCTTCTCCATGCATTCCACCCAACGGACACGACCACAAACTTGGCGTCTGAGCGCGTCGCGAATCTGCTCAGGCTCGGTCAAGGGGCTTGCAAGGAAATTCGAAAAGACCGGGAATCTTGGGCTGCTGATGTTCAGAGTCTTGAGGTCCTTGGCGAGATTTTCCTCTGCCGGTTTCATTAAGGCGCAATGAAAGGGGGCGCTGACGGGCAACGGCACTGCCTTGGCTGCACCAAGGTGAGAAAGGAATTCATCGATAGCCCGTGCGGCTCCGGCAACGACAATTTGGCCGGGGGAATTGACGTTTGCAATTTCGGCTACGCCGGAAGTTACTTTCGCCAGAGCGGCTTCAAGTTCGGCTACTTCCTTTCCAAGAACGGCAACCATTTTCCCTTGTCCGGCAGGTACCGCTTCCTGCATATAACGGCCGCGTTTGTTGACTAGCACCACGGCATCCTCGAATTTCAGAGCGCCGGCTGCTACAAGTGCCGAGTATTCCCCGAGGCTATGGCCGGCTGCGGTGGCCAGCTCAAAATTGGCATTTTGACGGGCAAGCTCGAAGCAAATCGTACTGACCGTGAGAATTGCAGGCTGAGCAACCGCCGTTGAAGTCAGTTTGTCGGCGGGCCCGTCGAAGCAAATCGAAGAGAGCGAAAATCCCAGAGCCTTATCGGCGAGTGCAAAAAGTTCAGCGGCGACAGAACTTGAGGCAACAAGATCCCTGCCCATACCTACGGCCTGGGCGCCTTGCCCCGGGAACAAGCCTAAAATGTTGGACTGACTCATGACGCAAATCCCTCAATCACTCCATTAGTCGTGCGAAGGAGGAGTTATAGCGACTCAGCCGGAGCTTGTCATTCGCGCTCCAGGCAGCTCGATTAACCATCTGAAATCATGATCTTTTTTGGAAATGAACTAATGCTTTAGAAATGGATGGGCAGCGTCGATAAGAGCTATCAGAGAAGCGTGTGTTCGGCTGTTCCAGAAGTTTCAACCGCCCCCAAGATCTTCAGGAAGTCGCTGTAGGTTGTGGGAGTTACTCCATTGAGTCAGGTACAGGTCACAGACCAGGGCTCTGTCCTAGTAGTCGATGACAATCCGTTGATTGTGAACGTCTTGAAGAGCTTGCTCTCTTCGTCGGGGTACCATGTGTACACTTCGATGAATGGTGAGGAGGCACTGCACTGCCTTCAGCAAAAGTGCGTTGATGTAATCATTTGCGATGTGATGATGCCCAAGCTCGATGGCTACGGATTGCATCATGCCGTTCGCGAGAAGCCAGAATTTTCACATATACCGTTTCTCTTCCTGACTGCCCTTGGCGACAATATTGAGATCCATAAGGGGAAGGAGGCTGGAGCCGACGACTATCTGGTGAAGCCGTTCGATCCGCAGGAACTCCTTGCCGTCGTGAAGGGGAAGGTATCCCGCTCCCGAAATCTGAAAACATTTTCCGAAGAGCGCTACGATTCATATCGCAAAAAAGTCATCCATACGCTCTCGCACGAGTTTAGAACTCCCTTGGTGGCGATTAATACAGGAACCGAACTGCTGCTCGAACAACGCGGCAATCTCGATAACAACAAGATGCTTAACTTGCTCGAAGCAATTCGACGTGGGGGACAACGGCTCGAGCGGCTGGTCAACGACTTCATGCTCATGCAGCAGATTGAGGCGGGGGTAGCTGCAAGACTATTCGACACACGCGCAACATGCCGCAAGGTATCAGAGATGGTTGAGCAATTCGTGGACGCGAAGCGGCAAATGCTCGTCGAGGAAAGAGTCAATTTTATCTTCAATTTCCTTGCCGGGGACGTTTCGGTCAAAGTATACGAACCGCAAATTCACGACCTGCTCAATCGTCTGCTGAGTAACGCCGTTAAGTTTAGTCCGGAAAATAAACAAATAGAACTCTGCGTCTATCCGCAAGATAAGGAAGTGGTCATCGAGGTTCGCGATCGCGGCCTTGGTATGGACATCTCAAAGGTGCGCCAGGCCATCGACATTTTTGGACAAATCGATCGCGAAAAGCTGGAACAGCAGGGAGGGGGCTTGGGATTGGCGATTGCGAATCGCTATGCCTCCATCAACAAAGGCCGCCTCGAGTTCGAGTGCCGCGAAGGCGGCGGAACTTGCGCAAGTCTAATCCTGCCTGTTGCGGAGTAAATCGATATCGGTCAGCTCTCACCTACGCGAGCGCCGGAACTGTATCCTCCGCTGAGGCCCCTTCCCCCATCGCAGAAAGATGTTAACGCAAGCGGCCCATTCGGGTCGGAATAGCCGGTTGACAGCAAGGAGGATAATTGTCCTAACCGGGGGATATGACTATCATATGGGCTCATCTATAGGTACCCCATGCGTCGAATACCAGCAGTCGTAGCCCTCGCTCTAGCCTTTGCCGCCATGCTGCCGCTTCGGATTCAGGCAGATGACAAATTGCCCAAGGATTCGCGTGGAGCCTTGAGTGCGCTTGTTTCGAAGGTAAAGACAGTAAAACTTGCCAATGGCCTACGGGTGATTATGTATCGCCGCGGAGAGGCCCCCGTATTTTCTGGTGCCGTCGGAGTTCGTGTTGGAGGCACGGACGAGGAGCCTGGATCGACCGGCATTTCACACATGTTCGAACACATGGCATTCAAGGGAACAGAGTCGATTGGCACCAAAGATTTCGCTCGCGAGAAGGTGCTGCTTCAGGAGCTGGAGGATATCGTAAAGGCAAACGGCGCTGATCTAAAATTTTCTAAGCCTGTCCAAGAGCGCTGGGATGCAATTCAGAAGGAACTCGATAGTGTCTGGGACAGGGCGCGATTCGTCCGTGAACTGGAAAAGCGCGGGGCCTCAGAGCTAAACGCTACCACCGACAAGGAATTGACCCGCTATTTCATGAGTTTGCCGCGCACCTCATTCGAGTTTTGGTGCTGGATTGAGTCTGAGAGACTCCTGCATCCCGTCATGCGTGAGTTCTACCAGGAACGCGAAGTCGTGAAGGAAGAAAAGCGCATGCGCTACGATGACGATCCGGGCGGAAAGCTCTACGAGTCAATCTTGGCTATTTCATATCTCGCCCATCCGTATCGAAATCCGGTTATCGGTTATGATGCTGACTTGCAGAAACTCACCGCCTCGGCTGCGGATGCATTTCGACGTCGGTATTACGTGCCCGAGAACATGGCGGTTGCCGTGGTAGGTGATATCGATCCCGAGAACGATATCGCTACGATAGAGAAGTACTTCGGCCGTCTGCCCAAAGCTCCCCTCCCTTCGCGGCCGAGCATCGTCGAAGGCCCACAGGAGGGCGAGCGCCGGTTCACTCTCCGAGCGAACGCCGCCCCGCAGATGCTGTTGGCGTACCACAAGCCTGCCTATCCCGATGCCGATGACCCTCCACTTTCTCTGATGCTGGAAATTCTTGCTGGGAGGCGCACGTCTCCTTTGTACATGGAACTCGTGCAGCGTCGCCGCATCGCTACGGCGGTGAGTGAAGAAGAGGCCCCGGGAGGGGCTTATCCGAATTTATTCTTGTTTGCCATGACGCCGCGAGCGCCGCATACCAATTCCCAGCTGCTGGAGGCTTTTGACGACGTCGTACAAAAATTTTTGAAGTCAAAGGTTTCCGAAGAGGATCTCGCAGTAGCAAAGCGAGCAATCGCAGTAGAATATTTGGGGCAAATGAAGTCAAATTTGCCGCTTGCCATCCAATTCGTCACCTCGGAGCTTATCTATCAGGACTGGAATGCGATGATGGACTGGTATGACAAGGCAATGGCGGTAACTACTGCCGATGTTGAGCGAGTCGCCCAACAGTATTTATTGCCTCAGAATCGCACGGCCGGATTCCTGGAGACACTGCCATGAGTACACACCACGGCATGGGCCGTAGTCTCTTAATTTTCGTTCGAGCATTGCTGCTTATTTGCTTGTGCGGCTGCACAGCGCAGAGACCGGACGCGCCCCGCGAATTATCACGCGGCCTGCAAGGGGTCGACTATCACCCCCGACAACCCGAATCATGGACCATGTCCAACGGGCTAACGGTAATGTTCTTGCCTGATGAAGAGCTGCCGATGGTTAAGGGCGCCCTCTTTATTCGCGGGGGAAGTTTTTGGGAGTCGTCCATCAAGCCCGGCGCAGTGCAGGTAATGGGCGATCAGATGCGGCAGGGGGGCGCTGGAGCACTCGGGGCCCATGGCTTGGACCGCGAACTAGAACGTCTGGCAGCCTCGGTATCCTCCAGCTTCGGAACGGAGTTCGGAAAGGTCGGATTTTCATGTCTAAGCTCTGATCTGGATGCGGTCTTTGGGATATTCGCCGATGTCGTTCTTCGCCCGCGCTTCGAGCAGGATCGAATTGATCTTTGGAAGGGGCAGGCACTGGAAGCGATTCGCCGTCGTACTGATGATCCCAGCACTATCGGCAACCTTTCCTTCACCCAGCTCATATATGGAGAGACGGTTTACGGGCGTGTTACAACCGATCGAGACGTGCGCGCGATCGAACGCGCGGATCTTTTGCATGCGCACGCGGAGTTCCTCGTTCCCCAACGAAGTATTCTCGCTCTCACGGGTAACGTAACTCGACAGACTGCGGCCAGCTTGGCGGAGAAATACTTCGCAGACTGGAAGAGTCGGGGCGGCAACTTGCCTCCGATTCCGGCGATCACGGGCGAGCCTAAGCCAGGAATCTACTTTCTTACGTATCCATTTGCCCAATCTACTATTCTTGCCGGACAGCTGGGCCCCAAGCGCCTATCGCCGGATTATCCCGAGATCGAGGTTTTCAATGAACTATTCGGCTCGGCGGGATTCTCGGCGCGGCTAACGAAGCGCGTGCGAACTGAACTGGGTCTCGCCTATGGCGTCTACGGCGGAATCATGCCTGGGGCTGAACGCGGGTTGGCCCTGATCCAACTGCAAACGAAGGCGCCTTCGACCGGAGATGCCCTGATCGAATCGTTACGAATTCTTGAAGGCCTCAAACAGAGCCCGGTCACGGGTGATGAGATCGCCGAGGCTCACCGCTCCATTTCCAACTCTTTTGTCTTTAAGTTCGATTCTAGCGAGGAGCTTGTGCAGCGCGCTGCGCTGTTGAAAATGCTGGATTACCCCTTAGACTATGACGCCACCTATGTCGACAAGATAAATGGCGCCGACGTGACGCAGGTTCAAAGCGTGGCGCAAAGACGCTGGGATCCGAGCAAATTTGTCGTGGTTGTTGTGGGTAATGAAACTGCTTATACTGCCCTTGAGAGTGCGTTGAAGACGCAGCCAACGGCATTCTCGACCTTGCCCCTGCGGCGAGTGCGATTCGACCAAAAGCTGCATGTGGATTAAGTCACGTATGGCCCATACCGGTACTACATCCCGCTTATTCCTCATCTCCGCAGGCATCGTTCTTTGCCTCCTGGGCTGTGCGCCAGCCACGCCAGGGCCCGACAAGCAATTTGCGGGGACTCTGCAGGGCGCTGCAACCGGCGCTGGAGCAGGGGCTGTCACCGGCTTTCAAGTCGGCGCGATGACGGGGCCTGCGGCTGCAATTGGAGCGGGATTTGGCGCTGTTGCCGGCGGGATCCAGGGTGCGATCCAAGATGATTCCGAGATGAAAATGCTGGAGCTCGCGGCTCAGACTCGAGAGCAGCGGGAAGTGGCCTGGGCTCAAGAGATCCTCAACGATCAATATAAGCGCCGTCTTGAACTTCATCCATCGAGAGAGATCTATCCTGCGGATCTATTCTTCTTCGGAGATCAGCCTAGGATTAAGCGCAGCGCGGAGCCTGTCATTCGGGAGTTGGCCCGCATGAATCGCCAGCGTTTGCCATGGTCAAGGCTTGTCATTGCGTCTTACGTTCGCTCGTCCGGAGACGAGTCGCCTTACTCTAGGGAGCTGGCGGAGCGCCGGGCGCGGGAGATCATCAATCATTTGGTACATGCCGGCCTTGAGCCTAGGCGGCTAGTGGCTCGCGGCGTTGTTGTGGACGGACCCATTTTAATCGATCCTAACGACGATCCGCTCCGATATAATCAAGCAATTGAGATAATCGCTTTGGATAAGTAGAATCGTTCAAAGATACGAATTCATCGAAAGGTTACGTATGGCAGAAGAAAGCACCAAAACAAAGAAAGAATCAAAAAAGGCTGCAAATAGGCAGTCGGCGGTCGAGGTCGAGTCTGCCGCCACGATTACGACAAAGGAAGAGCTTAAAACCTTCCTGTTGGGTATTCGCGACAAGATGACTGATCGCAGTGCAGCACCGATTTACGCGGTTTCCGCCATGAATTTCGCACTCAACCAGCCAAGCATTTATCAGTTGCTGGACAACGAGAACAAGGAGATTGCGCGGGATATCTGGCTGCGGATTAAGCAATCAGGTATGCAGCTTCGTAATCCGCCACTACTGTTTCAGCCAGAGGAGGATGGGCTAGGAACGGTCCGATAGGGAGACGGCACCTAAGCGTCTGGTGCCAGTCCTGGACTGAGTTTGAAACAATAAAAAAAGGAGGCTGTGCCTCCTTTTTTTGTTTCTCATTCCCCGGGAGTAACTTTGCTCGCGGCCAACGGCTGCTAACACAGCAAAAGGCTGCTTCCACGGCGCAGCGCTGCTCAAAACCCAGATTTGTAAATCGGAAAGTGGTCTACTCTTCGTCACCAGTCAGGCCAGCGGTGCTCTGCCCATTAATCGCGCGGCGTAGAAGCTGGCTAGGCTTGAATTTCACGACCTTGCGTGCCCGAAGAATAATCGAGTCGCCGGTCTGAGGATTTCTACCTCTGCGGGGTGGCTTGTACTTAACTTCGTAGGAACCAAAGCCGGATAGCATCACCTTTCCGTCTTTAGCCAAGGACTCCTTGATGATCTCTATGTAGTCCTCCACGATCTGTGCTGCCTTCTGCTTGTCGACAGGAAGGGTTGCGTAAATCGCATCAGCAAGGTCGGCTTTCGTGAGACAATACCTGGCATTACCCATAAGTTACCTATTAGTGGCCCTCCATGCCTGCTCTTAGCCCGAGCCGACCTGGACAGGAAAATACCCAGACAGGACCCAATCAACATTGCTCTCGATCTAGCCTCATGCTGACCGCAAAGGTCAGAGTTAGTAAAGCCAGATACTTAACTCTCAAGGAAATTGGTCGTCCAATCCAGAGAACAAGTAAACACAAAAATTACAGGTGCTTACTGATTTCTCTAATATTAGACGTATAGTATAGGCTAGGGGATTTAAATCAATAGCAATTTTGTATGCTTACTGAGATGCAGGTTTTTTGCCAAAGATAACAGATTGATATTACTTAGTTAAGTTGCAATGACTCCGATGCTGTACGGTTTGCCATTATAAAACAGCGTAACCTATTGGAATTAATACCGTACTTGGGTCATCTCTATACAGAAGGGGATGACTGCTCGGCAGTCAGGAGATCTCAGGAAATGATGCCTCTAGGTTAAAGATCGCGGATGAATTCTGCCGAGCTTAGGAGTAGTCGTGACAGCGATCCTCATCGTATACAGTCAGTCGACGACGGTGCCGTCGCGTGCGTGAATACCTCGGGTATATGGCTCGAGTAAGGGTTGAGAGTGGTGAAATCTAAGGACGAGAAAGAGAAGTCAGGCAGCGAGAACCTGGTCAATGAAATGCTTACGTCCGGCGGCGCTAAGCATTCCTCCAGTGCCGATTTGGTAGTCGAGCCTGACACTCCACCCGCCGAAGCCGACAGCTTCGCCAAGGAACTTGAACGCACTCTGCAAGAGACTGAGCAAGCCGTTCTAGGCCTCCAGGGAGCCAAAGCTGATGCACTGGCAGAGAGATCTTGGCAACGCGCCCGCGAACTAGTTGCCGAGTTCCGTCCTGTCCCGATGTTCATTTGGCGACTCTCCAATTTTGTTTTGGGTAAGCCGGGCCAAGTCAACAAGGTCAGCGAGGGACTGGTCTTCGGACTCAGGCGCTTGCTGTTTGCCGCGGCAAGCGATGCAATTCTTGGAAGCGGACAAAAGGTAAATAGCGTGCACAAGGCGCTCGAGAGCATTCAGCCGGATGTTATCGCAGCAGTCTCGGTCATTCATGCGATTAGCCGCAGACTTGCGTCTCGACAGTTTGAGCGCATTTGGCGCCCGATTCTCGATGATGCCATTTTGCGTGCGCAGATCGGATTTTATGTCGGACGTCAAAAGCCTTCCTTTGGAGCTGGGCGCGGCATGTTAGCTGGGTTTGCTGGTCGCTGCGGGCTCGCGATACTCATTTCGAGCGGAGATTTGGAGCAGGCGCGCAAGGCGCTTGAAATGTTGGCCACAGGTGCCGAAATCCGGACTGTTGGTCTCTCTCTCTACGGCTGCGATCCGCTGCAGATTAGTGCTATGACCCTTTCCGCAGCAGGATGCGGCCGAGATGCGGCGTACGGAACGGTCAGCTACTCATCGTCTCTGGCCGTGACTGCCGATACTGATGAATCAGGGGCAAATCAGCGAGCTTGGCATGCTGCATTTCTCATCACCGAGTGCATTCGTACGGCGCGGCTTGAGAAGGTATCGCCCGAAGATTGGCAGGCCTTGGATTTTGAAAACCAGGACGACCGGAAGTTAGTGGCAGAAAAATCGAAAGCCGCTCTTCGACGTGGGCACGGCTGGAATTGGCTGGCTGCCAGCGGATCCTAACTCGAAACTTCTTCTCCGCTGGTAAGCGCTTCCTTAGGTAATGGACTGAACAGACTCTCCAAGTCCTCCTTGGTAAGGGAGAGCGTCGAGAGGCCGTTCTCGTTGATTAAGGCGTCCACGATTTTCGATTTACGCTCCTTGAGCACCATAATCTTCTGCTCAATCGAATTCTCGGTGATCAGACGATAGACGTTAACCGTCTTTGTTTGTCCGATACGATGCGCTCGATCGACGGCCTGGCTTTCGACAGCCGGATTCCACCATGGATCGTAAATTACAACTGTATCAGCTGCGGTAAGATTCAAGCCCGTTCCACCAGCCTTCAGGCTGACCAAGAATAGCCGCACGGATGTATCGTTATTGAAGCGATCGATAAGTTCCTGACGATTGCGAGTAGCTCCATCGAGGTAAAGATAATTGACCCCCTCGGCCTCCAAATGCCGTCGTATGATGAGCAGCATTTCACGGAATTGACTGAAGAGCAGTATTTTCTTCCCTGACTCCAGGGCCTCAGCCAGCAGATCTTTCAACAAATTGAACTTGCCGGAGTCATAGCCCGGCAATTCCTTCAGAGCATCTATGGAATTCGGGTGATTGCAGACCTGACGGAGCCGCAGTAGCGCGGCAAGGATCGATACGCTAGCTCCTCGAATGCCAAGCTTGCTGACAGCGTCGAAGACGCGAGGACGGACTTCCTCGAGTATCTGCGTGTAAAGCTGAGCCTGCGAGGGCGTCATAGAAACATACTGAGAAGATTCGATCTTCGGCGGCAGATCCTTCTCGACCTCGGCTTTTGTGCGACGCAGAATGAAGGGACGAGTCTTTGAATTCAAAAACTTGGCAATATGGACCCCGGGGCCGCCCTCGAGAATGGGTTTCTCGATGTAATTGCGGAAGAAATCCATTGAGCCAAGATATCCGGGCATCAAGAAATCCATGATGGACCATAACTCGAGGGGACGGTTTTCCGTTGGAGTTCCGCTCAGCGCGAGACGACCGCGAGCGCGCAAATTCTTGGCAGCGCGAGTGGTGGCAGTCTCTGGATTCTTGATATTTTGGGCTTCGTCGAGAATGACGTAGCTAAACTCATAACGCTCGAGATCGTAACGGTCGAGACGCAGCAAGGCGTACGAGGTGATGACGATATCGTGCTCAGGAATTTTGCTAAAGAGTTCCTTTCGTCGCGGTCCGTGCAGTATGAGCACCGATAGCTTCGGCGTGAAGCGCTGCGCCTCATAATACCAGTTGGTGATGACGGAAGTCGGCGCTATTACCAGAGCGGGACGTCTGCCCTGAGCAGTCGTGGCATTGTCTCGGCGCGCTTGTAGAAATGCCAGGGTTTGAACCGTTTTACCGAGTCCCATCTCATCGGCCAAAATGCCGCCGAGATCGAATTCTTGTAAAAAGTGCAGCCAGCTTAAACCTTCGTGTTGATAGGTGCGGAGTTTCCCATGAAAGTCTTTGCTAATGGCGGCCTTATCGATTGATTTGAACTCCTTCAACCGCTTCGTCAGGGTCTTGAGCTTGCCATCGAGATCAATAGTGAACTGCTCGTCATGCATGCTGCTGAAGCTAACGGCTTGAGCCGTGCTCAGTCGCGCCTTGATGGTGTTGGTAAGCTTGAAGTTCGGGTCGAGCATTCCCAAGGTGGTGCGTAATTGGCTCAACCCTCCCCCCGGCACTTTGGCATAGGCTCCGCTATCAAGGCGAACCCAGCGGTCGGCTCCGCTGCGAACATTCTTGAAGAGAGTGCTCAAAGGAACATGAGCGTTGTTCTGAGCGAGGGACACTTGGCAATCGAACCAATCGATTTTGCTCTTCGAACGCACAGATTCTGCTTCGCTCGGTGTTGCTATGGATATATTGATCGAGAGGTCCGCAAATCGCGTGCTCTTGCGCAGGGCATCCAGGCCGGCTATACGCCAATCGGACGGGAATACTGCAGCCCCTTGATGAATAATGTCGAGGGCGAAATCACCGGATGCAATAGAGGAGCGACGATCCGGGGCTTGTACAAAGCCCAAGGCCCTAAGAAGGTCGGCGCAGTCTCGTTCTTTCTGGCGATCGGGCAAATAAACGATATTGGTGTCGGCTGGCGGTACGGGATATTCGAAATCCAACACCGCGCGGATCTCTAAAACAGGCGAGCTTGAAAATCCATCATCGATCGACTCTCGACGGCTGACCTCTAATGTCGGAACGGGTGTGCGAACCTCTGCAGCCGGCTGTAGATCGGCATTGACGATGTGTACGTAGCGCGGGTCAAATAAGTTATTGCGCAGTTCCTCGAGAATCGGAGCCAAGCGAGTGCGGCTGATACTGACATTCGACGAGTGGGGGAAGATGGATGCA
Organism: Bdellovibrionota bacterium; assembly: GCA_041907145.1. Lineage (GTDB taxonomy): Bacteria > Bdellovibrionota_C > UBA2361 > UBA2361 > JAFLCA01 > JAFLCA01. The sequence goes on from JAYRHW010000238.1 coordinate 28,350, forward strand.
ATGCGCGATGCATTCGCCGATACCCGGTAGATCGTGCCCTCGATATGGGTCCAATATGGGCCAGTACCGAAGAGTTCACTCTCTTTAACGAGCGTAGAACCGTCCGGCATGATCCAAGCCATCGTAAGCTGCGCGCCCTCCTGGCCCCAGCGCACCTCCAAGCGAGCCTCGAGAATTTCCTGAGCGAATGAAATCTTGCTGTCATCTTTGCTGGAGACGACCTTTTTGTACTCTTGGATTAATCCCAGAACCGTTTCGATACCGCTGCTGGAGTTGATGTACCAAGTCTTACTGTCCTCATCCCAGCTTCCTTCATCATCCACGAGCCGAAGCAGGATATTATCGAGCGCGCGACTGGACTGTTGACGAAAGCCTTCGAAGAGGGTGGGTGCCTGCGGCTCGTCATCGAATAGAACACGGACGCCGAGCCGATCGCTCGAAAGGTCGAGCGCAATGCTCACTCTGGGTTTGTAATGCGAAGTGGCGGGCGATGCTGATTCCGTGCGGCTCACCTCACGAATGACATCAGCAACCTCCTGAGCGGAGCTCCCCCCGGCACGATGAATTGCCTCGCTCGAAACGAAGCCGCTGCTCGAGTCTAGAAATCCCAATTCACAGGAGCGCCAAAGCAAGCTGACTGCGTGCGGACACCACTGTTCCTGCATTTCTTCCGCCGTGGAGCAAGAGCATCGCGCATCGCTCTCCCGGGACGAGGTGAAGTCCAAGGAAACGCTCTGATGAGTCTCGTCTGCATCGCGTACTACCCCGTGAATGGTAGAGCCGGTTTTGCTGCACTCCAGAACCTGCCCTTCGCTCGCGAGGCTCATGCCGGATTCTACGACTGAGAATGGTGCGCGGGTCTTGAGAAACTCTAAAATCTTGGAACGCTGGTGACTTTCAAGCATCCGTCTAGGGTAGCACAGGATTTGCACTTACGGCAGAGGGCAGCCGGAAATACACCTTAGAGAGGAGTTCAACAGAACCTGCGTCGGGAAATGCTCTAAGTGATTTTGCGGATACCTATGCCGCGGATGCCAAGTAGTTCTGTCCGGCGGCTGGTTCAATTCGGCCAATTATGGACCCAGAACGAACTACTCCGGGGGCAGTAAGGTCGGCAAATGCGCTGCTGTTCATATCGGGAGCGACTGACTGATAAGAGGCCATTCGGATCGGCTCTACATCGGCACCATCTTCTCGGTCTGCCGCAGGCATAGCTTCTCGCGACAGCTGTTCACCGATGGCATCGAAAGCGATGTCGCTAACTACATCAGTGACGAGCGATGCCATTAGATCGCTTGCGGTATATGAATTAAATGCTTCAGAAACGAGGTTAGCCATGGACCTTCATGAACTGCCAAGAACAACCGAATTATAAGCCGTAAAACTATGCTAAGAAATATAAGATGTAAACAACGTTTTAAGACTCTGAAATTGCTGAGAAAAATGTCGCGTGAGGGCTCCTGGATTCAGTTCCCGATTGACGTTAGTCACGACGGGGTGGTCGTTGCATACGCAGCCACTTTCCAAGTCCATCCCGAGCCGTTAGGGAAACTTGAACGAAACGCAAACTTAGTAGACTTGTCTATTAACTTTACGACACCCATGGACCTCGCGGCCGACAACAATCCATTTCTATACCACAGCAGCCGGAGATAAACGGTACCGTTTCCACGCAGCGTACCGCGCCACTGCCCGAGTGAGCTGCTCATTGGCGACATAGTTTGACTTATAACTTCGGCATAGCTGCCGTCGGCCGATTTAGTTCTCGGCGCCGGCAGAGCGTAGCGCGGCGTTTCGCCTAACAGTGCAGCGGAAAGAGGAACAGCCGTTATGGTTCTTCGTTTCCCCGTGGCGATTGGTTGACCGCAGGGACGAAACTGGATCACACCATTGCAGCGTTGTGGGGGCAGAGCCTGCGCCGAGGGAGGGAAAACTCCGGCAATACCAAGGGCGGCGGCAACGAGGATCTCGGCAACTGAAATGCGACTCGGCATAATCATGACCTGCACTGCAATAAATTGGACGCGAATCGATAAGTTTCAACCGGCTTGCCGCCAATCAAATGGTCCTGGATTATTTGCTCAAGAACCTGCGGAGAGCACGAATGATACCAAATGCCCTCTGGATAAACGACGGCAATCGGCCCTGACATGCAAACCCGAAGACAGTCAGCCTTGGTCCGGTAGACCAACGGCTCCGGCGCAGTGAGCCCTAACTCCTTGAGCCTGCTTTTGAGAAATTCCCAGGATTCGAGACCTGCTTCGGAAGAAGCGCATTTCGGCTTTCTGGCATCAGCGCATAGAAAGATATGACGCTTGAACTTTTCCAAGCCCAACGTCTGCATCTTTTTTTGTAGCTCTTCAGAAGACATCCCGGCAGGCACTCCTCAATTACGCCAGCCGATAGATTAGCAGAAATCTATCGACCCTAACCAGAGTATCGCTATAACGACAGTACTAGGCTAGCATACCGGCCTATGGGAAAGGCCGCGCGATCAAAGACCCTCAGTTCTTTATTCGGTTTGCTCGTGAGCGCCGCTGTCATTGTATGGCTGTATTACTCCATAAATTGGAGTGAAGTCGGCACTCAGCTCGCAAATTCCCACTACACACTTCTGCTTCCAATTTCCCTTTTGCTCGTAGGGCACTTCGTACTGCGCGCGATGCGCTGGCGCTGGCTACTGCCGGGAAATGAGGCCATTCCGACTCGACAGCTATTCGATTCCATAATGGTCGGCACATTTGCAAACTTCATATTGCCGCTCCGCGCTGGAGAGTTCATTCGCCCTCTTCTTCTCACGCAGAATAGCGGCCATAGTTTTTCGACCGGGCTCGTTTCGGTGGTAATTGAACGGTTCTTTGATCTCTCGGCCGTGCTGCTTTCTTTTGCAATCATGACTTACTTCGTGCCTCAGGTTCCCGACCTCGTACATCAAGGCGCGGCAGCCCTGACTGTGCTTGCGATTGCGCTCCTGGCATTCATGCTGATCGGAACGATGCTCCCAAAGGCGGCCGAACGGCTGGTCGATTTCTTCATAGACCTTTTGCCGGGAAAGCTGCGAGAGCCACTTAAGAAATTCAGTCATGATTTTATCGAAGGAGCTGCTGTGCTTAGTCAGCAGGGCCGGATGGTCAAGGTCTTGTTCCTAAGTGCGCTTATTTGGATCACCAATTATCTCATCATGTGGGCGTACTTGTTCGTCTACGATGCACCCGCAAGCCCTCATGCCCATAGCCTGTGGCTGGCAGTGACCGTGGGTGTGGTGCTCGCGCTGGCAGTCGCTGCACCAAGCGCGCCGGGATTTATCGGTGTCTATCAGGCGGGCTGTATCGCCGGCTTTGCATTACTGGGAATAGACAAAGAGCCGGCCACGGCATTCGCAATTATCACGCACGTGTATCAGTATGTTTTCTTCTGTGCCTACGGCGTTTATTTCATGATTTCAAAGGAAGTGAGCTTCGGGGACTTAACCCAGTCACCCAAGGGAGCCGCTGAGTCCTAAGCCTGCTATCTGGCAAGAACCTTGCTTTCTATTATTCCTGCCGGCTTCTCACTCGGGGAAAGGGAATTATTTACCGAGCAGGGCGGCATAGTCGATGCTCCTGGATGGAGCTAGATAGTTAAAATAATTAGAGGAATGCTCTGCGCTGCAAATTGCCGGGGCATGGAAGGATTTTCCTCATTCTGCAAGGAATGTCATGAGGCTTGAATCTGCGCTCTTTTCCAGCAAGGAAGGCTTAAACGCCCATGGGCAGGCCATCTCGGTGGTTGGTGACAACGTCGCCAATGCTAACACCGTTGCCTACAAAACCTCCCGGGTCGAGTTTGCCGATCTCTTTGCCTTGGGCAAGGACGGAGGGTCGAATGCTATGCCTCGCTCCGGTAGCGGAGTTGCGGTCGCCCGGGTGCGGCAAATTCATGAGACTGGAGTACTAGAGTCCACGGGACGTTCACTGGATGCCGGCATTGCCGGGGACGGATTTTTCATGGTCGGTGATATCGAGTCACCGCTCTATACCCGCGCCGGAAATTTTTCGATTAACTCAGACGGACTGCTGGTAAACACCGAAGGTGATACTGTTCTCGGACTTCAGGGAACTGGAACGACCTTGGGGACGTTAAATCTGAAGAATATACAGGCCACTGGCGCTGCGACTAGCTTGATGACGCTCTTCGGCAATCTGAACAGCAGCAATGAAGTGAAGGCCGCTCCAGCTTCCCCTTCTACGTTCAATGAAATTAACCAGGCTGCCGGATTCGTGGTTCCCGCACTGTCCGTGAACGACAGCTTAGGCGCCTCGCATAATGTGAAGCTGGCGTTTTTCAAAACAGATACCAATACGTGGGAAGCGCGTGCGTACATGGACGGCGCAGATGTCGGCGGAACGGCGGGCGTTCCCGTGCAGGTCGGAGGTCCAACCGCATTGAAATTCTCGTCGTCCGGAGTGATCTTGGCTGCGGATAAAGCCAACGCCAAGATGGCCGTCAGCGCGGCATATTCTGGCGGTGCTGCGGCAGGGAATTTCTCGATCGATCTTTCCTCATTTACCCAGTTTTCGGGGACCAATGAGATGAATAGCGTCTCGCAAGACGGCAAGGCCGCCGGCAACGTGAAGAGCTACGAATTTCGCAGTGATGGCACGATAATGGCTCTGCTCGATTCGGGCTCGACGGTGCAAATCGGTACTATTCAGTTAGCGCAGTTCCCGAATGTTGATGGACTGGAACGCGCCGGCAATGCGACGTTCCGTCGGGGACCAAATACTGGAGACCCGGTGATATCCAACCCCGGTGAAAAGGGTACTGGGAAGATTGAGGGCGCCTCGCTCGAACGCTCGACCGTCGACGTGGCAAATCAATTCGTTGATCTCGTGCTTTTCCAACGCGGATATCAGGCAAATTCTCAGACGCTCAGTGCAGCGAATCAGCTGCTGCAGGGGACGCTGCAACTGATTAGGTAATCTCTACCTAGAGTATTTTTGGCCGATAGGGAACGTTTATCACGATTCGTTCGTTGCCTCTGCGATTGCTGCGATACAGAAGCACTCCCTTGAGAAGCAGGGCGGTTTGATTGTGCAGTAAATTGTGCCACCAGCGTGGCGGAACTACCTCGGGCAGCACTACCACCGCAAGGCCACGCTCAGGATCTCGCTGATCCACTTCATCCAAATAGTCTAAAAGCGGATCAATCACTGATCGATAAGGAGAATCCAAAACCGCAAGTTGAATGTCGGGCACGCGCTGGGACCAGTTATCTTTGAGTAACTGTGTCTTGGCTGGGTCGATGTCGACCATGACCGCTGTCACGTCAGTCGAAAGTGAGCGTGCCAGCTGCAGCGCCCCAAGAGTAGCTCGATTGATCTGTGATACGGGTATTACGACCTTGTAGCGATTGGCGGAATCTGCCGGAGAAATGAAGCGCGGATATTGGCCGATGGCTGATACCTCGCGATCGACCTGCAGGTAGTGCCACTTGATTTTGAGGAACATCCAAATTAAAAGCGGCACAATCAGCAGGACGATCCAAGCTCCGTAGACGAATTTGCTTTCAATGATTACGAAAAGGACGACCCCGGTAGCGACCGCGCCCACGCCGTTGATGGTCGCCTTCAGCCTCCAATACGGTCCGCCGATTCTTTGCCAGCGCCGTACCATGCCGCTCTGCGAGAGGGTGAAGGAGAGAAATACGCCGACGGCATAGAGCGGAATCAGTCCGTGTGGGTTGCCGTGAAAGAACCACACGAGCAAGGAAGCCAAGATTGCCAGCACTCCGATCCCATTGGAATAGACTAGGCGATCGCCGAGATTCGTCATCTGGCGGGGCAGGAATCCATCGCGCGCGACAAATGAAGCAAGTCTTGGAAAGTCGGCGAAAGCGGTATTAGCCGCAAGAATTAGGATCAACGTGGTGGAGGACTGCAAAAGCAGATACAGCCAACCGTTACCGAGCACGATGCGAGCGATCTGAGACACGACCGATTCACTCCCTGACGGGCGTATGTGCAAGGCCCCGGCGAGGTACGTGATGCCAACGAACATGCTGGTGAGCAGGACCCCCATGATGATGAGTGTGATACCTGCGTTGCGTGACTCCGGTTTACGAAACGCAGGTACGCCGTCGCTGATGGCCTCGATACCGGTAAGAGCGGTGCATCCCGATGCGAAGGCACGCAGAATCAACAGAATCGAGAGTGATTGAAGGTTCGCTTCAGTTGCGGCGCCGCTTGCGGCCAAATCCACTGGAGTAATGCTGCCTGTCCAAAACCGGAAGAGGCCGACAGCGATGAGCGCGCAGAAATTCACGATAAAAAAATAGGTAGGCAGCGAAAAGATAGTACCCGACTCTCGCACGCCACGAAGGTTCGCCAGTGTGATAAGCGCAATGAGCAGCAAGCAAATCTTGACTTTCCAAGCCAGAAGCTCCGGGAATGCGGACGTCAATGCGACTACGCCGGCGGAAATACTGACTGCAACTGTGAGGACATAGTCGACGAGCAGAGCAGCAGCTGCGACGAGGCTTGCCATCGTTCCGAGATTTTCCCGCGAGACATTGTACGAGCCGGCACCACCGGGGTAGGCCTGAATGGTCTGGTAGTAAGAGGAAACGACTAGTACGAGAAGCACCGAGATGGTGATGGCGATTGGCATGGAGAGATGCAGGGCGGCCGTACCAGCAAGCACGAGCACCAAAAGAATCTCTTCGGTAGCATAGGCAACCGAGGATAAGGCGTCGGAAGAGAAGACTGCCAAGGCCTTGGTCTTGGAAAGTCTTTCGTGTTCTTTAGCCTTTGTCGGCAGCGGGTTGCCGATAAGCAGTTTTTGTAAAGCGCTGACCATAATGCAGGTTCATTTTTAGCAAATAGGGGCTGCTTTACCTAGGTGGGGATTACTAGAAGACCTGGGCAGTGGCGGTAAAATCCAAGACCGGCTTGGACGAAGTCACGGACCCGAGGGTCTCGACCCGTGAACCAAGTCAGAAATTACCGAAGAAGCGCTAAGCTACCGAAGCAAAACAATGTTTTGCAAAGACTCCAGTAGCTCAAGGTGAGGGATCAAATCATGGGCCCCAGCAGGCTATTGTGAACAAATCGCTAGGCTTTACCTAGGTCCGTGATTTCGCTAATAATGAGGCGCTTTGTCGGATTGCGGAATGGACTCGACCGCAGCCTTTCGGCCGTAGTCGAGACGCTATTTTCAACGCAATTTTTATCCGCTTTACCTTTTTAGGACTACATTTATGAAAGCAGGCATTCGCGGTTTCGGCGCTATTATTGCTGCGCTCGGGGCCACACTCCTGGTTTTTAGCTCTCCGGCCTTCGCGTCTGAAGCTGAGCTAAAGATCCCAGCGCTTACCCCCTCCTTTGATATTCTGGGCGCAACCTTCACCGGGCACCAGCTCCTCATGATCGGGCTCGTGGTTCCGATTCTAGGATTGCTGTTCGGGTACATCGAGTTCACCCGTATTCGAGCTCTCCCCGCGCATCGCTCAATGCTCGATGTTTCAGCCCTGATTTACGAGACCTGCAAGACCTACCTTTTGCAACAGGGCAAGTTCCTCATCGGTCTTGAGATCATGATCGGCGCTTGTATGTTCTATTATTTCTCGATCTTGCAGCATATGCCGATGGATAGAGTTCTGACCATTTTGTTCTGGTCAGTTATCGGTATCCTGGGATCATACGGAGTTGCCTGGTTCGGCATTCGCATTAACACGTATGCTAACAGCCGTACGGCATTTGCTTCGCTGGGAGCGAAGCCGTATCCCGTTATGTCCATTCCTCTGCGCGCCGGTATGTCAATTGGCGTGCTGCTGATCAGCGTTGAGCTCGTATTGATGCTCACCATTTTGCTCTTCGTGTCACCGGAGGCAGCCGGAGCTTGCTTCATCGGATTTGCCATCGGCGAGTCGCTTGGAGCCTCCGCACTGCGTATTTGCGGCGGTATTTTCACCAAGATCGCCGATATCGGGTCTGACTTGATGAAAATCGTATTCAACATCAAGGAAGATGATGCTCGTAACCCAGGCGTAATCGCTGACTGCACCGGAGATAATGCCGGTGACTCGGTTGGGCCTACAGCTGACGGATTCGAGACCTACGGCGTAACGGGCGTGGCATTGATCAGCTTCATCGTTGCGGCAGTGGGCAAGTCTCTTGCTGCTGATGGAAGCATTTTGACCGGACCTGATGCTGGGGCACTGCAGGCCAAGCTCATCGTTTGGATCTTCGTCATGCGTATTCTGATGGTAATCACCTCATTGGTGTCTTACTGGATCAACAACGCGATGGCGAGCGCCAAGTACTCCGACAAGGATGAATTCAACTTCGAGGCTCCATTGACCTCGTTGGTCTGGATTTCGTCGATTGTATCGATAGCCGTGACCTTTGCCGTTAGCGAGCTGTTGCTCAGCGGACTCGGTCATGGATTGTCGTGGAAGCTAGCGACGATTATCAGCTGCGGAACGATTGCTGCCGCAATCATTCCTGAGTTCACCAAGATCTTCACTTCTTCGAAGTCGAAGCACGTAGCAGAAATCGTAAATGCTTCCCGCGAAGGCGGAGCCTCCTTGACGATTCTCTCGGGAATGGTAGCTGGAAACTTCAGCGCATTCTGGAAGGGAATGGTAATCGTAGGATTGATGCTCGTCGCTTACCTGACGGCTTCATCTGGACTCGGAGACTTCATGATCTATCCGGCGGTATTTGCCTTCGGATTAGTGGCCTTCGGATTCCTCGGCATGGGGCCGGTAACTATCGCGGTTGATAGCTACGGTCCGGTAACCGACAATGCTCAGTCAGTGTTCGAGCTCTCGCAGATTGAGACGGTGCCGAACGTGAGCCAGGAAATAGAGAAGCAGTTCGGATTTAAGCCGAATTTCGAGCGTGGGAAGCTTTTCCTCGAGGAGAACGACTCCGCTGGAAATACCTTCAAGGCTACGGCGAAGCCGGTGCTGATTGGTACGGCGGTCATTGGTGCCACCACCATGATCTTCTCTATCATC
>JAYRHW010000239.1:0-6522 GCA_041907145.1 Bdellovibrionota bacterium
CACTTCTTGAGCGGGTCTCCGCTGACGAAAGAACGCGGGGTCGGCTGAAAATATACTTGGGCATGGCGGCTGGCTCAGGGAAGACCTATGCCATGTTATCCGACGCGATTGTTGAGAAAAAGCGCGGTGTAGATGTCGTCGCGGGATATATCGAACCACATGGACGAGTAGAAACTGAACGCCTCGCCAAGGAGCTTGAAGAACTGCCGCTGCGTAGGACTAGCCACAAGGGAATTGAAGTCACTGAGTTCAATCTCGATGGTGCTTTAGCGCGAAATCCCAAAGTTTTGCTCATCGATGAACTTGCGCATTCTAACGTCCCTGGTTCACGACACATGAAGCGCTGGCAGGATGTGGAAGAGTGTCTTAATCATGGAATCAGTGTCTACACTACTATTAACGTTCAGCACGTCGAGTCTTTAGGTGATGTCGTCCAACAAATCACGGGAATTCAAGTTACCGAGATAGTTCCCGATCAGGTGATCCGCAAGGCGGATGAGATTGAACTCATTGATATCACGCCCGAAGAACTCACCCAGCGCATAAAGGAGGGTAAAGTATATCTGCGTGAGAAAGCAGAAACTGCGCTGAATCATTTCTTTAAGCCCGGTAATCTCATGGCCTTGCGGGAGCTGGTGTTACGACTCACAGCCGAGCGTGTTGATGAGCAGCTGACGACGTTTCGACGGCAGCATGAGGTGCGAGAAGTATGGCCCGCGCGGCCCCGCGTGCTGGTGTGCGTGTCTCCCAACTTTTTGTCGGATAAAGTGGTGCGTACAGCCTCACGCCTAGCCGCATCACTTCAGACGGAATTAGTAGCGCTTTCAGTCGATCGTTCAACAGTTCACCTCTCCGCAGAAGCGCCTGAGAGTTACGATCAGACGAGTCTTGGATTATCGGAACGACTTGGTGCTCGGGTCATACGGCGAAGCTCAGATGATATTGTTTCCGAAATTCTAAAGGTAGCCCATGAACAAAATGCGAGCATTATAGTTGTGGGCAAGCCTGTCCGGTCGCGCATTCGGGAATATCTTTACGGGTCGGTGGTAGATGAGTTGATTCGTCAAAGCGGTGACCTCGACGTTTATGTAATTACCGACCAAGCCCGTGACGATTTTATTCCACTACTACTTCGTCCTGGTCAGGTCACTCGTTATGGTGTGCTTAAAGCCGCGATTCTCGTGGCTATGACAACTGGTTTATGTTTAATCGCCGAGCAATTTCTTGATATCTCGAATCTAGCCATGTTCTATCTCCTCTCGGTCGCATGGGCAGCGGCGAAGTGGGGAAGATTCGAATCGGTTGTCGCTGCAGTGCTGGGTGTTCTTGCATTTGACTTTTTCTTCGTCCCTCCACGTTGGACTTTTGCAGTATCCGATTTTCAGTACGTTGTAACGTTTATAGTAATGTTGGTCATTGGATTACTTATCAGCACCCTAACGGCAAGGGTACGCGCCCAGGCCGATCTTGTAGCGAGCAGAGAGCGAAGGACATCCGCGTTGTATGAGCTGAGTAAGTTACTTTCAGCGACTAACTCGGTAGAGCAGATTGCACAAATAATATCTGAACGAAGCCGCGCTATATTTTCGCTTGAGGGGGTGCTGCTGTTGCCAAATAGCGACGGGGAGTTAACCAGTCCTGTCGGTTCTCAGAGCGGTTTTGAGAGGGAAACTAACGAAGTTGCGGTAGCTCAGTGGGTATCCGAGCGTAATTCCCCCGCAGGGGCTGGTACTATGACGCTGGCTGGGGCGAAGGGGTTCTATCTTCCGCTGCCAAGCCCCCATGCGAAGAAGGCCGTACTTGGTATTCGTAAAGACAAGGTTGAGTGGGATGCCGAGCAGCGCTCTGTTTTCGAAGCGTTTGCCAGCCAGGTGGGTTCAACTCTAGCACGTCTATATGCGCAGATTGATTCCACCAATCAAGAAATCGAGGTCGCCCGCGAACGGGTACGGAATCTGCTATTAAGTGCAGTCTCCCATGATTTTCGCACTCCCTTAACCGCGATCGCGGGGGCGGCTGACACATTCCTTGAGCGTTATGCCCCAAAGGTAGAGGAGGGCAGGGATCTGATTGAATCAATTAAGAGTGAAACTGCGACGCTTTCTCGAATGGTGCGTAACGTGCTTGATCTGACTCGGCTCGAAAGTGGTGAACTTACCCTTAATCTCGAATGGGAAGCTCTTGAAGAGGTGATTGGTACTGCGCTGCAGCGCACGCGTGCCTTACTTGGGGAGCGAAAAGTCACCGTTAAATTGGCTGCAGAGCTTCCGCTGTTGCGTGTGGACGCGACGCTTATGAATCAGGTATTTGTGAATCTATTTGAGAATGTGGCAAAGCATGCGCCCACATCCTCTATTGTTGCTGTAGAGGGTCAAGTTGTAGACGGTCAGGTTCAGATTACAGTCACCGATAATGGTCCCGGCGTGCCACCTGGTCTTGAAACAAGAGTCTTTGAGAAGGCCTTTCGTGGAAAAGGCGATACTGAGGGATTTGGCCTGGGGCTCACCATTTGTGCAGCGGTACTCAACGCGCATGGTGGCAGCATAATGGCTAGAAATATCAAAACGGGAGGTACCCAGTTTGTGTTGACGCTGCCTATTCCAGAGCAGCAACCGGAGGGTTCGCATGTTGGCTAAGCCAGTAGCTCTCATAGTGGATGATGAACAGGCCATCAGAAGGCTGCTGCGAACGAGTCTGTCGGAATCGCATAACGTCGTAGAGGCTTCTACTGGAGAGGAGGGGCTGCGGCTTGCTGCTACGAATAATCCGGGAGTGGTTTTGCTTGACCTTGGCCTTCCGGACATTGATGGAATCGAGGTTATCAAACGCGTTCGGGTATTCTCTTCAGCGCCAATAATTGTTCTTTCGGCCCGGGAGCAAGATGGAGATAAGGTCATCGCGCTCGATGCAGGCGCAAATGATTATCTCACCAAGCCATTCAGTGTAGCCGAGCTTCAAGCCCGGATACGGGTAGCATTGCGAGCTAGTAATCCTGCCACCGAGGCACCGATAATTGAATTCGGTGATGTGCGGGTTGATCTCGTACGGCGCGAAGTCTCTCGTGCTGGTAATGCCGTGCACTTGACACCCATAGAGTTCAATCTTTTGGTCTTACTACTTCGTCATTCGGATCGAGTCTTGACGCACCGTCAGATTTTGACTGAGGTTTGGGGCGCCGCATATGCCCGTCAGACGCAATATTTGCGCGTATTCATGCGCAACTTAAGGCATAAGCTCGAAGAAGATCCTGCTCAGCCGAAGTTTTTTATGACCGAAACTGGAATCGGATACCGTTTTAGAGGTGAGGGATGAGTTTTCCGCAAATTTTACGTAAATACCTTCAACATCCTTCAATACCCTACAACACCCTTCAACAAGTTCTTCGTGCTAAGTGGCGATAATGTTTAGTTGAGGGACGTTGAAGGGTATCGATCGGTAAAGTACCCGGCGTACTTAAAATCCTGGGCTTGGAAACAGGCGTGCCGGTTCAAGTCCGGCTCTCGGCAAATCCACCCCTATACTTGGCATGGCCAAGATGTTTGCCTGTTGAAGGGGCGCCGAGTGCCGGACTTGAACCAAAAGACACAGTAAGTCCGGGATTAGCAAAGCGCGAAGCGGCTCTCGGCAAATCTACCTCGATACTTGGCTTGGCCAAGATGTTCGCCTCTCTCGAGCGTCCTACTACTATATTTCTCGAGTTCGGAAACTATTCTCTAAAATTATCGAATAGTCGGCGTTTGAACTTAGCGCAGTTTTCGGGGGATTTTGGGTAGCCCGGCTACAGGGGAAAAATCTCTGCTGATCCGGATAGTTGTAGGCGATTACCCATCAGGTAAAAATAGTCAAGTAATTCGAGCATGCCTCAGGACGCATTAGGCGGAAGTTAAGTCATAACAACTAGGTATGACTTCTTTCCCCACTCATACCTTAGTTTCGAATGTTGTCGGCGAAGATCCGGAATCTGGAAGTCTAAAATTCCCAAGAATTACTGGTGGGCCGGGAATCGTGGGTGACTCCATCCTAAGTGATGAAGGTCAGCAATGTTGGGCTCGATTTAAGTCAGATGGGTTCGATATCGAGCGCTCTCGACCTGAGGCCCTCAAGGTTCTTTCCGACTTATATGAGGCAGCAAGGTCAGGCCTGCTTTCTGAGGTTAAACCAGGGATTGAGCCCTTTAGTGAATATATAGTGTTACTGAAGGATGCAGTTGCGGATAAAAAATTCTCCTCGGACTCGCTAGCAATAATCGAGGTCATCGCCTCTCAAACTACAGATGTCACCACTGCACGTAGTTGCGTCGTGCTTATCGCGCGAAGCCTTGAGTCGCCACATACTTGTGAAGGGGCTATTAAAGCATTTGGCCGAGTGCTCGCGCATGGCGGCGAAATAGCACGTGCTGAAGGCGAACAAAAACTACAGCAAATGCTGGAAAGAAAAGAGAAACGTGAAAATGGCGATCTGCAGGAATATCTAGCAGCTGCCGTACTACAAGCTGGGCTCGGAGAAAAGGATTCACCAAATACACAACATTTAGCAGCAATTGTTTTTGGATATCGTGAACAATTTGCACGCCATATAGAATCAAGCTGGGATTTTGGGGCTGCGGGACAGGTGGCGAGATCCATTTCCGATCAATTATCACATCTGACGAGCTATAGACATGATTATGATATCTCTCCCACAGAGGTTCCATGCGATAATCCTTTTGAATCCAGCCTCGTAAGGGCGATGCGATTTCTGACTCGTTCGGAACAAGAGCTAATAGCTGACTGCTTCAAAAGTTCAAATTGCTCGCATATCGGTTTACTTACTTTTGCTGCCACTAAAGGATTTGAAGCGGAGGCAGCAACCATTGCTCTACATGCTTCAGGCTTTGGAGGTTCCTCCTATAACGGTATGTTCCAAGATGGACATTTCCACTTCTTATTTGCTGGTGGTGCCCAGGTATTGGCTGCTCGTATGCAGAATGCGCCAGTTCCGCAGTCGGTCAGCCTTCTAGGAGAAATCTGTGCTGAAGCGCATTATTATGGAAATAACGTTCATCGCGGTGCTGCCAGAATAGCAGCACTTCACTTAGAATTATTCAAACTTATAGACAAAGTTCCTGAAAAAGCAGAGCGGACCAAATACTTTGCAGCAGCTTTGCCGCAGCTAGCGCATTTTTTTTGGTCCTTAAGGCCAGTAGAAGGTAATCCAGATGGGAATAGGCGAGCCCTCACAACACGTGAAATAGCTCGAATTGAACATATTACCAGTTCTCTTGAAGATATTGTGCGGCGTTCTTCCCCAGAACTGACAACTTCTAATCCAAAACTTCTCCTGACGCTACGGCGCGAAGTTGGCTGTGCGATAGGGCTTGAAGAGCGAGCAACAATATCCCCTTATGAGGAGCCTAAACCGAAGCCTGAACCTGTTCCTGCTCCAGTTATACTTGAGGCTGCACCGCAGCCAAAACCAACGACGCCTGAAGCACTAAAAAATTGTAATCGGCTCGTATCGCAATTCCTTGCAGACCCGGTTGGATATTGGCATCAATTTTTGGAGCTTGGTGCAGAGCTTCAGGACGCTATAGATGCGCAGGGGCCTTCAATTATCTCTTCCATTTGCGACGGTGCTCTTAATCGTTATTTAACTCGTCTCGGGCTCCCAAGTGCAGTAACAGTCCCTACGTATGGAGGAGGAAGCGTTGATATCTCGGTTTATGAAGCGTGGGAAAGAGGCAGAGCCTCTTCGAAATTAGGCCATACCGTAGCAGCGCAACTTAGAGCAATTGCCGCATTAGACGCGCACGATTCGAGTGTAGTGAAAGTATTATACCAACAGTATGGGATTTTGAACTTTGCGCGGTATGACACTACGCTTCTTGCGAAGCAGGCATTAGAACCAAGTTCAAAGTACTCAGCCGTTAAGCCTATTCATCTCTTCGTATCTCGAGATGATCATAATGGAGCCTTCTTTCAGTCAAGAGGTGTCGACGTACTTCAGCAACAAACGGATCGTGACATTGTCGTCCACGAGTTCTCGTCGCCTAATTCGTTGGCTAGGCGCCTGCTATGGGCGCGTGAGCGCTTTGGAGCTATCGCCAATTTAGGCATTTTTGGACATGGGGCCCACGGCAGTCTTGATGCACCAGCTCCTATTGAATCAAGACATATATGGAGCATCGAGCTCGATGGCTTGATTGCTAGAGTAGCAGGAGATCCCTTGCACGTCTTTTTCGGCTCTTGTCATAGCGGTGATAAAGACGGCCTTGTTGACTCGCTTGCGCTAAGGCTTAAAGGACGAAGCTTTACTATCGTTGGCGCTACCAATGCACATAGTAATTACGGAATTTCATATGATCCGGTTCGAGGATTTTCACTCAAATCGTCAGAGCCAGCGACGCACTATCGCGGCAGGAGCTCGGGACGATTATTGCGCTCTAATGTGCCGGCCATGGCTTAAAAAGCAGCCATAGAGTCAGAACTTCAAGATACGGCAACTACCAGAAAATCTGCACCTCCCCCAACTGCACTGAGTTTA
>JAYRHW010000240.1:0-4855 GCA_041907145.1 Bdellovibrionota bacterium
CGCCGCGCTTGCACGAGACTGCCCAGCGCCCTTACGATAGGGAATGCTCGCACCTATCGCCGCAGCGTTTGCCTCAGCGGCATGCGTAACCGCAAAAGATACCGTCAGTAAACAGCTTGCGTCCCGCGTGGACGGCACCATTTCCGCATTTGCCTCGTTTGTATACGCTCTACCATTTTATTTCGCATTTCTTGGCCTCACATGGGCACTTGGTTATGAAAACTTCGCAGTCGGACAGGGATTCTTCTACTGGATTCTTCTTAGAAGCTTCAGTGATGCCTTCTTCGAATGGTTTAAGATGCATGCGCTTCACTATGGAGACCTCTCGGTTGTTTCGGCGCTGCTTTCCCTCTATCCGGTACTACTGCTCATTGCCTCTCCGTTTTTGACTGGCGACCGAATCACGACGGCCGGCGCTCTGGGTGTGCTGATCACCATCGCCGGAACTCTGATTATCCTGTATCAGCCGGCCGACAGCGGCGTGCGGATTCATCCGAAAGCGCTGGCATTCTCTTTGTTGGCCATCTTTTGCGCGACCATCAATACCTGCTGCGATCGATTGGCGGCTCAAACAGCTTCGGCCGGCGTGTCCGGCTTTGCGATGACCTTCTTGGCGGCAATATTTCTGTTGCCCATGCTGCGTACCCGC
Source organism: Bdellovibrionota bacterium (assembly GCA_041907145.1). Taxonomy (GTDB): domain Bacteria; phylum Bdellovibrionota_C; class UBA2361; order UBA2361; family JAFLCA01; genus JAFLCA01. The sequence goes on from JAYRHW010000240.1 coordinate 650, forward strand.
CGGCAGTTTTATTCGCAATTCTTTCAATTTCGCGAACTGTTTTTCCGCCGAGGCTTTTTTGAGATCTGTTTCATGGTCGTAAAGCTTTACGCTCTGCAACACTTGCAGGCAGCTTACGTAGTCGGCTTACAGAGAGTCTCTGTCCTATTTTCGGTCGTCACGGGACGCATCGTGTTTAGAGAGGGCGACTTTCTAAAGAGACTGATCGGAGCATTTCTTATTATCTTCGGCGTGGCCGTGATCCTGGTTTCAGGATTTTAGGATCCACATACAATTCGATTGAGCGCTTCTAAGTCCGCGTTGCTCAGTCCGAAGAGCCGACCTATTAATTCGTCAATTGCAAATTCGAGGGGTTCCCTTTGCTCCTTGGTAGCAGCATTGCTGCGGCAATCATAGAGCAGCGCCAATTCGGGAACATGGGAGGCAAATGCATTGGGTAGAGGCAGCTCCCGCAAATCGTCGTTGAGAAGTTTGGGAAAGAGCTTGCGCTGTGATTTGCGTCCGGTAAGGAGCAGCACGAACGCAATCGGACGAGAATTGAGAAGGGCTGCAAGGGCCTTCATCTCCGAGGGTGCAACAGTTGGCTCTCGTGCGATCACATGCAGAACCGACTTATTGTAGAGACAAGTCGTCTCACAATAAGCGGCGCGGATAAGATTGGGCGCCGAGCCTAAAATCTCGCGCAGCAACACCCGGGGCCCGCTAAAGCGCTCGATTTTTTGCGGCTCAGCGAGGAAGCGTCCATATGCCAGGTAGCGGCCCGACCAGCGCAGCTCGAAGCGATTGATGTCTCCGCCTTCGAGATAGGGAAAGCTATTCTCGCCCCGCTGCCTGCTGCTGTGATAAATTTGGTTTTGCACATCCTCACGAGACTGCGCAGGAATTCCCTTTCCAGTTGCATATGCTTGCAGCGCTATGGACGGGAGATAGGCAGACTGCTGCAACGGTACGCTGGCCTGCCGAATCTGTTGGAGCAGCCGAGCCCCTTCTGCGGACCAGAGCAGAGGAATTTTGTGTTGCGAATCAGAGAGGCAGAAGCTTACTGGAACACAGCTCTCCGATAGCTGCGGCCGGCCCGGCCGCGAAAATCTTCTTACCCGGATCGATGAAAGGCCTGCGCCCTTGTGTACGCGGAAAACAACAGGCTCGAGCGAGGGGTCGTTAAAAATAGGGTTTTCAAACGTGTGAACTTCAGCGAGAGAGCCGTCGAGCAGCCAGCGCTTTCGCAGCGAGACGGCGCTTCTAATTCCAAGCCAGGAATTGGGCACCACGAAGCTCAGTTGACCGCCTTCTCGCAGCCGCAAGTAGCCCATTGCCATGAAAGCAAGAAATTTATTGATTTTCCCGTCGCGAAATGGCGCATAGAGAGTCTGCAGGCAGCTATTCTCTGCAGGTGAAAGCTGTTGATCTCTGGAAAGCCCATAAGGAGGGTTGCCTAGGATCAGATCAAAACCTCCTTGAGCCACCGCCAGCGGAAACTGCGTCTGCCAGTCAAAAGAGGGAACATCGACACGCAGCGGGCGATCAATGAGTCCGTTGCCTTGAGCAATGTGCAGCGTAAGGCTTCTGCCCCGCCAGCCGGCCTCTACCACGGCTTGGTTGATCAGCTCCTTTGTCTTTTGTGCGGAGCCTTCATCAATATCGATTCCATAGAGGCAATCAGCAGCGACTTGGTGGGCAATTTTTGCGGCGGCGGCTCCACGCGAAGTAAGTTCCTCTAGAATCGCTCGGAATGCGCGCAGCAAAAAAATCCCTGAGCCGCAGGCCGGATCGAGAACTTTTAGGGCAGTTATTTCCTCGCTGGAGAGTCCACGTAACCGGGGCACCAGCGAGCTTTGAATAATATGGTCGACCACCGGCAACGGGGTATAGAAGATCCCCTGTCTCTTTCGCTTTGAATGGGAATGCGAAGCCTCGAATGCTAGGGCCTGTGCCTCGAGCGAGCCTTGAGCCACGTCAATGTTGAGTTCGCTATGTTCGCCCATGGTGATCGGTAGGATGGCTAGTTCCCAGCTTCGCTATCGTGGTAGGGTACCTGTTAACACTATATATGCTCGATTTTCTCGTGTACATCGCCGTGCGAGCGGCGATGGGCCTTCTCAATATACTGCCCTTGCCTGTGCGTATCGCGCTCGTGACGGCCATTATCCGTTGTATCGTCCCGTTCGTCCCAGCTTTCACTCGAGTTGCAATGCGGAACTTGGAAATCGCCTTCCCCGATCGCGACGCAAGTTGGCGGAAGGGGATACTCCGGCAGTCCCTGAGCTCGCTAGCCAGATTATTGGTTGACTTCGCTCGACTCGACACACTCGATGAGCACTGGGTCAAGGAGCACGTGGACTGTCCCTTTTTGGACCGTTTTAGAGAAATTAAGCGCGCCCATCCAGGGAAGGGGGTAATGCTCGCAACGGGACATTTAGGCAGCTTCGAGTTGCTGGCGCATTGCGTCGCCCGATTTGGTTTCTCGATAAGTTTCGTGGTCAGACCCTTCAAGCTCAAACGCCTCAACGAGTGGTGGCGTCAAAAGCGGGAAGCCGCCGGGCACAGAGCAATTTCTCGTGCCGGGGCGTTCAAAGAAATCGGCAGGGATCTGACGCAGGGCAGAGATGTCGCGGTACTGTTCGACCAGAATGTTACTCGCAACCACGCCGTCTTCGTCGATTGGTTCGGTTATCCGGCTGCTACGACCAAGACGGTTGCTTTGGCGGCCATTCGTCAGCAGGCTCCGATTGTCGTCGCGTCGATGCAGTATCTTGGAAACGATCGCTATCATATTCATGCCTGTGAGGCTGATTTTCAGGCTCTCTATACGGACGATGCCATCAGCCTGGACCGCAAGATTGAAGTTATTACCGCAACAATTTCCAAGCACTACGAGAATATGATTCGGGATAATCCCGGTGAATGGTTCTGGATGCATCGTCGCTGGAAGACCAGACCAAACGAAGCGGATCCCAGCCTGTATGACTAGCTATAGTCTGCAGAAGTAGTCGTGCAGGCGCTGGTCGTCGCTCAGTTCAATGTGAAACGAGCTCACCAATACCTTCCCCTTTCGCAGTAGCACCTGCTGTTCTCTATGCTTGCCGAGGATTTCCACGTCAGGTGACATTGCCTCCAGCAGAGGTGCGCGGATGAAGTCTACCAGTAGTGGCTCGCCGAACGAGTGAATCTCGACTGAAGCCTTGAACGAGTCTTGCTGAGCGCCGTAGTAGTTTCTCGTAGCGCGTACAGGTATGAGATCGAGCGAATACTGCTCGGGATGGCGCACCTCGCGAGAGAGCAAGATCGCCCCGGCGCAAACTCCCCAAATTGGTTTGGTTTTGCCGAAATCCCGCAGGGCGGCGGTGATCCCGGAGCGATCGAGGAGTTTGAGCATCGTAGTGCTTTCTCCGCCGGGGAGAATCAACCGATCGACTGCTTCGAGGTCGCGGAGCGTGCGCACCCGGGTGACCGTGACACCGCATTTTTCGAGCATGCGAATATGCGGATCGATGCAGCCTTGTAACGCGAGAACTCCAACGTTCATGGGCTAGTTTACCAACCGCGCGCTGCAAGGCGCTTGTCTTCAGGGATGGCGCTCATTTCGATGCCTGCCATGGCTCTGCCAAGACCGCGAGAAATGGAGAGCAGTCGTTTGGGATCGTCGAAAAAGCAGGTAGCCTCAACGACCGCCTTAGCGAGCTTTTGCGGGTTTTCTGATTTAAAAATGCCCGACCCAACGAAGACTGACTCAGCCCCGAGCTGACGCAGAAATGCGGCATCCGCCGGAGTGGCAACACCGCCAGCCGCAAAATTCGGAACGGGGAGCTTCTTCTCCTGCGCCACGAGTCTTAGCAATTCCGGCTTTACGCGGTACTCGATCGCCTTTGCCTCGATAGCTGCATCATTCATGCAGAGGAGAGCAGTAATCTCATCATTTACTTGACGGAGATGGCGTACAGCTTCGATAACATTTCCGGTGCCGGCTTCACCCTTGGTACGAATCAGGGCTGCTCCTTCGCTAATTCTTCGCAATGCTTCACCGAGATTACATGCGCCGCAAACGAAGGGGGTGGTGAACTTGAACTTGTCGACATGCCGAGTCGGATCAGCGGGGGTGAGTACTTCCGACTCGTCAATAAAGTCTATTCCGATGGCTTCAAGAATTTGGGCCTCGGCAATGTGACCTATACGAACCTTGGCCATGACCGGGATGCTGACGGCAGA
>JAYRHW010000241.1:0-3434 GCA_041907145.1 Bdellovibrionota bacterium
CGGCTCAAGGAACAGTTGCATGCGTAATCCTAGGAAATCCAGGAGATAAATCCATTCGTTGTGATAGCCAATTAATTCTCGTCCCTGTACCGGAGCTGACTGTCTCCTCCAATTTCGAATCTTCGCTTCCAGCCGCGCCATAAAGTCGGCAAGATTCCTTTCGAAATCTGCGCGGTGAGTTGGAAGGACTTCCGATAACTTCCCTGCAATTTCCTGGGCAATTACGCCTCCATTGCGGGGATCCAGCCAATAGTGCGGGTTTCCGAAGAGGTGTATGTCTCCCTCGGACCTGCTAACGGCATGGTCGGGCAGCTCTAGAATTCGAATTCCGGTTGACAAGTCAAGCTGCTTCTCACCGGACTGCCTAAGATCAGCCCGGCCTGCCGCGTCGATCAAGGGCCCACGCCAAGCCTCGAGATCGAGTCCACTGTGAATAAATAGATCGGCGTTCTTGAGCCGCAATACATCGCTGGGTCGCGGCTCGATGAAATGGGGATTGAATTTCGGTGAGGCGATAGCGCGGGTCTCCACGAATTCCCCGCCGATTGTCGAGGCAATATCGGCATAGGTTGAAAGAGTAGTGACGATTTTGAGCTTTCCATCCGCCCAAGCGGGATTGAACCCGAACAGCGCCGCTACCATAAAGGCTTGGATCATCGACTGCATTAGTTTCATAGATAGACCTCTTACTGAAGTTGATGCTTATGTGTGCCGATGGCAAAAGTCCCCTGTAGGAAGAAACGGTTGTCATCCAACCCGCTCGCGAGCAGAGCTCGCTGATATTGGAACCGCCAACGAGCAAACTCGCTCTGAAAGAACGTCAAATAGCCGGTGAACGCTCTCTCGTGCTCGCGATTACCATCGATGGGATGCTCAATCAGACCTACTCGATCATATCGTGCGCCGACTCCCCAATGCTCATCGAGTCGGAAGTCGATGAGCGAGTACGCTCCCCACGGGCTCTGAGATGGCGTAGCAGGTGCCGGATCTTGGGGATCGTCTCTGTTTTGGAGGTAAACCTCGCTCTGCCATTTGAATTTGTTGCGGACGGTGAGGAAATCGATGTAGGTCGCATCGATGCCAAATACCTGGGTCTTGAATTCAGAATTACTCCTGCTTGACCCAAGTAAATATGTTCCACCAAGTTCGAAATTACTATCATCGTTGATCTCTACAAAATGACTTAGGTGCCCATAGATTGTGGGGGAGCGCTGACTGTCGCCAAAGATATCCCCCCCTTCTCCAGTCCCTCCCTCGACGATGCCGCCAGTAAGTTGCTGAGTAAAGGAGTCCGCCGAGAGAGAGGTAAATCCGGAAAACTCCAGGCCCGATCGAAACAATCCCTCAGCGCCAAAATATCGCTGAATGACCAGAGGCTCATCGGCGGTATCAAGACTATCGCGATGCGCCGCCGAGGCCTTGCCAATTTTGGGGCGAAACCGTCCAATCTTGCCTTTCATGCTCCAGGGCAAATCCCAATAAGAGACGTACGCTTCTTCCACACCTGGATTTTCGTAGTCCGAGAATGTGAAAGTGGCGTCAAAGCGGGAATAGGGGTCGATATCGTGACCCAGAACAATCTCGACCTCGCGGACACTCAATCGATCATTGCCCTCTTCGTCGTCTTTGCTCTGAGTCGAGGCTGCGGTGATGTCAGCGACTACCCCGATATCTGGTATGAAGGGGGCCGGGGAGCGAGATGCTCCCGTCGGTGAAGAAGGCGTTGAGGGCTCCGTCGAGCGGTCGCCTACGTTCGACGCGGCCTTAAGCGATACGAGAGAATCGATCGTAGTCTGTTGCTTCTGCACCGTGGCTTGAAGATCCCCTACGGTGCGGCGAAGCGCACGAATCTCCGCCTTGAGGAGACTGAGTTCATCAGCCAGTCCTGGAGCTGCGGTCAGAACGACTACAACATGAAGGACGTAGGCGCATAGGCGCCGATAAAATGCCGATTTCATAGGGTGCGCCTCCGAGCGCTATACGATTGCCGGGACAAATCACCGGCTAGGAGTTAAGCGGATGAGTTGTGGCTGCCCTGTTATTAACAGAGCGGGCGCTTTAGACGCTGGGAGGGGCGCGCGGCAGCGCCGTGATCTGGAAAATTGATTCCACGCGTGCTGCGGAGAAAGGGGGTAAAACAATTTCGTGGAGAACCGCAGGCGCGGGGCTAACTACTGAGACAGAGGCAAGAGCAGCGGAAAGGCTTGAATGGGCGAAGCAGACTGAACAGGACTGAGAATCGTGCTTACAATCTGCTTGATGAACAGAGTGGGGAAATAAGCATACAACTGTCAGCACCACTAGGGTGGAGAGTACGAGCGATATGGCTTGCCGCGCGATTCTCTTGCTCATTTCATTCCGGTGGGGAAGGCTACCGCAGCTGTGCATGGCTCGCAAGGGCGAAGGCCCGGTGTGATGTGCCGGGGAAGCCCGGTGTGCTAGGGTAGGCTCGATGATAGAGCATGAAGCGAATTCCTACGATGTAGCCGTAGTCGGACTGGGTGCCGTTGGAGCGGCAGCTCTGTACCAATTAGCCAAGGCCGGAGCGAGGGTTCTTGGCATCGATCAATTCTCTCCTCCGCATATCTATGGTTCCTCGCACGGGGACACCCGTATTACGAGGCAGGCCATCGGAGAGGGGGAAAGTTATGTTCCGCTCGTACTGCGCTCGCATGAAATCTGGCGGGACTTGGAGCGGACAACAGGGTCTAGGCTTCTCGTGCGATGCGGCGGACTAATCCTCGGAGACTTAGCCGGCGCAGGAGTGCACCACAGTAAACCAGGATTTTTGGCCAGCACCATGAATGCAGCCAAAAAATTTGGTATTGAGCATGAGATTCTCGAGACCAAGCAGCTGCGCAAGCGCTTCCCTCAGTTCGCGATATCAGATTCCGAAGTCGGGTATTTTGAACCAGGCGCCGGTTATGTCCGACCGGAAGAGGCGGTGCGTGTGCAGCTTGCCTTGGCAAAGGATCTCGGAGCTGATCTCCGTCTAAATCAACAGGTGTTGGAATTGCAGCCGCAAGGAGTCGAGGGGTCGGTGCTAGTTCGAACCGCCGCTGGGGACTTTAGAGCTGGCCAGGCGATTGTGAGTGCTGGCCCTTGGGTGAACGGCTTTCTGAAACTCGAGCGCCCTTACTTCCGAGTTTTTAGACAGGTACTATATTGGTTTGCGCCCAGAGGCTCGATTACTCCCTTTGAGCCTTCGAATTTCCCGATCTTCATTTGGTCTTTCGAGCATCCGCATGGAGACGGGATGTATGGCTTTCCCGCAGTGGATGGCCCGGGGGGCGGTGTGAAAGTAGCCGGTGAGCAGTACGAGACTGAGACCACGCCCGATACTTTAGATCGTGAGGTTTCGGCGGAAGAAACCACGTTGATGTACGAGCACTATATTAAAGCGCGCGTCCCGTTGCTTTCTTCACGCTGCGTCA
>JAYRHW010000242.1:0-12377 GCA_041907145.1 Bdellovibrionota bacterium
AGAATTCTCGTGTACATTTCGAACCCGACCGCCAGCACACTGCCTGACTGCTCCTTGCCGAGTAGATTGCCAGCGCCGCGAATTTCCAGATCTCGAATGGCCAAATTGAAGCCCAGCCCCAAATCATCGAGAGATTGAAGCGCCTTGAGGCGTTGCTGAGCTTCAGCACCGAGTTTTCGAATGTGGGGAATTATCAAATAAGCATATGCTTGTCGCGTGCTGCGCCCAACACGTCCGCGAAGCTGATAGAGTTGGGCCAGACCGAATGTATCGGCACGGTCGATGATGATAGTATTCGCATTCGGAATATCGAGTCCGGACTCGACAATCGTAGTGCTGACTAGTACGTCGATTTCCTGCTTGAGAAAGCGCTGCATGATGTTCTCGAGCTCAGTTTCGTTCATTTGTCCATGAGCGAATTGAAAGCGCGCCTCCGGCACCAAGCGCTGCAGATCGGCGGTGTAGAGATCCAGCCCCTCGATCCGATTGCGCACGACAAAGCACTGTCCTCCGCGCTGAAGCTCTCGAATGATGGTATCTCGAATCAGGGAGTCATTGTGCTCGGCGACATAGGTTCGGATCACGCGCCGATCATTGGGCGGCGTGCTGATCACGCTGATGTCGCGTATGCCGAGCACTGACATATGCAGGGTGCGCGGAATGGGAGTGGCGGTGAGCGTGAGGACATCCACTTGCTTCTTTAGTTGCTTTAGCTTTTCCTTCTGCTTGACGCCAAAGCGGTGCTCCTCGTCGATGATGAGCAGTCCTAAATCCTTGAAGATCACATCCTGCGATAGGAGACGATGGGTCCCGATGATGATGTCCAGCTGGCCGTTGGCCAACTCTTCAAGAGTTTTTTTGTTCTCCTGAGCCGTGTAGAAGCGGCTGACCGCCCCTATTTTGACGGGCATGCCGAGAAAGCGGTTTACAAAGCTGGTGCGGTGCTGCTCGACGAGAATGGTGGTCGGCACGAGAACGGCGACTTGTCGGCCGTGCTGCGAGCACTTGAACGCCGCGCGAAGTGCCACCTCCGTTTTGCCGAATCCGACGTCGCCGCAGACCAGGCGGTCCATGGGCTTCTCGTCAGCCATGTCTTTGATTGTGTCCACGATGGCCTTCATCTGGTCGGGAGTCTCATCGAAGGGGAAGCCGTCGGCAAATCGATCGTCTTCCGCCCCCATCGGCTCAAAGCGCCAGCCCTTCGCGACGGTACGTGTCGCATACAGTTTGATTAAATCTCCGGCCAGCGTGATGACGGAGTCTTTGACCTTCTGCTTGGTGCGGATCCAGGTATTAGTGCCGAGTTTGTCGAGCACAGGGACTTGCCCCTCCGCCCCGGTGAACTTCTGAATCTTGCCGATATTTTGCACGGGCAAATAGAGACGGCTGTCGGCATACTCGATATGGAGGAAGTCGCTTTCCATACCCTCGATTTCAAGGTGTTTAAGCCCGTGGTAGACGCCGATTCCGTAGTCGACGTGCACTATGTGATCTCCCTCCTGAAGCTGAGCGAGCGAGCTCATGAGACGTTTGAGGGTCGCGCGAGTTCCGGCCGCCCGGCGATAGGAGCGCTCGGCGAACAATTCATTCTCCCCGATGAAAACCAACTTTTCGTCAGGTAATTGTACGCCCGTAGAAAGATGTCCCTGCAATATGACGATGGGGAAGCGATGTGGAGCCTTGAGCCACTGCGAACCCAATATTCCGGGAATTGCAGCGTCGATATTGATATCCAAAAGCAACCGCTGCAAACGCTCTGCTCTTACCGAGGAGCCCACGACGAATGCCACATGGGTTCCGTCCCGTCTGAAGCGCGAGAGTGCTTGCGCCAGGGGCTTCAGTGCTTGTCCCGTGCCGACCTGGCCCTTGGCGCGCAGCGAGATCTCGGTGTTGGGAGCTGTGCGTACGGAATGGGTCGTAGTATTCCGCTGCTGCGTATCAAGAATATCGAGATTATCGAGGTACACCTGAGCTCGAGCCCTCAATTTTGCCAAGGCACCCGCAGGTTCGGCGTAGAGGGATTCTTTGGCAGGAATCAGGATATGTTCTCCTGCCAATCGCTGCTCGCGCTCACTGATACGCTCCCAATACTCGATAGCGGTTTTCTCTATCTCTAAATCATCATTTACGACCAGCGTCGTCTGTGCGGGAAGTAAGTCGAGTACAAAGGAAAGTTCGGCAAATGCAAAGACGTTAAGCAACTCGATCCCCGGATATTCATCGACGCTGCTCAGCGCATTTATTGCCACGTCGACTTCACGCGGCGGAGTCTCCAATAATTTTGCGCGCGCCTTAATGCGCTCCGTGGCCCGTTCGAGCAGTGAGGGGTCAGAAAACGCCGAATGGGCAAGCCTTTCGCGCACTGGCGTAATCAGCAAGGACTGCAGAATTTCCCGGGAGCGCTGGGAATCCGGATCGAAGGTCTTCAGCTTCTCGATCTTCCCCTCGTTGAACTCGATGCGGACCGGACGCAAAAGCGAAGCAGGAAAGAGATCAATGACATTCCCGCGTGTGGCCATCTCGCCGACTTCTTCGACGACGGAGACTTCTTGAAATCCTGCGGCCTGAAGATTTATTGAGGCTTGTTCGAGATTAAGCTCCTGACCGAGCTTCAGTTGGAAGCTCAACGAATGAAGAAAGTCTTCCGGTAAGACTTTTTGCAAAAGCGAATCAATTGGGGCGATGACTATCGATTGGGATGCAACCTTCGCCTGATGGAGGGCATAGAGCCGCTGCGCCGAGATGACCGTCTGGGGAGAAACCGGCTCGAAGGGCAGAGTTTCCCACGGAGGAAGGAGATAAATATCCTCGGTGCCTTCAAAGAATTGTAAATCGGCGACAAGATCCTCGGCAGATTTGCGATCCTTGCAGATTACGAAGAGCTTCCTATCATTCCGATACAATGATGAAAGCAGCCAGGCCTTGGCGCTGCCGAAAAGACCAACGTAGCGAAGACGCTGGTCTTTTGGTATGATGCCGCGGGTTTCGGCATTCTCCATGCCGGTGCTGCTCGTAGGGGAGATCGACGATTTCATGGCGGCGGGAGTATAGCGGGTTGCATCTTGATTGACCAATTTGCCCTGGGACCGTCTCTTGCGTAGCCTGTAAATGCGAGGTGCGGGAGGTTGATCAGGCTTGCACGTTCGCGGCCCTTGTTACTAACCTCGTCTATCAGTAGAGAGGCACGAGAGTCTCGGCGATTTCGTACAGTGAGCTAAAATTATTACTGGTGTATGAGTCTGGACAGTCCGTTTCCGGGGAATTTGCAGTCAGCGATCAAGCGGATTTCGCGCTGCCTTCGTTCCCAGCTGGGCGTTAACCTCATCGAATACTGCCTCCTCGTATCGCTTATTTGTGTTGTTTGCATCGCAGCGGTCACTTCCTTCCGTAACGCGAATACCGAGATATTCATTCAAATCGCGGCGCAGGTAACGAATTAGGGCTTAACCCCCTAATTTTACTAAGCAATTCCTTAGACCGCCTTCATTTACCTATTTCGAACTTTTGCCGATAGCTACTAGGTCATCGGTGGAGGTCGCAAATCTAATGGATATCACTCAACTTTTGCAATTCGCGCAGCAGCAGGACGCTTCCGATCTGCACCTTAGCTCCGGCGAGCCTCCAATGATTCGTGTCCACGGAGACATGAAGAAGATCAAGGTACCGGCACTGACCGCGGAGCAGACGCACGCCATGGTTTACGACATCATGAACGATTCTCAGCGTAAGGTGTTCGAGGAATTCAGTGATATCGACTTCTCGATGCAGCTTGGAGAAATTGCGCGCTTTCGCGTGAACGTATTTCGGCAGAACCGCGGCGTAGGCGCCGTTTTCCGAAAGATCCCGACCAAGATCGCAACCCTCGAGGAGCTTGGGATGCCGCAGGTTCTCGCGGATATTTCGCGTAAGGAAAAGGGCCTCGTGCTCGTTACCGGGCCGACTGGGTCGGGTAAATCGACGACCCTTGCCGCCATGATTAATCTAGTAAATGAGGAGCTTGAGGGACATATCCTGACCGTCGAGGATCCGATTGAATTCATTCATCGATCTAAAAAGTGTCTCATCAATCAGCGTGAAGTCGGACCTCATACGCACTCATTCAACAACGCCTTGCGTGCCGCGCTGCGTGAGGATCCGGACATTATTCTTGTGGGCGAGTTGCGCGATCTCGAGACCATTCAGCTTGCCCTTACTGCTGCCGAGACCGGACATTTGGTGTTCGGCACCCTGCATACTTCGAGCGCACCCAAGACGGTGGATCGCGTCATTGACGTTTTCCCGCCCAATCAGCAAGCGCAGGTGCGCGCCATGTTCGCCGAGTCGATTCAAGCGATCGTAACCCAAACTCTGTGCAAGAAAATCGGCGGGGGTCGAGTGGCCGCGCTGGAGGTCATGCTCGGTACGGCTGCGGTACGCAATTTGATCCGCGAAGGCAAGATTCACCAGTTACCCTCGGTCCTGCAAACCTCTCAAAACGTTGGCATGCAGACTCTTGAAATGCATTTGCGGGAGCTCGTGGATCGAAAATTGATTACTCGAGAATCGGCCATTGAAAAGACCGGGCTGCCGGACATGTTCAAAGAGCTCGATCAGGCGAATGGGCCGCGCCAGCTGCGCGCCGGCGCCAAGTAGTACATGTAGGTTTTTGGGGAGACAGGCATGCTCGACATATCCAAATTACTTTCCGTCATGACCGAGCACGATGCTTCGGATCTGTACCTCACCGTCGACAGCCCCCCGATGTACCGTATAAATGGAGTGGTACGACCGGCGGGCAATCGTGCGCTGCAGCCTCCCGACACCGAGGTGCTTGCGAATAGCATCATGAGCGACAAGCAGCAGAAGGAATTTCAGGAATTGAATGAGCAAAATCTGGCGCTCTATTACTCGTCTTTGGGCCGCTTTCGCGTGAATGTTTTCAAACAGCGCGGCTGCGTCGGCATGGTCATACGGCAAATAAAGTCGAACATACTGACGATTGAAGAGCTCGGGTTGCCGAGAATTCTCGAGGATGTCTCAATGACCAAGCGCGGGCTGGTACTGGTGGTCGGCGCTGCAGGCTCGGGTAAGTCGACCTCGCTGGCTGCGATGCTTGACTATCGCAATACCAATAGTGCCGGGCATATCGTGACAATCGAGGATCCTATCGAGTTCGTCCATCAGCACAAGAAATCGCTGGTCACGCAGCGCGAAATCGGCATGGACACCGAGAGCTTCCCAATCGCGCTCAAGAACTGTCTACGCCAGGCGCCGGACGTCATTTTGATCGGTGAAATTCGCGATACCATTACGATGGAGGCGGCCATTACGTTTGCGGAGACCGGACACCTCTGCTTGGCCACTCTGCACAGTAATAACGCTAATCAGGCCATGGAACGAGTAATGAATTTCTTCCCGGCTGAGCGTCACAATCAGATTTACTTACAGCTGAGCCTCAATCTGCGCGGGATTATCAGTCAGCGCTTGGTTAAGTCCGTTGATGGCGGCCGCATCGCAGCGGTTGAAATTTTGCTCGACAGCCCGCGAGTAAAGGATCTAATTCACAAAGCTCAGATTGCAGAACTCAAAGAGGCCATGGAAAAGAGCACGAATCTGGGCATGCAGACTTTCGACCAGTCGCTCTATGACTTGTATAAAGCAGGGAAGATTACTCTTGATGAGGCAATCAAGAACGCGGATAGCGCCAATAACCTGCGATTGCGCGTCAAGCTCTCAGAAGAGGGCTTTGATGAACGTAAGGCATCCCTCAAGGCGGTACGGAAGGAGTCTGTCGAGGGCGACGACTCTGGAACGGTAACAAAGCTGCGCGCCGATATTTAAATTGGGCTGATTGGTCTCATTGGGAAAAGCGTTGACTTATTTGCTGCGGGACTCCCAGAATAGCCGCAGCTATGGACGAGACTACTAAGGCCGTAATCGAGAGCATCACGGAGCGGTACCCCGAAGCTCGGCGCATCCCCAGCGGGCACCAATCGAATACTTTCTACGACTGTAACCGCCTCACTCCCAATGAATTAGCACGCCTGGCTGCCGAGGCGATTGGCGATTTGCCGGAAGGGGCATTCGATGTCGCGGTTGGCGTCGCCTATCATGGAATTCTTTTTGCTGCGGCGGTGGCAGGAGGTCGGGGAGTAGCCATTCTGCAAACGGACGGCAAACTTTGCGGTGCCGCAGTTAAGGGGCAGAAGGTCGTTATTGTCGACGACGTGGCGCATTCGGGCAGACGCTTGAAGCAGGCGGCAGAGATGCTGGTAGCCGCAGGGGCCAAGGTTGTTGGGTTTGCTGTCGTTGTCGATCGATCAAATGGCCGCATCGGAACTTCCACTCAGCCGCTGTGGAGTGCCTTCCAGACCGATATGCTGTAGGCTTTGCGTCTATGGCCAATGAGCGCAATCCCTGGAAAACCCTGTCTTCCGAGTTAAAATATCAAAATCCCTGGATTTCAGTCCGAGAAGATCGGGTTATTAGGCCTGACGGCAACCCCGGCATCTATGGAGTCGTGAGTGCTAAGGTGGCCACTGGAACGGTGGCGCTAACTCCAGAGGGCTCTGTCTATATGGTAGGCCAGTACCGCTACCCTATTAATAGGTATTCTTGGGAAATCGTCGAGGGTGGCGCTGAGATTAACGAAGATCCTATTTTGGCTGCCCAGCGGGAGCTGCGCGAGGAGGCTGGTCTCACGGCGCGAGAGTGGCAGCCGCTTGGCGGAGCCGTGCACTTGAGTAACTGCTTTAGTTCCGAGGTAGCCTATTTATACCTTGCCCGCGGCCTGGAGCATGTTCCTCGTCAACCTGACGGGACGGAAGTGCTTGAAGTACGGCAGGCCCCCTTGAGAGACGTTCTTAGAATGGTCGACAGTGGGGAGATTACCGATGCTATGAGCATCATAGGACTATTTCGAGCGGAGCGGTTTCTAGCCGGAGCATTGTAATGACTGAGTCATCCCATAACGCGACCGTTTCCGGCCCCGAGGGTACGCAGCTGCAGCCGGCGATGTCTCCGCAGCAGCGCCAGTTCACCAAAGAGGGATCGGCCCTAGCAGTGTATCGGGACTTCGTAGTTGGCCAGGCCGGGTTGCCTTATTGGATCCAGTACGAGCTTCAAACACTACTGCTTTCGGGTCTTGGCGGGCTTCCGGGCTTTGGCTTGCGAAGTCTCCTTTACCCTTACCTCTTTGCCTCATGTGGCAGGCGGCCGGCATTCGGCCGTGGAGTGGTCATTCGCCGGCCTAATCAGATTCGATTAGGCTCTAAGGTTCTGGTCGATGACTATGCCGTCCTTGATGTGCGGGGAGCTGATGCCGGAATGCAGCTTGAGGACTTTGTTAGCGTAGGACGCTTTAGTTCTGTTGCAGCCAAGGGCGGGCAGGTGCGACTGGGGAAGGCAGTAAATATCGGGTCGTATTGTCGCTTGGCCACCCAATCCATTTTAGAGGTCGGCGAGAGCGTACTTGTGGCTGCCTATTGTTATATTGGCTCAGGAAATCATCAGTCAGGCACTCAGGATAGACCCCTTATAGAACGCTCCATGGATATCAAGGGGGGCGTGCGGATTGAGTCGCACGCCTGGATTGGTGCACACAGCACAGTTCTTGACGGGGTAACCATTGGGGCGCGGTCAATAATTGGTGCCCACTCGCTGGTTTTGGAAAGTATTCCGGCTGACTCCGTGGCAGTGGGAGTGCCCGCCAAGGTCATTCGCAGCCTTAAATAGCACCCGTCATGTTCTATTTTTAGCACTACCGTTTTGCAGAGCGAGCCAATTCTCTGCGGCCGCATCTATCAGTATTCGTTAGGGTTTAGTTAGGGCCCATCCCGATATGCCCTGATTCTTGAACCAGATTTGAATAAATCTTTCTCTTTAAACAGGTCGTGAGGACTTTACGCTTTGACAGAACTCTCGGCCCATGTGATGTGATTCCTAGCAGGTGCCTGGAATCACAGAACAAAGGTAATTGTGATTGCGGCATCTAGCACGCAATGTCAGCGGTTCGAGTAGGTTTGCTCCTTTAGGTTTTACCTCCCAGTTCTTGAGGAGCGTTGGGTTCTGCGATGTTGTTTATTTAACTTTGGAGGCAATGAAAGCTCATGCGTAAGTTATCGTTAGTAGCTGGATTGTTGCTCCTCGCTCCGGCGGTATCACAAGCCAAAACGCTTGATGATCTTCTCGTCGAGAAGGGAGTAATAACCAAAGCTGAGGCTATGGGCGCTTCGGGAAGCGCAGCTTCAAAAACTTGGTGGAGTCAGGGTACCCGTTTTGATTTCCCATCAGAGGGATTCACTTCACAGGTAAACACCACCATTCAACCTCGTTACACTTTCAGTGATAACGATGAGAAGGCTGGCGCTAAGAACGCTTCGAGCTTTGACATGCACCTCGTAGCCCTAGCGGTTTCGGGTTCAGCAATGCACGAAGAGTTCAATTACAAGATCGATGCCGCGTTCAACAGCAGCATGGGCGGTTCAGGAAGCAGCACAATGCTTCGTGACGCTTGGTTGCAGTGGAATGCTTGCGACTGGGCAAGTATCCGCATGGGTCAGTTCAAGACGCAGCTCGATCGTCAGTTCAACACCAACGACAACACTCAGCAGTTCGCTGATAATTCGTTGGCTTCTCAGATGTTCAATCTTGGACGTCAGAACGGAGTGGCCGGTTGGGGTCATTTCATGAACGGACAGCTCGATGTTTCAGCCGGACTTTATAACGGCTTGAGCGATGGCGAAGGCCAGAACCTCGGCGGCGTGGACACCAAACACACTGTCGTATTGGCTGCTCGTTACGCTGCAATGGGCAAGATGGATGCCAGCGAGGAAGGCGACATCAACTGGACAGATGATAGTGCACTTTCACTTGGAGCTGCTTGGGCATATTCCGAGGGAATGCGTGCTGGTCTAGGTGGTGACTTCTCGCAGGACAACGTCACAGTCGATGCTAACTGGAAGTGGCAAGGCTGGAGTGCTCATGCTGAGTACTACTATGTGAACATCGATCCAGATGTTGACGGTGCTGATAAGGTACAGCCGATGGGCTTCTATGCTCAGGTTGGTTACTTCCTCGATCCTAAGAAGATCGAAGTCGCTGGCCGTTACAGCTTGGTAGATTGCGATGACGGTGCTTATGCCTCTGGCATGTGCTCCGGCAACGAGAAGGTCAACGAAGTATCTGTTGGTCTTAACTACTACTGGTGGAAGCATAACCTCAAAGGACAACTTAACTACGTTCATGTAAATGAGCGCGTGCTTGGTGATGGCGATGACATCAACAGCAATCGTTGGTTGTTCCAGTTGAGCAGCTACTTCTAAAGTGTAGACCTCTTAGGAGGTTGGACACGAAAGGGCGCCTCGGAAACGGGGCGCCCTTTTTTTTTGTTGTTGAAATCGAGAGGTTGCTTCAGACACAAAGGCTGATTGCCCAAATTTCTCAATGTTCGCGATACTCACTGAATGTGGATTCTCTACTCATTCGGAGCCGCGCTGAGTTTCAGCGGCATTTTCGTCATATTCAAGGCCTTGGAGCTGCGATCCATCTCCACCTTCGTCTCCCTGGCCTGGCTATTTATCGTTGCAGCGCTTCTGTACCTGGCCCACAACGCCTACATGAAGGAGTCGTTACGAGTCGGCGGGTCAGTCTTTCTCTTGCTTCTAGGAGCCGGAATTTTGAGCTATATCGGCAACGCCCTGCAGTTCAGAGCTACCGCTTTGGCTCCCAACCCCGGCTATGCCGTCGCGATTATAAGCGTACAGGCCTTGCTGGTAACGGGCGCATCCTGCCTGCTTTTCGGCTCTGATTTCTCGCCTGTAAAGGGAGTCGGAGTATTTCTTTCCCTCCTTGGCGCGGCGCTCCTCTCTCTGTAAAAACCGGGACAGTCCCATTTATTAATTGGGACTGTCCCGGTTTTGGAGGGGTTAAGTCGTTGGAATATTTATCTTTATTTGGGCGGCCGCGCGGAGCTCGCTGACTTTGGACTCGATAGCCTGCTGGCGCTTTCGCATTTGTAGCTCTTGCTCAATCAGCGGTTTAGCCTTGGCAAAATCAGCCTTCTCGGCGGCGCGGCGCTGAGTAACTTTGATCAGATGGTAACCAAATTCAGAGCGAACGGGCTTACTAATCTCCCCAGGCTTAAGTGCGAACGCAGCCTTCTCGAAGGCCGGGACCGTCTTGCCCAGCTCAATCATTCCTAGGTCACCTCCACCGGGAGCCGAGCCGTCCTGAGAGTACTGCTTTGCAAGCGCAGCAAAGTCAGCACCAGGAGCAATGGCCTTAGTATAGATCTCCTCCATCTTCTTCTTTGTGGCCTCTTCGTCTTGAGCGCTGGCATCCGGAGGCAGTTTGAGGAGAATGTGGCTCGCTTGGACCGCCTCCTTAGCAGCATATTTATCCGGCGCGGAGTCGAAGGCCTTCTTTATCTCATCGTCGGTTGACTTGAGGTTCTTGGCCACATTCTTGTCGATAAAAGAGTTGATACGAAAGTCATCTGCGACTTCAGCCGTAAAGATCTCGAAAGTCGTCTTTATGTTTGCAAGCAGGGGCGTCAATTTCTCCTTGCCGCCGTATTGCGTGACGAGATTGTCCACGGATTGCTGAATTTCCTTCTCATCGATTGCCCCGCTGTTACGGGCTGCACTCAGGAGCAGCTGCCTATTTATAAGGCCATTGAGGGCCGCCATGCGAATCCGGTTCGTCACCGCCGGATCTCCGCCACTATATGCCTGCAGCATAGACAGCTGCGGCTTGCGCTGAATTTCAGAGTCTAAATCGCTGATCTTGATATCCCGGCCGTTAAAAACGGCGGCGACTGAACTGGGATCGAGAGAGGTTGTTGGCGACTGGGGGGCAGGAGCCTGCGCCATCGAAAAAGTAACCGTCAAACCGGCCGCGGCTAAAACACCAGCGATTGTAAGGGCGCGTCGCATAGATAAATTCTCCAAGGAATGCCGGCCAAAAATTGCGGCTCAAGCATCCAAATTCTCGAATATCCCCCAGGCATTGTAAAGGCGCATCTAACCATCTGCTGCACGCTATTTTTGAATGAGAGGTTATGTGGTTCAATGGTTCGACAGCCGCTTAACAGCCGGCACTTGAGAGCTTCATGGTGACTTCGGATAGCAATAGTACTTCAAAGGCCTCCGCGCTTCGGCGGTATTTCCCACATGTAGTGGCTTGCCTCGCTCTGGTTAGTCTCCTGGTGGTGAGCACCTTACTTTGGATGGAGATGAAGCGGCGATTTCCTGTAGTCGAGCCAGGAGGCTATTTCGGATCGATGCAGGGAGTGCTCTCGGAGACGGGCGAAAAGGTCCCTTTCTATGTCGAGCGCCCCGCCCAATCGGATGACCTTTTCTTTGCCATTCTGCGTCCCGGATGGAAGCCGCAAGTTGTGAGTGCCGTGATTAGAGATAACAGCTCGCAGGGCCAGGGCTGGCTTCTTCCCGTAACAGTCGTGGGAGAGTCGGGCAAACTCAAGTTCATCGGCTCCCATACGGGGCCCGGGAGTTACCAAGGCACCGTAACCGAGATGACAACGGGAGCAGAGGGCAGGTGGTCACTGGGCGCTGTCGAAGTGCTATCAGCAGACGCGAAGAATGATCAGGAACTTCTTTTATGGTTGCGGCGTCGAGCAGATCTCTTCGACATCGAGGCCCAAATCAAGGATGCTGAGGGCAGAGTGCCCCAGCAGAAGAGCGATATCGAGAAGTTGAGCACATTCATTTCGGAACGAGAGCAGGTTCAGGCCAGCGCCGATTCAAAATTGAGTGCCGCCCAGGATGAGCTGGCGGCTGCTAGGCGCGAGGTTGCGGAGAGACGCACCAAGCTCGCCAAGCTGCAGGAGCGAATTGAAATTGCCCAACGGCTTTCCCCGGCTGGGCGATTAGTGACTTTGGCGCGGGAGTCCCTTGAACGAGACGCACGCTGGGCCGAGTCCTTGCTGCGAACTGCAGGGGCCGAGACGGTACCAGGCTTAGAGCGAGCGGTGGAACGTGGACAGGAGATTTCTCAGATTAAGCGCGAAATTGAATTAGAGCGGAATCTTATTTTTAAGTTGCGCTATCCGGAGTCGGTAGGAAGCTTTGGCCTTAGTGGATCGACTACGACGGTCCCTGCACAGGAGGCTCCATGAGGACCAGGGCTCGAATACTTGGGGCGCTGGTAATCGTACTCCCGCTATTAGCAGTTTCACGGTTTGCTTCGGCAGACGCGGCCACATCCGACAGTGTGTTTCTGGCGCGGGAACTTAACCTAAATTTTCTCCCCGAGGATGTATTCTTTCTCATTCGTGAGGGGAGCAGCGGGACCATGCGCCGAGTTCCAGGCGTGGCCCTATCACTCGGCAGTCGCGGAACCGACGGGCCGCAGAAAATCATCGCTGCCGCGCGCGTTCC
>JAYRHW010000243.1:0-1987 GCA_041907145.1 Bdellovibrionota bacterium
GGGCATTAACAAGCTTGATGTGGTCGATTATATCTCGCACGGAGTTTCCAAGATCGGAGCATCGGAGGAGTCGGACGTATCGTCGGACTCAGAACACGAGGATGAAGAGACTCCGGTCAAAGGGGACAAGAAGCGCAGCTTTTTGGCACGTTTTACCGAGGATCTTACGGAGCGAGCGACCAAGGGAGAACTCGATCCTATTATCGGACGAGATAAGGAGCTCGAGCGAGCGCTCAAAGTATTGTCGCGTCGGCAAAAGAATAACCCGCTGTTCTTGGGCGATCCCGGGGTCGGCAAATCCGCCATGGCGCATGCAATCGCCCTGCGCATAGTTTCCGAGAAGGTTCCTGCTTCTCTCAAGAAGGCAAAGCTATTTAATCTCAATGTGGGTTCTCTTATTGCGGGAACGAAGTTTCGCGGTGAGTTCGAGGAGCGACTTAAGCATATTGTCCAGGAACTAACTGCGATGAAGAATGCGATTCTTTTCATCGACGAAATTCATACCATCGTGGGGGCTGGAGCAACCGGGACAGGTTCAATGGATGCCGCAAATTTACTTAAGCCCGCGCTGGCTTCGGGGAACCTTCGCTGCATAGGCAGTACCACGCACGAGGATTACAAAAAGAGTTTCGAGAAGGATCGCGCCTTGAGTCGCCGATTCTCTGCAATTGAGCTTGTCGAACCGACGGTGGAGGAGACGGTTTCGATCCTGAGAGGGCTAAAAGACCGCTTTGAAGAGCATCATCAAGTCAAATATTCGGACGCCGCACTCAAGGCCGCGGCCGATCTTTCTGCCAAGCATATCAACGATAGATTCCTTCCGGACAAGGCTATTGACGTGATTGATGAGGCCGGAGCGGCAAACGCGCTCGTGGACGCTAAGAAACGTCGAAGGCAGATCACCGAAAGGGAAATTGAGGCGGTTGTTTCAGCTATTGCTCGAGTGCCGGTAAAATCGGTGAGCGCCTCGGACGAAGAGCTTCTGAGGAATCTCGATGTGAGGCTCAAAGAGCAGGTCTTTGGCCAGGACAAGGCCGTCGATTCCATCGCACTGGCAATCAAGCGAAGCCGAGCTAGCCTTAAGGCCGATAATAAGCCGATCGGATGTTTCTTATTCGCTGGTCCTACGGGTGTGGGGAAGACCGAGCTGGCCAAAGCATTGGCGCAGCAGCTCGGGGTACACTTTCATCGCTTTGACATGACCGAATACATGGAGAAGCATGCGGTTTCGCGACTAATTGGCGCACCACCGGGTTATGTGGGCTATGACGAAGGCGGGCAGCTTACGGACCTCGTGCGTAAGCATCCGCACGCGGTGCTGCTCTTGGATGAAATCGAAAAGGCGCATGAGGATATTTATAATATTCTGCTGCAGGTAATGGACGACGCGCAGCTTACGGACTCTCACGGCAAAAAGGCAGATTTTCGCAATGTGATTTTAATAATGACCACCAATGCGGGTTCCGAGAAATCCTCGTCGCTTGGATTTGGCGCAGGTATGGCTGATTCCAATCGCGATAAGGCGATAAAGAAGCTTTTCCGGCCGGAGTTTCGTAATCGCCTCGATGACACGATTTACTTCAATGCGTTGCCGATTGAGATAATCGGAAAAATCGTCGAGAAATTTGTCCGAGATTTGGAGAGGCAACTAAGAGTTCGCGCCGTGAAGGTCACTCTGTCTGAGGAGGCGCGACTGTGGCTTGCCAAGGAAGGATTTGACCCGCTACTTGGTGCGCGGCCGATGGGAAGGCTTATCCAGAGGGAAATCAAGGACCGCCTCGCAGATGAGATTCTTTTTGGTAGACTGAAGAAGGGCGGCGAAGTGGCGGTAGGACTCGAGGACGGTAAGATTTCGATCCACTATCCACGCTAGGGACGATCCTATTTTCCCTCACAGCGACCAATCAATTGGTGCCAAACCCTGCTGTTTAAGAAGTGCATTTGCTCTAGAAAAGTGCTTGCATCCCAGGAAACCGCGATGAGCCGA
>JAYRHW010000244.1:0-3612 GCA_041907145.1 Bdellovibrionota bacterium
GCTAGTGCCTACGGGCAAGGCTAAACACGGCCTCGGGACCCGTCTCATCAAGAACAACATCCCCACTCGTTACTAGTTCTTTGAGCGCGTCTAGAATTTCGACCTCGTCGGCCTGGACAGCCGGACGTTCGTCCTCTTCGTGCAGATGATAGAAATTTCTAAAATACAGGCCTTCTTCGGCCTCAGGATGCCTTAGCGCCAGGAGGATTTGATCTTTCACTCCGGTGAGATTCTCGGATGACATAAAGACCCCATGAAAATAGCAAAAAACCTACACCACAAGCATAGCATGCTCTCGGCCATTCATATATGAAAATTGAGGGGCAAATTCCCTAATAATAATAACACATTGCGCCTGCTTTCGAGTGTGGGAAACAGAGCGCAAAATCTGGCGCCCATATGCGCTGTCGGCGTGCCTGAACGACAGAGCGCAACTGCCCTCGATGGAGCGATTGGTAAGCGAGGAAGAGATAATATTGGGGAAGAATTGGTGCAGCGGGAATCGTCAAAAACAGGGAGGAGGACGAGCGCCGCTAGGGCATCTCGTCCCCCTAATTTCCCAGACTAATCTGCTCTATGGCACTTCCTCCAGGCTCTCCGGGGTATTTCTGCTAAGCCGTTCTTCGCGGCTAACCTCGAGAACAGGGTACGCTACTAAAATCAGGGCTAGGATTTGTAGCGAGAGAGGCAGGAAGGGCAGGAGAGCGCTCGCCGATTGCAGGGAGAATGTGCTCCAGGGCGCATCGACGGCAAGGATAAGCATCGCAAGCATCAATGCATAGCCTGCAAAACGAATGCGCCTTGCAGGCTGGTCCAAGCGACTAAAAGTCCAGGTCGAGTTGATCTTGATCAGATCGATATACGACTGCAGCAGAGGATCGAGAACGAAGTAATCAATCGTTGCGCACGCAAGCATCGCTATACTGCGGGCCTCCGACAACGGAGTTGCTAGCCAGAACCAAAGGTTTGCCGCCCCCGCTAGGAATAGCACAATTGCAGTACTGACTAGCAGTGCACGGCTGGCGCGAAAAAATTCACCGAACATGGGTACATAACCTCCGCAAGAACCATGGGACGTGAGGGGCAACACTGCACCAACCACTTCCCACCTCAGAACCCACTGACGGGGGGTCCTCAGGCAGGAGGGCGATAGTCAGCTTCTACTCGAAAGCTCGTTGTTGGAGATCGGGGGAGGGCTGCCGCGGAGATGCTTGAATCTTTTCGAAGGGGATGTGGTTAGCTTACGAGCAGCGGGGGAGCTAGTCAAAATGGGGCCCCTCCTGTATCTACAAAATTTTCAAAATAGCAAAATGTATAGGTAGCAAATCAGAAGAGGGGCAATATATATATAGTAAACACAGCTAGTTAGCCATATAGTAAGGCCGTTCAATGAATCAGTTAAAATGCCAAAAATTGGCATCTAAGGCAACCTGTCTCTTTGCCTCTGGCATAACATCAGCAAGGTTTTGCTGTTGTTCTTTTGGAGGTTTATGCGCCTATCCTTTGAATATTTTCGTCGCACTGTTTTGCTAGCGTCCATTTTTGTACTGACCGGTGTTCAGGTTATTGGCACGGCCTACGCCGAGAGCTCGGTGCAAAGTAAGTCCATCGACCTCGATCTGGCAGTTGAAGATCCAATATTCGATCTACTTGATCAACAAACTAAAGAACCAAAGCTTGAGTGGTCAAGATTGTGCGGTGTTTCGCAGAATACCATTGTTCTTGGTTATCGCTGCCGAATCTTATGCAGGGAAAGCCACTATAGTGATGGATCTGTCCGCGTGAACTGCGGGGGCGGCATTCCCATTTTCCTGCCGGGGCGTTGTACGGATGAGTGCCGCTCCTAATGGGTAGCCGAGAGGGCGTTGAAACGAACTCTTCTCGCTATCCGCCAAACGTGCGATCATTGGATCTATGAATGCCGCGCACTTTCATCTGGCCTTTGTTCATTTACCCATAATCGCTGTTCCTCTGATAGCTGCGCTGCTCGCAATAGGCATGTGGAAGCAATTTTCGGAGGTCAAGCGAATTGCTCTCGTGGCCTCAGTCCTCATTTCAATCGCTGCTATTCCTATTTATTTATCGGGGGATAGCGCGGAGGAAATTGTTGAAGACATCTCTGGCGTGAATCGCGACACCATCGAAGAACATGAAGACGCTGCGACGGTGTCCTTGATCTTGGTACTCGTCACGGGAGCTGTAAGCGCTGTTACCTTGTTCGGCTTACAGAAAGGCAAGAGCTGGGGGGCGCGGGGATTGGCAATCGTGTTGCTTAGCGCCCTCATCACGAGTGGGTCCTTTGCGCTAACAGCCTACCAAGGTGGTCTTATCCGCCATCCGGAAATCGACAAGACGCCCGTAAAATCCGAGGGCCCCGCTCACGAGCGGTAGGTGCCGGGACTGACCAAATAGGTCTCACGCCCAGACCGAAGCCGCTCAACCAGAACTAGCGGCAACTTTCGGTCCTGATATGGAGTTGGTGCTGAGAGGAAATTGGGACAGTCCCAATTTCCTTTAAGTAGGCGATTTTATGAGCGTATAGCCCCATCTCGTGCCCCGGGATTTTTATAGGAGGTTGTTTAGTTCTTAGGCGGATTTGGATCCAATATTGGCGCACTTCAGGCTCAGCGCAGACTGAGTGAGGTGAGCACCAGCCTAAGTCGAAGCTTTGAGCGGCTTTCGACAGGGCAGGATCGTTTCTATTTCGCAGGCAGGCAACGCGGGCTGCCAAAGAGGCGTAGCTGTAGTGCCACCGATGAAGCCTGCCGAAAATCCTTCAGCGCTGTCTCGCCGTCGCCATTCTGTAGCAGCAGGCGACAAGTCATAAGCAGTCTGCCCAAATTGTTTTGACCATCTCGGGCTGAGCCAATGCCCCAAAAGGGATCTCCCGGAGAGGTCTCAATAAGCGGTCTGTCCCCCGTGCGAAGTAAGCGGTCCCGCAAATCAGCATGGGCAAGGAATTTTGATGTCACCGCTACAGTCATGGCCGGCAATCGAGCGTGGCTAAGCCAGTCGTTTGGGATGTCCGAAGCTTTCGAATGCTTGCCTATGTACTCTGCTTCCTCCGGCGTTCGAGCGTTAATGATTTCAAGAAACAACCTTCTATTCATAGTGGCGAATTTTTGCGCTTGATAGAAATGCTCGGCCGTTCGCCAGGTCCTCTCATGAAGGTCGAACGGGTGGAGCGAGAAGTTGCTAAGCCAGCCATGCTCTTCGGCCGCCATATAGAACTCGATCGGCGAAGCATCCACCGCGCACAACATCTGACCAGAGGTCGACAACGCATTCAAGGAAGCTAGATGCGAAAGTAGATCGGTCGGCATGCATTCCGCGGATACGGTAGGGGACAGAAAATCTAGAGCAGAGCCGGCCATAGGAAGTTTGAGGATTGATGCAGCCCCTATCGTATCAACACTCGCCTCGTCGTCAATCTTTAGGCTTAGGTCTAAGCCGATTGAAACGTGCGGCCACGGCAATAGGCTTAAAGATGTCTTGCAGCGTCCTCAAATCCCCTCGCAAATTCAGCGTCTGCAGCGTCAAGTAAGTTGCGACAGCTAGGTTGCTGGCGGACTCTCGGAGCTCGGTGGCTAACCAGGGAGCGTCGAGCAGGTA
>JAYRHW010000245.1:0-4215 GCA_041907145.1 Bdellovibrionota bacterium
ATGTGCTTGACCTCCACCGTCGTCACCTTGATTCCCCAAGGCTCCGTGCGATGATCGATGATTTCTTGAATGCGCACGTTTATAGCCTCACGCTTGGAGAGCAAATCGTCGAGCTCCGCTTCGCCGCATACGGATCGCAGCGTGGTTTGCGCAAGCTGACTGGTGGCATACAAAAAGTTCTCAACTTGCACGATAGCCTTCGAGGGCTCGACGACACGGAAATACAAAACCGCGTTCACCTTTATGGAAACGTTATCCTTGGTGATAACGTCCTGCGTCGGAATGTCCATGGTCACGGTGCGCTGATCGACTCGCACGAGCTTCTCGACGAACGGAATTATGAAGACGATGCCGGGACCGCGCACAGCGCCCAAACGCCCGAGGAAAAACACCACTCCTCGCTCGTACTCTTTGAGAATGAAGACAGCCGACTTGATTACGGCAGCCGCTACGACGACAAGAAATAGAACGAAGCCTGGAATGGGTAGCATATACTAATCCTCTATGACGGTATCTTCTTCACCTTGAGCACAAAGCCGGGATCCAACTCGAGAACTTCCACTTCGGCGTCTTTTTCAATAATGCCTGAGTCTGCCGCAGCATCCCACACTTCACCATTGACGAAAATCTTACCCTTGCTGGTGAAAGTAGAAATCGCTCTGCCGCGCTGCCCGATAAGCCCCTCCGCACCGGTCGTGGCCTGGCGGTGCAGCGCTCGATAGGCAGACTTTGCCACAAAAAGCATGAAGCCACCAACAAGCATGACGAGCGGAAGGATGTATTCGAGAGACACGGCCAGATCAGGGGCCTGGGAGACATCTACCAAGTATACGGCGCCTATGAGCATGGCGATGACGCCACCGACAGCCAGCACCCCGCTAGGTACATAGAGCTCGAGCGCCAGCATGAATGCTCCAAGCACGAAAAGCAAAATGCCGCCCTGATTGAGGGGAATAATCTCACTGACGGCAAGCGCAAGCACGAGACAGATTATCCCTACTACCCCCGGCAGCGTCGCTCCTGGGTTATAGAGCTCAAGCGTAAGTCCCGTAGTCGCCCCCAGCCATAGCATCGCTGCAATATTAGGATTCGCAAGCACATTTACCGCTTGATCCTTGAACGACATCTCAATTGTTCGAAGTGGCAGGTTCGAATAGTCCTCAAGCAGCACCATTCGATTCTCCACCCTCACCTCGCGCCCCTTCATTTGACGCAGCAAGTTGGGAATATCCTCGGCAACGATATCAACGACACCCATTTTCAGGGCTTCTTTCTCGGTGATTGAATTGCTCTCCTTTACGGATTTCTCGGCCCAAGCCACATTACGGCCGCGCTGCTCGGCAATGGACTTGACCAAAGCGACGGCCATTTCCTCGGCCTTCTTGCGCATATCGCCCTCGATATCCTTGCCATCCCCCTGAACGGGATGAGCGGAGCCCATGCTCGTGCCCGGGGCCATAGCTGCAACGTGTCCGGCTAACGTGATGAACACTCCCGCAGAGGTGGCAGTACCTCCTCCCGGCGAGACATAAATAACGACCGGAATGGGTGACTGAAATATTGTCTGAATCATTTCCTGCGCACTGGTCAGCATGCCCCCAGGAGTCGATATCCTGACGACGAGAGCCTTGCCGCCCTGATTGGCCACCTCGTCGATCGCATGACGCAGATATGCCGAAGTTCCCGGCAAGATCATCATGTTCATATCGATAGTGCCAACGAAAGGATCTCCCCCGGTAAAAGTGGCGGGAGACGGCGCCGCAGCTGCGGGGACGCTTCCGACCAGACAGAGGAAAAGAAGAAGCGAGTGTAGTAATCGGCCCATATTAAGCTGCGAGAAGCGGGATAGTCCTTTTCAAAGCCGCCCAAAAGCGCCTTTTGGTCGCAGCATCCGATATCACTGTCGTCAGGTTCTCGGTGACCATAACTGCGGTCCCCTGCCAAAGGTGAAACCCAGCCTGATCTTTGGGCAGCTTTTCTACGAGTGACTGAAACTCAGCGCCCATAAATACGGCGATTTTAGAGGGAACCTCGTTCAACTTCTGGTCGATAAACGAGGAAAGTTCCGATGCCTTGAGCGTTCGCCCTGGTAGACTTGAAAATTCGGCGGCGTCCAAGGAAATTTTGAGGCCCTGCGTGCATGCAGCTTCCAAAGTTGCGCGCTGTGATTGCTCCAAAACGCCGAAGAAGTGCAGCAAGACACTTCGCTTGGGCTGGGCTTCGGCACGAATGGCAGCCGGCGCCTTCGGGACTCCTCCAGGGTACAGCCCCCGCACGGAGTCTAGAAACACCAAAGCCTCACGAATAGAATGTTGCTTATCCATGCCAGCCTGACCCTAAAGCGTCAGCACGGTGTCGAGAATCTTATTAGCGACACGACTCTTGTAGGTGGTCGCGACTTCCTCCTGTCGCCCATGCCTATCTACCAGCCAAACTCGATTAGTATCGAGATCGAAGGCTTCATTGGCAAAATTGCCCACTATCATGTCAGCGTTCTTATTCTTAAGTTTACCGCGTGCCTCGGTGATTAGATCCTCGATCTCCCCTGTCTCGACGGCAAACCCCACTAAAATCGGCTTCTTCTCGTCAACTTTCTTTTGCCCAAGCTCGAAGAGAATATCGGGATTCTCGACGAGCTTAAGCTGCGGCGTGCGGTCGGCCTTCTTGATCTTGGAGTCCGCAGCTTCGAGCGGTCGATAGTCGGCTACAGCGGCCGCCATGATGATGACGTCAGGCATACTATCCTTCGACACATGCTTCATCACCGCAGCGCGCATGTCCTGCGTAGAGATAACAGCCTCACACTGCACCGGCCCCGGAACACGAACGTGCACCGGGCCGTGGATGAGCGTCACGTCGGCCCCGCGTCTAAAGGCCTCTCGCGCGAGTGCCACACCCATCTTGCCCGAATATCTATTCGTGATGAATCGCACCGGATCGATCGCCTCCCGGGTCGGACCAGTCGTGATCAAGACCTTCTTGCCTCGATAATCCTGCGGGGAGAGAATCTTGCGCACGTGAAAAAAGATCTCTTCCGGATCGGCAAGGCGGCCAGTCCCGTTCCACCCGCACGCCAAAGCACCTTCGCCGGGTTCAACGATCTTGACTCCGCGCTTTACGAGCTCCGCGAGGTTCTCCTGGGTCTTCGGATGGAGATACATGTTTACGTTCATGGCAGGCGCGAGCAAGATGGGTGCCTTGGTCGCCAGAGCAATGGCAAGCAGCGGAGACTCGGCAAATCCGGCCGCAAGCTTGGCTATGACATCGGCAGTAGCGGGAGCAATCACCAAAGCCTCAGCCCAATCCGCCAACTGAATATGCTCTATACCGGGAGTTTCAGACTTATCCCAGAAATCAGTGACCACGGGCTGCCCCGTCACGGATTGCATGGTCAGCGGTGAAATAAACTCTATTCCCGACTGTGTCATTACTACCCGGGTCTCGTATCCGCGCTGCACGAGGATTCGCGCCAGCTCCGCAGCCTTATAAGCCGCAATCGAGCCCGTGACCCCGAGAACTATTTTTCGCTTTTCCATGCCTTCAAACATTGCACCTATTCCTGAAGGAAGGGGTTGGTTAGTCGTTCCTGTTCAATAGTCGTATCCTCACCGTGCCCAGGCAACACCTTTGTATTCCCCGGTAGCTGCATTATGACACGATGCAGGCTGTCCATAAGCGTAGCATGGTTCCCGCCAGGGAGGTCAGTCCTTCCTATCGAACCGGAAAACAAGGTATCGCCCGCTATGAGAATGCCCTCTTCAGGCTCATAAAACACCACATGACCC
This sequence comes from Bdellovibrionota bacterium, assembly GCA_041907145.1. Classification (GTDB taxonomy): domain Bacteria; phylum Bdellovibrionota_C; class UBA2361; order UBA2361; family JAFLCA01; genus JAFLCA01. Next base: position 3,786 of record JAYRHW010000245.1, read on the forward strand.
GGAGAGTGCCCCGGTGTGAAAAGCACGCGGAAATCTTGCCCGCCAAAATTCAAGGTTTCTCCCCCACGAATTGCTCGCTCGGGCTCAGGGCAATCCTCGAGAACCCCAGCAGGAAGTCCATACATGGCGCAAATTGAACGCACGTTGGCTCTCATCATTTTTTCCTCGGGGTGAGCAGTTAGAGGAGCATTCGTGCTGCGCTTCAGCGCTGCCACTCCACCGCAGTGATCGAGGTGGGCGTGAGTCAGCCAAATCTCAGAACATCGCCAGCTCCTAGCCACGAGCTCATTCAATATTTTGGGGACATCACCACCTGGATCGACCACCACCGCGGTCTTGGTTTTTGGGTCTCCGATGATGCGGCAGTTCTGGGCGAAATCGGTCACCAACACCGTCACTATCTCCAGCTTTACTTTCATCAGAATCCCCG
>JAYRHW010000246.1:0-11395 GCA_041907145.1 Bdellovibrionota bacterium
AGGGAGGCTCGGCCATTGTCATAGTATATAGACATAGTATCGCCTAAAGCGGCGGTAAGTTGCCAGGCTTGCCAACCTTTTGGGCCTTGAAGTGCTAACGGCGGGAGACCTGAACGCGTTCGTGCCTGGCTATGATTTCTTGCCGCAGTTGCTGCGTTGATTTTTCAGCGCTAGCCCGTTAAGGTATCGAAATCAACAGTTATTATAGCGGGTTCCATGATCGATTTAGTGCAGTTGCGTGAGCATCCAGAGCTTTTCGAAGAGGCGTGTCGCAAGAAGCGGGTGAAGTTCGATATCCCTGCATTCTTGCAGCTCGATAAGGAGTACCGCGCCCGTAAAGCTGAATTCGAGACTCTGCGCGCGCAGCAGAATGCATTCAGCAAGGAGCTGCCAAAACTTAAGGGCCCCGAGAAGGACGCCAAGTTGGCGGGCATGAAGGAACTGGCGGCCAAACTCAAGGATGAGACTGAAACCTTGCGACAGCTTGAAGAAAAGTGGACGGCGCAGCAGCTCCGTATTCCCTCCATCCCCCTGTCCGTGGTTCCCGAGGGAGATAACGACACGCAGAATGTCGAGCGAAAGAAGTGGGGGACTATTCCCAACTTTGCGTTCTCACCCAAAGATCATGTAGCGCTTGGCGCCGGGCTGGATATCCTCGATATCGAGCGTGGGGTTAAGGTCGCCGGAGCACGCAACTACTTTCTGAAGGGTGACGGCGCCCGCTTGCAGCACGCTGTCCTGAGTCTGGCGATGGACCTATTGCATCGCAAAAACTACGTCCTCATGGAGCCACCGCATATCGTGAAGTACCAGGCCATGATGGGTACCGGATATTTCCCGGGTGGGGAGGAGCAGGCATATCATCTCGATGAGCGCGATCCCGAGCATTATCTGATTGGCACTTCCGAGGTTTCCGTTTGTTCGTATCACGCGGATGAAATCTTGGATGAGGCTTCGTTGCCGAAGCTCTATGGCGGGTACTCGCCATGCTATCGACGCGAAGCGGGCACCTATGGCAAGGATACGCAGGGAATTTATCGTATCCATCAGTTTTATAAAGTCGAGCAGGTGGCCATTTGCAAAGCCGATAACGCCGAGAGTGCGCGGATCCATGCGGAGCTGCTTGCAAATGCCGAAGAGCTGATGCAGCTTCTGGAGCTTCCCTATCGCGTGGTTGATGTATGCACCGGGGATATGGGACTTGGTCAGGTGTACAAGAACGATATCGAAGCTTGGATGCCGTCAAGAAAGGGCTATGGCGAAACGCACAGTTGCTCGAGCTTCCATGAATTTCAAGCTCGCCGCTCGGCGATTAGATACAAGGGAGCCGACGGCAAGAATCATATTTGCCACACACTCAATAATACTCTGATTGCCTCGCCGCGTATTTTAATTCCGCTGCTCGAAATTAACCAAAACGACGACGGCAGTGTTGCAATTCCCAAAGCTCTGCGGCCGTATATGGGAGGACAGGAAAAGATTGTCCGACGCTGAGCGCACTCGCACACGCCAAAATATAATCGCGGTCGTCTTCGACTTCGACGATACCCTCGCGCATGACAGCACGAGCAGTTATCTCGATAGTATCGGCGTCGACGTCAAAGCATTCTGGGATAAGCACAAGGACTATCTTGCCGACGCTTGGGATCCGATTCCAGCGTATTTGCACATGATGCTACTCGAGTCCAAGCGGCGCGCCGCCAAAGAGCGAATTACCAAGGCGAAGCTCAAGGCCTGGGGCAAGAAGATCGAGTTTCATCCCGGTGTGGCAGGCATATTTGACCGCATCCGCAAGCAGGCTAAAAGTGTTCACGCAAGTTTGCAGATAGAGTTTTATATCATCAGCAGCGGAATCGGCGAGATCATTCGACATACATCGGTTGCCAAGCATTTCACGGATATTTGGAGCAGTGATTTTAGCTACAATTCGTCGAGTGAAATCGACGCGATGAAGAATATCGTGAGCTTCACTGACAAAACGCGCTTTATTTTTCAGATTTCGAAGGGCCTGATAGGTGATGCCGCGCGCCAAGATCCATTCGGCGTCAACCGCAAGGTGTCTACGGCATCGCTAAGAGTTCCTCTCGATCAGATGATTTTTATCGGCGACGGCTACACCGACATACCCTGCTTCTCTCTTGCGCAACGAAGCGGCGGGGTGGCAATCGGGGTCTACGATAGGAAGAGCAGGGAACGTTGGGGAAAGGCCTGGGGTTTTCTCGAGGATCATCGCGTGCAGCACTTGGTGGCGGCGGACTATCGCAAGCACTCCGGTCTCGATGATGCCTTGAGCTTGGCCATCGACAAGATAGCCAAGAATATTGCCCTAAGAACAATTACTTACCAGGGCTGAGCACTGCGGGCATCCCGGATTCTGCCCTGGAGTTCCCTGGCCCATTTCAAATAAATTCGAATAGCGCCGCGGCCAGTGGTAACCTGCAGGGCATGTCGGTTCTTGAGCCTCCCAAAACCGATCGCCTAGCCGGGCTGCCTTCCGCGCCCGCTGCTACCGCTACATCATCCGCCTCTTCATACCACTGGAATTTGAATCATCCCGAACTGCATGCCGCGAGCATCGATGAACAGCCTTTGGAATTTGGGCGCGCTGCCTGGGGAACCGTTCTCAGGAGCCTCGGCACGCAATCCGGTACTGAGGAGATGGCGATCGCCCGCACGCTGGGGCGCGACAATCGCATATTTGCAGCCGTGCTGGATGTTAATCCGGATTTGTGGCGTTCTCCCTTCGAATTTATTGGGGCACGTCAAACCACGATAGGACAGTTGGCAGCTCAGGCCGCACTCGAGAGCTTCGGCTCCCAGGAATTCGCCAAACCTCTGACCGACCTCATGCGAGACGCCAACGCAGCCGTTGCGCGCAAGTTGTTTGAGGCGGGATATCGTCCCGAGGATTGCCGACTTCAAGGCTGTGGTGGAGCGGCAGTGGTGTTGAGCGGTCATTTTGCCGAGATAGCAATCTGGGGCAGCAGCAAGATAGCGATCTATTCGAGTACGCCGATGGCCCATGTAGAGGATGGCCAGGGCTACTGGTACCAATGGGAACGCGGCGAAAATTTTAGGCAGGTGGCCGCTCGCTGTCCGGAGGATGAGGGAATGTGGCGTCAGTTCGAGGCTCAATGTGCTAGGGAGCATGCTCGACACTGCAATGGGGGATCCAGAAATGGCTTTGATTTTGGGCTCATGAATGGCTCCGATAAATTTTTGACAGCATATGATAGTTGCACTCACTCGTATCCTAACCTCTCCGGCTTTTCGATTTTTAGCGATGGCGCCATTCCACCCCACTTTCGGGGTTACCGATCCGGGCTTAGTTTGACGCTTCGGGACCCCGATGCTTCCGCTAAGTCGCTGATTCGGCAGACGCGCTTTGCGGAACAATCCGATCCCTACTTCGACCTCACCGGCTCCCGTGAGGCTACCGCGCTCGTGGTTAGACGGCTGTCCAGATAAAGTGGACGCAGCGGGCTGGATGCCGCTGTATAAATGCGGTAAAAACCTCGAACACCAATTTAGAGGAGTCGCTGTTGACGGCGCCCGACCATCAGCCCGCATACCCTCCCTTTAGTCGCCTGCGTCTGCTGCGCCTGAGTTCGTTTCATGTCGGCTCCGCGATGAGCGACATATTAGTCAGCAGCGTCTGGAATCGGGTCATGATCTCCGAGTTCCATTTGCCGAGCTGGCCGGTAAGTTTATTGCTCGCCATTCGCTATCTTCTGGTACCTGTCAGTATCTGGGCGGGATTCATTTCCGATCATCATCCGCTGTGGGGCCTGCATCGCTCGCTCTATATCTGGTTCGGTCGAGCCATGATGCTGCTCTCGCTTCCGTGCATCGCCTTGAGTCTCAGCTGCTTTAGCGGGACTGAAATGCCGGCAGTGGGGTGGTTGCTGGCGGTCTTGGGGTTTCTTCTCTATGGCTTCGGCGGCCTAATGTCGGGAAGTCCTTTCATCGCCTTGGTTCGCGATAGTACCCCGTATGAAAAGCGCGGGCTGGCAATGACGCTCGTGGAAACCTTGATGATAGCGTGTTTTCCCTTGGCCGCCATTCTATTCGGCGCTTTGATGGAGCACTACTCGAATGCCGATTACTGGCGGCTAACCATTATTACTATGGCGGTTGGCGGCTTCTTCTGGATATTTTCCACTCTTGGCATGGAGCGCTCGGTTGACAGTGCTCCCTCCGCAGGCAATGCCTCGCCGGAAACGATGCTCGCATCGCTGCGCTCTCTATGGGGACAAGGCAACACTAGATTTTTCTTCCTATTTCTCGCGGTAGCAGCGCTGTCAGCCTGGATGCAGGACGCTATCCTGGAACCTTTCGGCGCCGATGTTTTTTTCATGAGCGCCGGCAAGACTACGCGCTTCTCGGCTTACTGGATGGGATCGACTCTTCTTACTCTGGTGTGTACGACCATTTACCTGCGCCGACGCCCTCCTGAATCCTTGGTGAACGTGGCATCCAGCGGTCTGATGGTCATGAGCCTGGGCATGTTGGGGCTGGCCTTTGCCGCCATGACCGTGCAGCCGGACCTGGTGACTATGGCGCTGGTCGTGTTCGGCGCTGGCTTCGGCGTTTACACCTTCGCCGGCCTCAATCTAATGATGGTGATGACCACTGATTCGAGTGCCGGAATGCTTCTCGGCTTTTGGACAGTCGCACAGGTAGTAGCGCGCGGGCTGGGTATTAGCCTGGGCGGAATATTGCGCGATGTTCTAAGCACGATTTTTGGTAGTCTGCCTCCTGCGTACGCCATGGTCTTCGGAATCGAGGCCTTTGGTTTGAGTGCTTCGATTCTTTTACTGCGAGCCGTGCGTATCGGGTCTGGAAAAGCGGTGCGAGCAGCCCCGGGCGTCTCTACGCCGCTGAGCGAGGCGATTTAAAACGAAAGATCTTTACCCCGTCTTTGCCGCATGCGCCTAACTCGCGGCTGAATCTATCAATGCCCAATTCAGGAGCTTCGATCGTAACGCTTGTTGGGTTGGGAGAGGGGTTCACCAGCACGACAGCTTTGGGTGCATCGGGCCCGCCGACGGGTCCCTGAATGGCATAGCCGACCCAGGTCTCGCGCGAGTCGGCGGGGCGAAGGAGGGTAAATTGCAATTGCTCACCAAGTTCGCGCTGCAACCGAGTGTAGAGATCAAGAAGCCCGCGCTGATAACTGCCGAATTCAGAATGGATGCCTTGCCAGGCAATCGACACTGGTCTGTTGAAGGTGACAACCTTGTGGTCATTCGGTTCATCGGTTTCCGGGCACTCGTACACGGCCTCCGTGCCGGCATAGAAGCAGAACGGGCCCGGCTTCAGGATGGTCAATGCAGCGGCGCCCCATTTCCAATCCTCGCCAAAGAGTCTCCACGGCCCTTCCTTATCCTGATGCCCCCAAAAGGTCACCATATCAGCGCCGCCTTCCTGCCAATGCAGAAATTGGGCGCGATGAATGGCCTCACGGATGCGTTCGGGATCTCGGCTAATCAGGGAAGCCTGCCATCCGCGGTGCCGGGCACTCTGCACCTCGCGCTCCATGTCCTCCAGTCCGTAAATTAGATCGAAGCCCATCTCGGACATTTTGTCCCACCATTTGTAGGCTTCGGCCACGCAAACCACGGAAGGAAATTGAGCTTTGACGGCGTGTACAATCTCGGCCAGCAACTCCTCTTGCGGCAATTGAAGGGGTCCCCGACAGTCATTATCCCAGCAGCGCTTCCACTGATGGTGCACCATGTTCTCGACCGCATCGAAGCGAAGAGCGTGCGGCCCGTAGCTGCGAACCACCTCGCAGGCAATTTGTATCAATATGTGCCGCGTTCTCGGGTTGGAGAGATCGAGTTGTATGGTGTCTTCCCAATAAGTGCGCTTGCCGTTGTCCTCGTAGCCGCCGTGCCGTATCCAAAACTCACCATGCTTCTCGCTCGTGTAGTGAAAGTAACCGGTAGTGTCGGCCGGCCTCGACTGGGTGTGCAGATAAAGGCGCGGATCGTGCTCGACGAGCATCGAGTCAAGTGCGGTGTGATTAAGCACCATCTCGAAGACAGTGCGCATTCCCTGTGAGGCGGCCCCGCGAATGAATTCATTTACGAGCCGCCGGTCTCCGTGCGAGGGATCGACCGAGAAATCCTTTAGTGCGAAGGGGGATCCGCCGGCAACGCCCTTTCGTCCAACCTCTCCAATCGGATAGGTTCCCATGAATCGTATGCAATTGAAGGACTGCGATCGGAGCAGCTCGATATCGCCGGGCTTCAGATCTTCGAAAATCTTGCCGGTGGCCGCGGTGCCTGTCTGGGCATAGGCAGCTCTCCAGTCGGTAGTATTGAACGCGCGGATAAAGAGATGATAAGCCCTGGCCCAGTGACTCCAGTGCGCGGCGTCAAGCGAGCGCACTTGATCTCGCAAATTGCCGACGAACTCGGACAGGAAAGCTATAAAAGCTCGATATTTCTCCGGTTCGCTTTGGGATTCTCGCTGAATGCGATCCAATTGCTCTCGCGCGGGCGCAGTTGAGGTGGCCCCGGCGAGGAGATTGCTGACGTAGCGAATGTAGTTTCCCACCAAAGCTACGCTGGCTGCCTCGCCATGCCGAGTTCGGAATTCGCGCTCCGAGAACATAAAACCCTCGAGTCCCGCTGTCTCTGCTACCAGGCTGTGGCCCTCCGCATAGAAAACGTACGGCTTGATTTTTTGCCCCTGGGACTCGAAGGTGCCGTGGCGAAGAATTGCCTTTAATCCCTGCAGCGATTGCCAGCCCAGCTCCTTGCTGATGAGCGAGGGATCGGACTCCAGATTTCCAGGATTTATGCCGCGTGTAGCAGGAGACAAGGATGAGCGCAGCGATGGCGCGATCGAGATGTCCGCGAGGCTTGCAGTCTCAAATGGGACGGCCTCTATCCGACGCGCTTGGGGTGTCGGTGCGGGGGTAGTATCTGGTGCAGCGAGGGACGACGCGGCCTGATCCATAGCGGAATACGGCAAACCTCTGGGCACAGTGTATTCCCGGTGCCCCGCCTTACATAGAGGAAATGTGACCAGGAGTATGTAGCAAAAATGATCTTCTGTTGCCTAAAAAATCTTCCGCAAAATTCCGGAGTTGGCGCTACTTTGGCGGGATCCACTGATATCCAATCCCTCGAACCGACCTGATGTAGTCCCCCGGAGCGCGCCGCAGGAGTTGTCGCAGCCTAAGTATCGAATTATCGATGGTGCGCTCGGTCGGCAGTTCATCTTGTGTGCTCGCGTCGGGAAATATCATTCGCAACACCTGCTCTCGGCTTACTACATTTGGCGCTGATTCAATCAAGAGTTGGAGTAACTTGAAGTCTCGGGGGGCCGGATGTTCGCTGTGTCCATCGGGGAAGGATACGCTCATGCTATCGAAGTTGATGAGAAGCTCGCCGCTCTTGACCTCCCGAGACGGTGCGTGAACGTGCAGGACTCGTCCGATTCGCAAGATAAGTTCGCGCAAATGAAACGGCTTGGGAATAAACTCATCGGCGCCAATCTCATAGCCCTCGAGCCGATTTTCGGCGGAATTTAGCGCCGTTAGAAATATGATAGGAGTTCTCGCCGCTGCCTTTATCTTGCGAGCCAAGTCAAAGCCGCTGCCGTCCGGAAGGCCAATATCGAGAATGGCAAGATGCACGGGGGCTGCCCTAAGTTCACGCTCCGCCTCCGCAATGGTACGGGCCCAGCGAACCTGAAAATTTTCCTTCTGAAGGCGCTCTACCAGCGTCGCGCCCAAGGACATATCGTCCTCGACCAATAGCAGACTACTCATGTCAAAGGAGCTCCCCTCGAAGCACTACGCGCACTAAAAAATGATCGTCGGGTATGAATTCGGCCGAACCGCCCATTCGAGCGGCGAGCCGCCGGACAAGATACAGCCCGATTCCGTTTCCACTGCCGGCATAGAACCGGGAGAAGAGTTTACCGAGGTGGCGCATATCACCGCGGAAGCCCGTCCCATTATCACGGAATATTAGGGCAATCCCATCTTTACCTACGGGTTCGAATCGGATATCGAGAGCAGACGCTTTGCCGTGGGTTACGGAGTTATGCAGCACATTCGTCACGATGCATTCAAGTGCTCGCGCGTCGGCGAACACGAAGCAATCGCCCGCGATCTTGATATCGAGTTCTGGCCAGCGAGAGCTGTAAGGCTTCAAGAACTCGCGCAGTTCGATTCGTTCGAGTAATAGTTCCCGCAAGTCCTGATTAGCTAGAAAGAGAGAGTTCTCTAGTTGCAAGGTTAGCCTGTCCGTATCGGATGTCAGTCGGCTAATAAGATTTGCGTGCGGCGAGCCGGCTAGATCTTCCTTCAAGCTCTCGGCTTGCAAGCGCAAGCTCGCGAGCGGCGTTTTTAGTTCGTGGGTAAATGTTGCAAAGAATGCTTGTAACTTTCTGCGTTGACTCTCCTCTCGCGCCATAAAGTACGTGAGAGCGCCTCCTCCCGTCACGATACAGAAAAAAAGCGTGGCACCTTCGTATGCCAGCATCTTTAGATGCCGGGTCATGGCGGGAGTCAATTCACGATCGAGCGCGATGACGCGTCTCGTCTGCTCTACGCCGAAAAGATACCACCATCCGGCTAGGGCGCTGGTGAAAAGTAGCCACGCAATCACTACAGCATAGCGCGCGTACCACAAATTTCCGGTGCTTAACTTCCGGGAGATTCTTTGTGTCACTGAAATGTCATGAACCTTCATTTTTCGATCACTATAACAGGTCTGACTGATCAGCATTATTGACTTTTTGCTTCATGAACGCAAAAACACAGGCGTGCATGTTGGACTCGCCTATCCCTTGTTGGGCGGCGTGGAAATCGTAGTAGGGAACAGGATTAATTTATGCGTAATGCGCGATTGTGTCGCTGTCTGTCAGCCTCCGTGTTTTCGTTGGTAGCGTTGGGGTGTCTCTCTGCTCCAGCATGGGCAAGGCCCGAGACGGAGAGTTCCGTCCCGGTAACTGTATTGAACAGGGAAGCGCTTGAGCGCTCCGGTGTGTCGGACCTCAAGGTGTTCGTGACGGCCAGCCGTGGTGCGGAGCAAAATCCTCTCGACGTGCCCCAGGCGTTGTCCTCGGTTACGCGCGATACAATCGACTCAACCGAATATGTTGATGCGCACGATGCCATACAGGACTTGCCGAATATCGGCTTGGCGCCAGCAGAGGGTAACCCAAACTACTGGCAGCAGGGCTTTACCATTCGTGGCCTCGGCGCGCAACGCGTGCTCACGTTGACGGATGGTGTTCGTCAAGCCGGACAGGGAATCGGGTATGGCGGCGGTAATCTCAGTCTGTACGATACTTTCGGAATTGAGCGCATAGAAGTCTTGCGCGGTCCGGCATCGGTGCTCTACGGCACTGACGCCTTTGGCGGTGTGATCAATGTTATTACCCGTAATCCCAGGAAGCGCACCGAATTCGGTATTAACGGCGGAGGTCGATATACTTTCGATTCGTCCCGTGACATGAATCGGGTCGGTGCGTACACCGATTTCGGTGACGATAAGTACGGAGTCGTGTTCGGCAGCAGCTACACTCATTCCGGACGTCCAAATCTGCCCGATGGTGAGGATCCCAAGAGTGGCTCCTATAGGAATCTCGGATTTTTTGGCAAGGCAGACTTTTTTCTGTCCAAGGATACGAAGTTTCGATTCCTGGGCAATGTCGATCGCAATAGCGACGTGTTGATTGATGATGATTCCATCACTTTGCCGATCGCAAAGTTCCCGCCTCCGGGAGCGTCGGCTATGATAACCTCGCCGCTGTATTTCCAGTTCCCTACATACCAGCGTTCGCTGGTGGGCATGGAGCTGACCAGTGAGAATGTTACCCCGTCACTGGAGCATTTCCAGAGCGGATTATATTGGCAGCAGCTGTATCGCCGCTTCCACCGTGAGACGGCCTTCTATCCGACCTTTAGCCCTGGATTTGCCGGTCCACCTCTTTTCTACGATCCTTCGGCGACGGTTACGACCTCTGAGACCGACACTCGTGATCGCGTGAATACCTTCGAGTGGCAGAATCAAGCTCGCTTTAACTACAACCCGCATGTCGTAACGATTGGTGCCGACTTAGCTTACGATAACGCGTACCTTCCCGAGACAGAGACGCAACGCGTCGTTGGCCAAGCTGGAGTTGGGGCGGTTAACGGAGTGCCGACCTCCGTGGATCGAGTCCGTGCTGATGCGAACCAGTACCGACTCGGCTTGTATGCTCAGGATAGTTGGAATTTGGCACCCTTCGAAGTTATACCCGGCGTGCGATTCGACTATCATTCGGTCAAGGACGACCAATCCGACTTTGACGACTCCGTATGGGGATTTAGCGGTTCCGTGGGGACGGTGTATCACCAAAACGATCGGCAGTCGCTCTACATGACCCTGGCGACTGGATTCCGTGCGCCCGATCTCGGAGAGCGCTTCCAGGACGGCATCGTCAACTTGGGTGCGCCATCCCGAGTCATCGGCAAGGCAGATCTGAACGCCGAGCATTCCTACAGCGCGGAGTGGGGACTGAAGCGCCGCGATGGGGCTTTGGACACTGATTTTGCCGTGTTCGTCAATCATATCACCGAGTACATCGGAAAAACCTCGCTAGGGGTGGTGGATGGTTTTGCGACCGAGCAATATGACAACGTCGGCTCAGTCAATCTCTACGGCGGCGAAATTGCGTCGCGCTACGCGCTCGACGATCGCTGGAGCGTGTATGCCAATGCCGGCCGCACCTGGACCCGGGATTCGGAGAAGGTGGATCTGCTCAATTGGGTGTTCAATTATGGGACGGACTATGTGCTGCCGGTAAACGTAAGCTTCCTCGAGAAGGTGACGGCCGGAATTCAGGGCCGCACTATGCTTAACCCCAAAGATACGCCGCAGCGTGGCGGACGCCAGCCGTTCGAGGGTTCCGGCTTCACGGTCGTCGACCTGAAGCTGAATATGGATCTCGGCAAGACCAGATTTGGTCGGGGTTCTATCGTGTCGGGAGTGCGCAATTTATTCGACCGCGAGTATCGTGAACCATTCTTCACGCTCTTGCAGCCTGAGCGGAATGCGTTTGTCTCACTGCAATTCGATTTCTAAGAGAAGTCGTTTGCGATTGGCGCGCGGGGCAACTCGCGCGCCAATTTTATTTGTGTTCTACCAAGAGGCATGAGCCATGAATTTTAGTAGCTTTACCGCTGTCTCGGAAATTTTCGTGACTGCCGGAGTGCTGTACGTGGTCATAGGGAACTGGCGTCGGCGCCCATTCCCGACTCGAATTGCCTTCGGAGTCGCAGGCTTCGAATTTCTCGTGAACATGCTGTATATGGTTTCGCGAATGCAGCAGGCACCGTCCAATGCCGAAATTAGCAAGGAGATGATCGCGCTATTCGCGGTGCATG
>JAYRHW010000247.1:0-26686 GCA_041907145.1 Bdellovibrionota bacterium
GGCGCGACCGATAAGCTTTCAGTTGCGCAAATTGGACCGTTTGAAGCTGCTCTGCATGCGCACTTGCATGCAAGTCACAAGGACATCCTCGACTCCGTTCGCCAGAAGAAGGAGATCGACAAGGATACGGCGGGTAAGCTCGACAAGGTAATTGTTACCTTCGTTGATGAATTCCTTGCTGGAGTTGCCGCTTCAAGCACTTCCCGTAATGGAGCCGGCACTCGCAATGGTGCAGCCAGCAGCACGTCGAAGTCAGCAGCAGCGCACGCCTAACGGAGATACGGCTGAATCATGGCAGGCTTAAAGGAAATCGATAGACGACGTAAGTCAGTTCGTAATACCAAAAAAATTACGTACGCGATGAAGCTTGTCTCGGCTGCCAAGCTTCGCAAGGCACAGGACGCAGTGACACGTTCTCGTGAATACACTGATGCCTTGAATGGGCTGCTTGCTGATATCGTTCGCGAGGCTGGCAGTATGGATTTCTCTCATCCTCTGATGCAGCCGCATGCGGAGGTGCGAAAAATCGGACTGTTGGTCGTGGGCGGCGGCAGGGGGCTTTGCGGCGGTTACAATACGAATCTTAATAAGCGAGTTGAAAGTTTCGTTAAGGAGAGAACTGGCATCGAGCTTAAGTCCTATATTTTAGGGAAAAAGCCGGCTGAGCATTTCCGCCGTGTAAAGCGTGACTATGTAAGGTCATTTGAAAAACTCTCGGAAGATGCGACGACGTGGCCAGTTGAGGAAGTGTGCCGGGAAGTCGAGCAGGAATTTCTGCAGGGGAATATCGATGAACTTTATGTAATCTACACGAAGTTCAAGTCGGCGCTATCCATGACTCCGCAGGTTGAGAAGCTTCTACCGATGGATCCCTCCAGCTTGCCCGTTTCGAAGAACTCGAGCGAGCAGAGCGCTGGCGGCACCACTATTTTTGAGCCTTCGGCCAAGGACGTGTTTTCGGCTCTCATTCCCAGGCTGATGCGCTCGAAAGTGCAGCAAGCCTGCCTTGATGCCAAAGCAAGCGAGCATGGCAGCCGCATGACTGCGATGGAGAATGCGACCAGGAACGCAAGCGACATTATTTACAGCCTCGATCTTAAGTACAACAAGCTCCGTCAGTCTCGTATCACCGCAGAGCTATTGGATATCATCGGCGGCGCTGAAGCTGTGTAATGAATTTTTAGATAGGTGTGAAAATGGCAAACTACGACAAAGAGAAGAAAGGAATAGGGCGCAAGGGTAAGGTTGCTCAAGTGCTGGGGGCCGTTATCGACGTAGAATTTCCCAAAGAAGGGGGCATTCCTTCGATTTATGATGCCTTGTTGTTGTCGAACCCGTCGATCGATGACAAGCCGAATAATCTCACTCTTGAAGTGGCGCAGCATCTTGGCGACAACCTGGTGCGCTGCATTGCCATGGACTCGGCGGAGGGCTTGGTGCGGGGACAGGAAGTTATCGACACCGGCGCTCCAATTTCGATTCCCGTGGGCCCGAAGACACTCGGGCGCATCCTCGACGTCATCGGACGCCCCGTGGATGAAATGGGCCCGGTTGAGACGGATACCCGCTGGGCTATTCATCGTCCGACTCCGAGCTTCGAGGAGCAATCAACCTCCAAGGAATTGCTCGAGACGGGCATCAAAGTCGTTGACCTTCTTGCGCCGTTCCTCAAGGGCGGAAAAATCGGCCTTTTCGGCGGTGCTGGCGTAGGCAAGACCGTTGTTATCATGGAGCTCATCAACAACATCGCTAAGGCACACGGCGGTTATTCCGTGTTCGGTGGAGTGGGTGAGCGTACCCGTGAGGGAAACGATCTCTGGCACGAAATGAAGGAATCAGGCGTCTTGGATAAGGCCTGTCTAGTATACGGCCAGATGAATGAGCCGCCAGGCGCTCGTTTCCGCGTTGGTCTCTCGGCGCTGACGGCCGCTGAGTACTTCCGCGACGAAGAGGGCCGCGATGTATTGCTCTTCATTGATAACATCTTCCGGTTCTTGCAAGCAGGCTCAGAAGTATCATCGTTGCTTGGACGCTTGCCCTCCGCCGTAGGTTACCAGCCGACGCTGGCAACTGACATGGGACAGCTCCAAGAGCGCATTACATCGACGACCAAGGGCTCGGTTACTTCTGTGCAGGCTGTATACGTGCCGGCAGACGATTTGACCGATCCGGCCCCTGCGACGACGTTCGCGCATCTCGATGCAACCATCGTACTTTCGCGTTCGATTGCTGAGAAGGGAATCTATCCTGCAGTGGATCCGCTGGCGTCCACCTCGACGATTCTAGAACCTGGTGTTCTTGGTGATGAGCACTATCGTGTAGCTCGCGCGGTGCAGCAAACACTGCAGCGCTACAAGGAGCTTCAGGACATTATCGCCATTCTCGGAATGGATGAATTGTCTGAGGACGATAAGCTCACGGTTGCTCGTGCTCGTAAGATTGAGCGCTTCTTGTCACAACCATTCCACGTTGCCGAGACCTTCACGGGTACTCCTGGCGTTTACGTGAAGCTCACGGATACGATTCGCGGCTTTAAGGAACTTGTGGCTGGAAATCTCGATCATCTCCCGGAGCAAGCCTTCTACATGGTCGGAACCATGGAGGATGCTATTGCGAAGGGTGAGAAGCTAGCGGCTCAGTACGCGCAGGCAGCTTAAGGATTGTATGTCAGGAGACTCCATTACTCTACGAGTGCTTACCCCGGCTGGCCTTGTTCTAGAAGACAAGGCCAGCTCGGTGACTCTGCCTTCGGCGCTTGGTGAAATCCAGGTACTGCCGCAGCACGCACGCTACAACGGCCTCTTGGGTACTGGGATCCTCGAGTATCAGCCCGCCGGTAACAGTGCTCCGAAGCGTATGGCAATTTCCCAGGGATTTTGTAGCTTCAGTGGCGATACGCTGAGTATTTTAGCCGACTATGTCGTGCAAGCTGACCAGGTGGATAGGGGAGCCTACGCTACCCAGAGAACTAATCTTGAGAAGACTGTTGCCGCCGGCATCACCACTGAGCCCGAGTTTGCCGTTGCCAAGGAGCAGCTCGGCCGCATCGAAGCAATCGATCGCCTCCTGGGCGTGCATTAGGAATTCGTCATGCGCGGCAGACTAGGGCAGGCGTTGGTCCTTCTGCTCCTCGCACTCTCGCTTCTCATTTCTGATTGCGCCTTCGCGGCGCCCAAGAAGAAAATTAAAATTGGGGCTGTTCTCCCTTTGACTGGGGACTACGCTGCTTTTGGCGCTGATATTCGCCTTGGATTGGAGGCATTCGAACGTCAGCACTTGGACGACGTCAGTATTGTATATGAGGATGGGGGAACCTTAGTTCCTGCGCGCTGTGTTCAAATCGTTCAAAAGGTCATCGAACACGATAAGGTTGATGCTGTTGCGGTAATTTCGGCTGACGACGCCTTGCCCCTAGCTCCTATTGTCTCACAGCGCAAAATTCCTCTGCTTATCATTTGGGACAGCCACTCGGATATCATTGGGTCGTCGCCATACATCTTCAGCAGCGGATTTGATACCAAGAGCGCAGGGAAGCAGCTCGCTGAGTTTGCACTGAGCCGCGGGTATAGAACAGCTGCGCTTGTCTCTGATCCCTCCCCGTACACGGAGCTTACCGCTGCCGCATTTCAGGATGCTTTTGTCTCTGGAAGCGCTGCCAGGATAGTGCTTAATGAGCGAATCGCATCCTTCGATAGCGACCTGCGATCGCTCATTCCGAGAATTTTATCGCTTAACACCGATGTAGTGTACGTAAACTTAGCAACTATCGGAGGCATCTCGGCGTTTCTTCGCCGCTTGACGGAGCAAGGGTACAAGGGGGCGGTGCTTTCAGGAGAGCTCCTCGCTGGAGAATTAATCGCCGGTTCCCCCGATATTCCCATGCTCGATAGGGTTTTTGTTACCTGGGTTCAATCTCCATTTCTTGAGACCCTCAGGAAAGATTTTAAAGCCAGGGGAGTGACTCCTCAGGTCGATGCCAGCGTATCAGCAGTTGGATTTGACGCTATGAACGCGCTTTACCAGGCCCATCAAAAGGCTCCTGCTAATTTGCGGGAAGGGCTGCTCAAGACTCTTGGTGAAGGCAAAACGCTCAATCGGCCTTTTGGAGTGAAGTCTGGTATCGAATTGCAGACCTCCAGCGCATTTGCTCCCCCGGTCTCCGCGCTTGCTAAATAGTCAGCAACTTATTCTCTCGTTCTTCGATGAATAGGTAGCGTAGCCGCTGCCTATGGACTCACCTACCTCAAAATTGACCACCGCTAAAGGGCCATTGTCGGCTTCTGAATCACTGCGTCGAACAGGCAGGGGGCAGTCCAACTCACCAGCGGACCTGCAGCGCTCTGCGCAAACCTTGGCCAGATGCTCCTCCCCTGAGGCTCGCCGGTTACTGCCCTATGAACATGCGCGTCGGCTGGGGGTTCTGCCACTCGGAATAGTCTCGGTATTGGGAGAGTCAACGCTGAGCCTTGCTGCTCCTCCGCGCTTTCCGCAAGACCGAATAGCAGAGCTACGTTTTTGCACTGGGCATCAAATTAAAATTGTGCCAACGCCATTCGATGTACTGCAACAGGCTATGCATGCTGCCTACCTAGGCAGCGAGGATTGCCTGCTTGAAAAAATTGAAGCTGTTCGATCCGTGGAGAAGCTGAGCGGGGCACCGGATATATCCCGTCCTCAGCTAAGAGTTGCTCAGGGTGATGTAGCACAGCTACTCACCGCTCTGGTGGACTATGCCATTTCGCGCGAGGCGAGCGATATTCATGTTCTGCCTCTGCGTGATGGGGGATACGTCAAGTTGCGAGTTCATGGCGAGCTGCTCAGCCATGGCGGATCGTATTGTTCATTGGAGAGTCACGGCAAATTGATCGCGCGGTTAAAAGTGCTGGCCGGACTCGATACGACACAGCGAGCTGTTCCTCAGGATGGAAGTTTTACGGTGCCAGTGCAAAGTCGAGAGGTGTTCATACGCCTTAGCATCATGCCTACAATTCACGGGGAAAAGGCCGTCATTCGGCTCATGAATCCTAGTCATACTCGAACGCTCAACACCCTTGGCTTGCCCGATCAGGTGCTCGATCTGCTCGATAAGTATTCCAGTCGGAATGAGGGGGCCATTCTCTTTGCCGGACCCACGGGGAGCGGAAAAAGTACCACCATGTACGGGCTGCTGTCAGAACTGGCTGCAAAGAACCTGAGTATCAGCACCATAGAGGATCCGGTCGAAACTCAAATTGAGGGTATTTCTCAAACTTCAATCGATGAAAAACGCGGATTGTCTTACGCAGCCTGTCTTCGGTCTGTCCTGAGGCAGGACCCGGATGTGATCTTGCTCGGTGAGATGAGAGATGAGGAATCAGCTCGTATTGCGTTACAGGCTGCAGTAACCGGACATATTTTGCTTTCAACCGTGCACGCGCGAAATTGCTTGGAGGTCTTCACCAGACTTCGAGCGCTGGGTGCCGATATGCTCACGGTAGCGCAGGCGACGGGCCTACTCATATGTCAGCGTCTACTCCCCAGTCTCTGTGCAAAATGCAAAGTCGTAGACCTGCAGCACACGGCGCAAATGATGGGACAGGATGTTTACCGAGCAGTAGGGTGTGCGCACTGCGACTATTCCGGGTTTGATGGCTGCGCTCTAGCGCTAGAGGCCCTGGAAATGCATTCTGAGCTGTATCAGGCGATTGTGCATGGAGAGCTCAAAGCCTTGCAACCACAGGGACTCGATCAGAAGTTTTATTTGCCCATGAGACGTGGATTGGAAAAATTGCTTGAAGAGGGTACCATCCAATTCGGTGATTATCTCGCCTCAGTATGACGCAACTTCCGCTACGCCCGAATGTTTGTATGCTGCTCTTTAATCGGGAGTACCGCCTGTTTTTAGGTGAGCGGCATGGAGAGCCCGGAGTTTGGCAGTTCCCTCAAGGCGGAGCGGAACCTGAATATTCACTCGAAGAGAATGTGTATCGGGAGCTGGAGGAGGAGCTGGGGATTCCTCGAAAATCATTGAAAATCGAGCGAAAGCTCCAAGCGACGCATGAGTACGAATTTAAGACCCCGCCCAGCTACGCCAAGGGTAAGTGGCGAGGTCAGACCCAAACTTTTTGGCTTGTGCGCTTTTTAGGTCAAGATTCTGAATTAAATTTGGATACGGCCGAGCCTGAGTTCATGGCTTGGAAGTGGTGTGAAATCGAGGAGGTACGCACGTTAGCTGAGCCCAAGCGCCTACTCGGATATGAACGTCCATTGCAGGAGTTTCGAAATTTCCTCTCTGAGCATTCCAAGCGCTAATTTTTTGCATCTAAAGAAGAGTGTCCAGCGTTGTAGGATGGAATCCCGCGTAGGATCGAGCCGCGACCCTTAGTGGTCCAGCAGGTTTATCGCGAATATCCCAAAGTACTGAATTAGTAGGACTGTCTACAGGGCAAAGCAGTTCCTTCTCCTTTTGGAACAGATATGTTCGAGTTAGGGGCCTCTCCAAGTCATGCTTTAATCGCGCTACTGGCAGCGCTTTGCCTGATGAACTTTCTTCTCGCAGCTACGCTTGTTCTGGCGCTGCGACGGTTTCGCTCGGAGCGGCAGGCAGTGAGCCAGGAGCTTTTCGGTCTAGTAAAGAAAGTTGAAGGGCTGACCGCGACCAAGCGCGAGCAGTTTCAGCGTCAATATGATCGCCTGCTTCAAGACCTTACCAAGCGTCTGCCTACCACGATCGCCTCTGAAGCGAGCACGGCTATTTTTGAAACTGAGAGTCTCATTTTAACCAGACTTGCCGAGTTAGAGCCCAATCTTCGGCGGGACGACATTAGCTTTAAAAAAATGGACGACCTGATTAAGTCGATGGAGCAGCTTGAGCATACCCTCATTGCCTCAACGGCTCAGACCGTCGAGCGAGTCTTGGTCGAGAGCCGTAGTGGGCTGTTAGACCCCGAAAATTGAGCATTTTCCCCCGCAATTCATTACCTTCTACAATCCACAGTGCTATAATTTCTATATGTTACAGGCTCAATCGGACGCCAGGCGGTATGAGTCCGTCAAAGTGGCGCATAAGAAAATCAAGCTCCGCAAGCAAAATGAAGTGGAGGCAAGGAGAATCCAGTCCGAAATTGGACTGAGCGCTGTTGCATCGAGAGTACTTGCAGCACGAGGCTACACGGTTGGCGAGGAGCTTAGGAATTATTTGAATCCCACTCTCAAGGAGGGACTTCCAGATCCTAAATTGCTAAAGAATCTAGATAAGGCTTGTATCTTGATTCGGGAAGCCGTTAAGAAGGGCGGCGCTGTGGCCATTTGCTGCGATTTTGACGTCGATGGTCTTTCGGGCGGCTCTCAGGTTCATCATTTTTTCGAGAGTATCGGCGTAAAGAGCAAAGTCTTTGTGCCAGATCGCTTCGAAGATGGGTATGGACTCAACGAAAACATGATTCGGGAGATTGCTGAGGAGAAATTCAGCGTCGTCGTCACCGTAGACTATGGGACGACCAATCTCAAGGAGTTGAATCTTGCCCGCAAGCTAGGGCTGAAATCAATCGTCATCGATCACCACCATGTCGGAGATATTAAGACTCCAGCCGATGTTTTCATCAACCCTAATCAAAAGGGCTGCGGTTTTGCCGGGAAAGTTCTCAGCGCTGCGGGGCTAGCCTGGTATTTTGTCGTCGCCTTGAAGAAGCATTTGCCTCAAGCAAAAGATATCGATGCCAAAGGCTACCTTGACTTGGCTTGCCTCGGCACTATTTGCGATATGGTGCCGCTCATTGGTGCCAACAGAGTGATAGCAAAGCGCGGATTGGAACTTTTGGCATCCACCTCGCGGCCAGGGCTTATTTCGCTTAAGAATGTAGCCGGCGTACGTGACCGCGTTAGCTGTTCTGATGTGGGATTTGGGATTGGCCCGCGTCTTAATGCTGCCGGAAGAATGGTGCATGGCAGTGTGGTCATTGAGCTGCTTACAACCACAGCTTCCGATACCGCAAAGAGGCTGGCGCAAAAGCTCAATAAGCTAAATACCGAACGACAAGATACTGAAGCTTGGGTTAAAGAGGCTGCGATTGAGCAAATCAAGCAGCGCGGGCATTTGCCTGCTGGGTTAGTCGTTTGGGATCCCGAGTTCCATACCGGGGTCATTGGCATCGTCGCTCAGCGCATTGTCGAACAGTACTATCGTCCTTCGGTGGTTTTAGGTGTCGATACTGACGGAGTTTTCAAGGGTTCGGTGCGGGGCGTGAAGGGTTTCAATGTCGTTGAGGCCTTGGCGGAGTGCGGAGAACATTTAATCAAGTACGGAGGCCACGAAGGGGCAGGGGGGCTTTCGGTGGAGGAAGGCAAGCTCGAAGAATTTGCCGAGGCCTTCATTCGCGTTTGCGACGAGCGCCTGCGGGACAAAAGCGGAGGCCCTATTGCCGAGGCGGATACCGAAGTGACGCTCGAAGAGCTCGATTTGCGCCTCGTCGAGGAGTTCCAACAATTCGCGCCCTTTGGCATGGGCAATCCAAATCCGCAGCTGCTCGTTAAGGGTCTCAAGGTAGTGGAAGTCCGAGTGCTTAAGGACACGCATCTGAAGACCACACTTTCCGACGGAAAGCGCATGATCTCGGGCTTGATGTGGAGACAGACTTCCCATCCGGCCTTAGTACAGGGCTCTAGAGTCAATGTAGTTTGCCGCCCTGATGCCAGCACCTTTAATGGGCGCACTGAACTACAGGCCAATCTTCAGGCGATTGAAGCTGCCTAGACGCTACACCGGCGCGAACACCATATATTCGCCCTCGGTGAGCGCAATACTTGAAGTCAAAATCATAGCAGTCGTTTGATCGATGATTTTTCCGGCCTCATCGATGAGACCTGCAAAGCGCAGAAAATCGAGTTGATCGTTGTTCAATTTCAAGGGCTGCTCGAACTTCTCGGGAGTCGCTTGCTCACTCAGCTGGGATAGGAGGAACTGGTTGTCGTCCCGGTCATGTTGAATTTTGGCCAGCGATCTGAGCGTACGGTCAATTGCAGAGCGGGAGGCGGAGCCTCCGCGATTCAGAGGGTAAACAGGGTCATAAGCAGCGTGCATATATTTTCCTGTTAAGTGAGCGGATAAAGGCTTTGCCACAGAGTAGCATTGCGAAGCGCTCTAACATTGAAACTTTGCTGGAGTCCGGAATACTCATTCATTGTACCTAAGGATGTCTCGGGTCTGGACGACCTCCCCATAGGCAGACGCAAGCGCTGCCATAAAGGTTCTATGGACTTGCGCTGCTGTTAGGGATTGTCCTTGGAATTCTAGATCGGATGCCGCGCAAGCATCTTCGATGATCGTAATTTTAAACCCCAGGTCGAATGCGGCTCGAGCTGTAGCGTCTATGCACATGTTGCTCATGGCGCCTACAATTAATAGCTCCTCAGTGCCCTCAAGTACGGCGGCTAAGTTGGTATCACGGAATGCGTTTGGGTAATTCTTGGTGATTGTTGTCTCGGTTGCCAACGGTTTGGTGGTCACATGAATTTCCGATCCGGTGGTGCCTTCCAATAGAATTCCAGCAGATGAGTCGCGTTCTTCATGCCGCACGTGAACTATTTTAAGCCTTTGCTGGCGAGCCCAGCACAGCAATGATGCGGCGTTTGCCGCGGCAGGCGGCATGCCCGGCAGCGGGAATGCTCCGTTTGGAAAGTAATCGTTCTGGATATCAACGAGGAGAAGGGATTTAGTAGTCATGGGGGGCTCGGGGGAGAAGGTATTATCAGCCGCAATAGGTTAACACCTATCGATTTACTATGAAAATGAGGGGCAACCATTTTGCTTTGTTGCATCTACACGCGGACTTAAGATCTCCCTCAACGTAGAACCGACTTAACTAAGGACCAGCAGTATGCCTCCACTTCCATCCGATCCTACCCCGCTATCTTCAGAGGGAAAGTCAGCAGACTCAGGGACTCCACTACTGGAATCAAATGCAGGAAAGGCGAAATCCTTTTTCGACTACGCTCGGCGCCCTGGAATGCCTGCGGATGGAGCTTGTACCTATTGGGTCATGGGGATCAAAGCTGCTCCTAACGATGGCGAGGCAATCCGCGAGTTTCTGGCCTATACTGCGCAGCATCGCAAGGAATTGGGGGGACTAAAGACTCTTGAGCGGGATATTCGCGGTGATGAACATGCGGCGCATGCCTTTTGTCGTGCCCTGTTGGCAGTGGTAACAAGTCCGTTGGACGGACGGCTAGCGGCTTCTGCGGCAGAGCTCGCCGCGCGCTTTCGGCTGCAGGACAGTACGAAAGTTCTAGCAGAGCATGCGCTGGAAGTTCTTGCCGCGGGAAAGACTAGCAAGAGTGATGCGCGCGGTGCCTATGTCAGTCTCATAGGCATATTGCGCCCGATAAAGGCCATGGATTTAGCCGAACGCGCCGCGCAGGCCGTGCATGCGCTATTTCCGCAGGATGCTGAACTAGCAGCACTAAAGCGCGATGTATCGGCGGAGCGCTACTCCATTTCTCAAGGACTCGACCAACCAATCGTGCAGGGCACCTTTCACCGAAATGTCCGTGATCCTGCCTTGCAGCGACGCCTCGAAGAAGAGACGCGCATGAGCGGGCCGGTTTCTGATATCGATTCGCGGGTAGAGGCCGCGCGAGCAAAACTTCAAGCCAATCCCAAGGATATTCACGCAGTTATTACTTTGGGGGAGTTGCTGCTGCGCAGAGCGGGTGCTGGTGATGAGCAGGCGGCGTTGGAGCTCTTGCAAGCAAAGGCGGAGGAGCTTTCAAATAAGGGACTTCGGAGTAAGGCAAGCGACTTACAAGTTCGCCTCATGGAACGTGAGTTGCGGAGTCTCGAGGCAAGTGGACCCGAGGGGCAGAGCGCGGCGGCAGAGAAGCGACGTGAAATCCTGCTTGTCAGGCAGGAGGAATTGACCCTGCGCGTCAAAGAGGATCCTGATACGCACAAACATCGACATGACCTTGGGCAAGTGCTGGTGGAACTTGGATATTTGACGGAGGCAATTCCCCTCCTGCAAGCCGCTCAAGAGCGACCTGACCTATCGGCCTCAGCAGGAAAGCATCTGATCCAGGCATATCTCGGCTTGGAGCTTTATCCAGAAGTGGTGCATGCGTACCGCGGAATTCTCAATGCACAGAAGCTTGCTGTGTCGGCTGCCCAGGAGCTTGGGCTAAAGATTCTTAATTTGTTGGTTGCCCGCGCTGAAGACACAGGGCATCCCGCTCGTGTTACTGCCGCATTATCTGCTTTGGATCTGGCAAGTGAGATGCTAGCCAGAAAATTCGATGAGGGGCCACTCCTTAAGTCTCGTAGACGAGTTTCTGAATTGGTGGAGCTGCTTAAGGCGGCCTAAGGATCACAGGTATCCGGATCGTCGCAAGGAGGAGGCGGTGGCGAAGGAGGCGGACAACCTGTTCCATCCGATTCGCAGCCATTACTGGTGCCACCCTCAAGGCTTCCGCCGCCTTTCTCTGTCGATGAGGGTGGGCCGGCGCCTCCTCCCCCCTCGTATATCCCGGAGATGAGCAGTGCATTTACCCGGTCCAGCGGATCCGTAATCGAGAGCGGCAAAGTGGAAAGGGACTCGAAAGCGAAGAGGGAAAGAAGTAGGCAGAGGATTAGGTATTCGACGAGTGAACCCCCGCGAGAACTGCGGAAAGAGGAACGGAACCAACCCATGGAAGCCTCGGGGGCAAGAAAACCAACCAATAACCTGTAATCACCTATCCGTAGAATCAGACCATCTGCTTCGGGCTATTTTTGTCGACTTAACCCATTGAAATGGTTATGCAATCTCCATCCTCTCCTGGCCGATAGATGGCTAGGCGTCCAGTACTTCATCTGCCTCGCTGCCCTCCACCCTGGGTCCCTGCGTCATGCTGAATGCGCCGAGAACGACTCTGTAGCCCGCGGGTTCTCCGCTGGAAGCTCGCTCCAAGTTAAGATCTTGATCAGCTTTCGATAGAAACTTTCGCGCGCGAGCATGAAATTTTCGTCCTTCACGCAGCAGCCATTCCCTAATCTTCGGAATATCCTTTTCGAAAATATTGTTATATTCGGTATGTATGTGGAGGTTTCGGGGCTCTGGATTGTACTGAACATTGTACTCAGCGGCATCGATGAGGGATTCCACATCCCGCGCCAACAGTTCATAGACCCTGGCCGGATCTTGCATCAGTGAGATTGGAGTTTTAATTGGTTTTACTCCCTGCGCCGTCTTTTCAATAGATCCAGCGCGAATGAGCCCATAGAGGACTGTCCCCGGGTTGAGTGTTTTGCTCACACTCAAAACAAGTTCTCGAAATTCAGAGTCTTCCCCCTCTAGGCTCAGAACTCTCGGCTGCCCGGATTTATTGCAAAATCTCTTGTCAGATTCCCAGACGTTCATAACGCGCGCCAACAATCCCACGGCACGGCGAATGGGAGGGCGCCTTTCCTTGAAAATTCTATTCATGTCATGGCGATGCACTCCGGTCACCACGCAAAGCCTGGAGACATTGATTTTTTTTGTCTCCTTTCGTAGTTCTTCAAGTGCCACCTCGACATAGACGGTCTTGAGTATATCGACGAATTCCTGCAGAGGTTTCGAGTGCCTTAGGCAAAACCGCACGAGCGGTCGCAGCATGTAACGCAGGACATTTGAACGTGCTTGATCGAGGTCGGTCATAGCTTGGAAGTTAGCTAAGTTGCATTTTTTCCCATTTTCCTCAGTAAGAATCGGCCTAAAGGGGCGGGAAGTAAAGTCATCGGCGCGACTTGCCTAACTGCTATTTTAACCCACTATAATATGGACAAATCAACTAGTTATCACCTAGTAAAGTCCTTCAATACCTCAAGTTTGTCACGGGGGACGATGCTTGGCAAACTAAAAATGCTAAAATTTACATTTTTTATGCAACGCCAAGCGAAGAGGGTTCATAACGATTAGTGAAGGTCGTCGGTGGGAAACCTCAGATTGCTGGCCGAAATGCCGGGGGACAGATGCAGCGCTATTCGGGGGGATGGTCGCATCTGTCCCACCTTCATTGCCGGCCCCCTCCCTTGGGTAGCTTAGTCTGAGAAGCTCAGCTAAAATCAGACCCCATGGGAATTAGTACCAACGTAGAATTGCCAATCGAGCGCCTCAGCGCCCGAGATCTGCTTGCCTCTCACTCTGGCTCATTACTGGATGCCCCGCTAAGCGAATTACCCCCCGATATGCGTGAGCGCTTGGCGCTTGATTTGTCGGTCTCCCCCGGACGGACGGTTGGCGGCAGCATCCGTCAGCTGCTCAGCGGTCTAACGGAGGTGGAGCGGCGAGAGGATGGCAAGCGCATCGAACGCTTGTTGGTCCAGACCGTACTGGATCTTAGGACTCTATGCGGATCAATCCAGGGTGTGAGAGATCTCCAGGTAGTAGATATTGCTTGCGGAGCCCGAGCTACCGGGTCGGGGCAATTCGGCGTGCGGTATGAACCGTGGCGAGCCAGACTGCTTTCGCAGCTAGGCGCGCAGGTCATCGGCATTGATACACGGAGAAGTGATGGAGAGCCATATCTCCATCAGGTGGCAAATCTAAAGACCGACCTTCTAAGCGGGGTAATGTCCCGATCTTGTGACCTGGCTATCTGGAGCGGCTACTACTGGGTTAGTCCGGAGCAGCAGTGGTTTGGCGGCGCCGCCGAGCAACAGCATGTTGACGCGCTGCGTCAGGATGTACGCCGGGTGCTTCGACCGGGAGGTATACTGTACGACGGCAAATCGATTGTCGAGCGAATTCCGGTTTAGCTCGATCCAACCGCTCCGCGAATTTTATCTTCAAGAGCGTTAACGACTTTCGACATGTTTTTGGCAGCCTTTTCAATTGCATCCAGCGCGCAATCAGAAGTTTGAGATTTTTCCTTCCCGGCCCTTGCAACGAACACCATAGCCACGATCTCCTGAAGCGGATTATTCAAGTCGTTTCGAATATCGGCGCCTAAAGTTTTTATTGATTGCTGCAATCGTGGCCGTCGCACGATCTGAGGCTCGCTGATTGGGGTCGCTGCTGGAATCCGCCTGAGACCGCGGCATTTGTAGACTGAATCAGTAAGGATTTCCGCGCTGCGGGAATTAAGTGTCCCGACTACGACCAAGTCTGCAGGGTTCTCCATTTTCTCCAGAGTCCCCTTTAATCTTTCAATGCTTCCGTCGGGGAGTAGAGGGCTTGAGATTACCAGACTTACTCGGCGGCGCTTTAGAATCCACTTTGCAACTTCAATTGTAGGGGCAAACATGATCGAGCAGCCGGGGATACTCAATGTCAACTGCAGGGTGATCTCCTTGGCCATTTCTTGGCTGGAGTTGATTACGAGAACTGTGTAGTCCTCATCGAATGCCGCGTTCTGCAGCTTGTTCTCGAGGGCTTGAAGCTGTTGCGAATTGGAATTGTCCGGGGAAGTTGAAGAGCCTCTGCGCGCCGCATCTAGATAAACAGTCTTGCGGCTAAAAATAGAACTAGGTTCGTTTTTTGGCAACCTGTACTGCATACAACCTCAGAAAAACGCTCTCTACCATAGTGATGCGTTGAGCGGCCGAAAGTTGCGAGAGCGGCTAAAAAAGTTTTGTATTTTCAGCACAATAAAAGTAAAGCCAGCACCTACCGGGGCTTTCTGCGTGGGCGCGGAAGAATGTTTTGAGCTACGAGCTCCTCATCTTTGGCCTGCAGTTCTAGATTACTCAGCAAAATTGCAGGTGAGATAGTAGTCACCGGGATAAAGCCGGATTCGGCACCGCAGTACGCGTTATCAATCTCCAGTTCATTACCAATCGCGATGATATTGTTCAGGGCTTGCAACGGGGTGCCCACGAAGTTTACCCCGCGGACGCATACTTCCTTGCCGTCCGGATAAATGAGAGTCGCGTAAGATATCTCACCCGAAAATGCCTGAAAGTCGTAACTAGTCGTTTCCGTTTCCCCGCCGGAAGTTTCGTAGACTATCATGCCGAAAGGCTTTTTCTGCTCGCGAATCTGTTCGAGCAGCAGCTCCTTGAGCTGCTGGTGACTGAGTCCGCCTTTGCCCTCGACGATCGTGACCCCCATCCGACTAATAGGGCGCTGATATTTACGGTTGCGTGCGTGGCCATTGGGAATGAATTTCTTGCGATTGAGCGAAGCACGGGTGGAAAGAAAGTCCATCAAGATCCCATCATGAATGAGATTAGCTGACCGTGATGGCGTGCCCTCGTCATCATAATCGTAGGCGCCCACGCAACGAACACCGCGAAAATACTTCATCTTTGGATTGTCGCGAATGCTGAGATCCACATTCAGTATGCGTTTGCCGATCTGCCCTTTAAATGTTTGGCCCTCGCCGACGGAAAGCAGCCGGCTTCCCTCCAATCGATGCCCGATAGCCTCGTGAAACAGCAGCCCGGCAGGTGCCGGATAAAGCAAGACCGGTCCTGAAAACGCGTGAATCGTCTTGGCTCGGCTGAGCTTGAGAAGTTGCTGATATTTCTTGTTCAAGGCGCGCTTGAAGCTGCGCAAATCCGGCAGCTCGCTCTGCGATCCGCAATTGAGCACGAGCTCCTGCTCGATCGTGTGCCCATCCGCGTGCAATTTTCGCATGCTGGCGCTCAGTGAAAATATTTGCTGATGCTGCACAATGACGCGGTTTTCAGTGCTTACGAATATTTTCGTCTCTTGCGAGGCATCAAATTCGACATAACTGCCGGATACGTGTGGAAGGTCCGAAAGCCAGCGCGAGGCAGCTTTGCAAAAGTAAGTCCACCTCTCTTCATCGACTTTCTCGGGACGCTTGAACTTAATGGAGCGATGCGCCTTCAATTTGAGAAATGAGGCGAGATGACGGTTAGGATCCGGAGTGGAGATGCGGTTAGATTCCTTGGTGCTGTAATCGGAGAGAGCTTCGCGAAACTTGGCTTCAGAGAGTCGCCAAAGTGCTAGTCGCAGTCCGTCGTGGACACGATCATCAATCGGCGCCGTAATATGGTTCATTGACTCTAGGTCTTCGTCATTGTCGAGCAATCCTCCATTGCTGGTTTGATCGTAGCGATACGAACCCACACGAATATCGCAGAAGACGTTGCGGGTATGATCTGAACGCTTGCGGTAGGTCGAACCGGCGCTGGCCCAGGTGTTAAACCAGTTTATGTCTCGAAGCAAAAAGGAGGAGTAGTAAGGCCGCGGAAATCCAGACACTTTCATCCGCAGCGCGCGACGACAAGCATGCCGAAGAAGCGGGATAATCTTCTCTACTCCAGCGCGCTGCAGCATCGTAACTCCCCGAAATCCTATGGGGGCTAGCCCCGGAAAATCCTTTCTTCCATTTTACTATACTCAGGGCAATCGGGGGATAGCTAGTAAATTCAATGCATTAGCATCAAAGTACCAGGTGATTGGCGTCTATAATTACTCGCGAAATCGTAGCTGCAACAGGCTTACATAGAAGCTTACCAGCACAATTTCGAACCCCAAGACCAGCGTCAGGATAGATGGAATCACTATTCTCATGGTCTCAGAGGGAACTAGTGGACCAAACGACTGGGCGCTCCAGATCCACAAAGAGGAGAGCGCTCCGCTTATGCCAGCGGCTATGAGCAGTAGCCCCAAAACTAGGCCTACCTCAAGTCTGAAGAGTTTAAAGAGTACATCTGGAATTTTGCGTTTAGGTAGCAGCCCACTGCCAATAGCAAAAACTGAGGAAAGGAACGCCAGCATTACTGCCTTGAATCCAACGAGCACAGCTGTAGCTGCGTATGCCATTGTATGAACATCCAAGTGACGCCCGGCAATCACCAGTGGTCCAGGCAGGAGCACCAGGATGGTGACCATCCCGGCTGCCATGGCGAGAAGCCCTGGATACAGAAACAGCCAATTGGGACTATAGAGCAGCATGAATCGCAGATGCCGCCAACCATCACGCCAGCGTCTAAGATGAGGCGGCCGAGATCTGCCGTCGGGACTTAAAACTGTCGGCACCTCGGTAATTCGCATTTGCAAAAGCGTTGCCTTGAGCACCATCTCTGAGGCGAACTCCATCCCGAGGGTGCGCAGTCCCATGCGGCGGAATGCGTCTATCGAATAACCGCGTAGTCCGCAGTGAAAATCTCCAAGTTTTGAGCCAAAGAGCAATTTTCCAATGGCTGTCAGCACTGGGTTGCCGATATATCGATTTTGCCAGGGCATAGCGCCAGGCTTGATTCCGCCGCGAAATCGATTGCCCATTACGAGATCGAAGCCAGCTCGCAGCTTCTCCAAGAAAGGCGTCAGGTTAGAAAAATCATAACTGTCATCTGCATCGCCGACTATTATATAGGTGCCCTTGGCCTGAAGACTTCCGTAGTAAATAGCCGCGCCGTATCCCCTCACGGCGACATCGACCACTTCCGCCCCCAGACTGCGTGCCAAATCCTGGGACCCATCACGAGAACCATTATCTGCGATTAGAATTTCTGCAGAAACATGTGCCGATTTGATCCATGCCTGAGCCTTTTGGATGCAGGCCCTCAAAGTTTCCGCCTCATTGAGGCAAGGCATCAAAATGGTCACTTCGACAGTAGTCATGAATTACGCAAATGAGGGGACGAATGCCATGCATGCCCCGGAATTTCGTTTAATCATAGTAGCGGAAGGAGGGCGCGCACCATATAGCCAATTGCTTGTGGGACCGAGCGCGACCTACTAAATGGGCTTTTCCATCAGCCGTGGGGTATGGCGTTTGCGGACCTTTTCTTGAATGTGCTTCTTCGCTGCTGGGCCACTCGCCAAGAGTGCGTCGGACAGAAGTGTTCCTACGGACAATTCGCACACGCGAGATTTAGGTCGGCCAGGGTAGGCCGTGCAGCGATTATTTTACCATCGCCCGCTGAGTATTGAAATTCTGCGACGCCGAATGGATCGATAGTCTCCGGCCCTGTTATCTTCACTTCTTTGCCGTCGCGAGTCTTGTACAGCACGATGGGCTTCTGCGCCGCGACCGATTTGGTATTACGCACAAACACCGTGAATTTACCTTCGGAGCTCGGCTCGGAGATATCGGTAATTTCTAGCTTGGGCGAGTTGCAGGAAAAACGAAATCGAGTTGAAGCCTCCTTGTATCCATCGAGGCAGATTACCGAGCCGTCGTGATCGGGACCGGCTTGGCAGTTGACTCCGCCGTGCTTGTCGCAGGTTACCAGCTTCTGATCAACTAGCTTTACTTCGCCGCGCATGATCTCCGGCAGCTGTGCTGGTTTAGCCCCCTTGCTCGGCGCTTTGCTGGTATAGGTAATGTTTCCATCCTTATCGGTGACCTTATATACCGGCGCTGCCAATGCGGCGCTGGCTAAGGTTAAAATCAAGCTAGTGAAGCCAAGAGTATATTTGAGCATAAAGGTGATTCCGACAGATTGGGACGTGAACAACCGCTACGTTATTCCATCAGGAAATGCTTTGTAAAGAAAACTCCCTATTACAACCGCAGCAGCTGAAGCGCTAGGGCGGTTTGATTGTTGGCCTGGGCAAGTATCTGGGCGGCTGACTGTTGCTTGAGTTGAGAGGCCGTCAAATTTGCTGTTTCATCGGCGATATCGGCATCTCTAATACGGGCCTCGGCAGCGCGACTATTTTCGCCTGAAACTCCCGTAACCCTCAGACTGCTCTCAAGCCTGCTTTGTGCCGCTCCGAATTGTCCTTGAAGATTGAGCAGCTCATTCCTGCGATTCTGAATAGTAGTGAGAGCTGTCAGCGCTCGAGCTGCTGTATCTATACCGGTAAATTCTATGCAAGTGGAATTCGATATATCTCCGGAGAGGGCCTGAGAACCGGTCGGAGTAGAGGATCGCAAAAACTGGAGTCCCGAGATATCCAATGTAAGAGTGCCAGGGGTGGTTTCCTGGTTGAAGTTGAACGAAACGCTTACATTGGAGATGGTAGGTCGGCCATTGGAATCAGTTGCAAGGTATATGGCGCCGGCTGTCTGATAGTTATTCAGGCTCCCAATTGGAGTACTCTCACCTCCGTAAGAATAACCAATCGGGCCGATATCTGAGCACTTGGCGTACGCGCGAAGTATGTAGCCCGATGAGGCCTCATAACTTGCGGTTAGCAACAGCTCTCGTTGGGTGCCAGAAGAATCGAGAAAGCGGGCCTTAAGAATCTGTCCTTGCGAGGACGCAAGGAGTTGAGCGTAGGTGTATTCTGCCCCAATTAATTCGGTGGCGCCTGGTCCCAGAAGAGTTGAAGCATAGAGGACGCCGCTAAGGGTTCCGGTATTGGTAGTACCAACTGCCAGATTGTCACTGGATCCTCCGTTCACGCCCGTCTGCAAATTAATAGCTGATGTTTGTCCTGATCGGCCGGCAAGCAGCAGCGAAATTCCATTGAAGCTGGCGGTGTCACCGGTTCGCCCAAACTCCCGAATAAGTGCTTGATACTCGGTGTCTGCGCTCGCGCGCTGCGTGGCGCTATAGGTTCCGTTGGCGGCCTGCTCGGCCAATTCGCTTAGCCTCTGCAAGATTCCAATTTGCTGGTCGAGCGAGGAGCTTGCGATATTGAGTGCAGAAATGCCGTCGTTAATATTTCGAGAAGCAGTGTCATAGAGGCGTGCGCGGGTTTTGAGCGAGTCGGCTATCGCTAGTCCGGCCGCATCATCGCTAGCATGATTGATGCGCTGCCCCGAGGACAGACGCTCATAATTCCTGGCGAGTGAATTGGTGGCCGAGCCAAGTGACCGCCTCACGCGTAGAGAATCTATGTTGTTGCCCAACGAAATCACGGCTGCTGCCTTGAAACCCAATAAGAGTACTCAATGTCAGAAACGGCGAATTCTCCGGGATTCTGAACACCATTTTGAGCAGCCGATGCAGTGAATCTAGGAATTTTTCTTAGATGGGCAGCAGGTTGGCTAAGAGAGCCCGTATTCCTTGAGCTTATAGAGCAGGGCTCGGTGGCTGATTTCCAGGATTTTCGCCGCCCGTGTCCTATTACCGCCGGTCTTTTTTAGGGCCTTGAGAATAAGGCTTATTTCCAGAGCTCGAGTGCGCTGCTTGATGGAAAGATTGTCATCGCTGATCTGGGGCATCGACGGAGCGCTTCCCGAAACTTCGGCCGGCTTCTGTAATGACTCTGGTAAGGCTTCCAGATCTATTGCCTCGTTTTCGGTCAGCACTAGTGCACGCTCAATGCAGTTCTCGAGCTCACGCACATTGCCCTTCCAGTAATGTTCCATGAGCGCTCGCAAGGCTTCAGGTGCTACTCGTTGAATAGCAAGCCCCAAACGTTTATTGTGCTTCTTCATGAAGTGTTCGATGAGGACGGGAATATCCTCGCGGCGCTCGCGAAGCGGCGGAATATTAATCGACACGACGTTTAGTCGATAGTAAAGATCTTCCCGGAATCGACCAGTTTGAACGTCTTCATCCAGATTTCTAAGAGTTGCAGCGACCACACGCACGTCAATATCGATCACTTGTTCGTCGCCGACTCGCCGAATTTGCTGCTCCTGTAGTGCCCGCAGTAGCTTGACTTGCAGATGTGCGGGCAGTTCCCCGATTTCGTCGAGAAAAATAGTGCCGCCGGTTGCTTCCTCGAAAAGTCCCTTCTTGTCGCGCGTGGCGTCCGTAAAGGCGCCCTTCTTGTGCCCGAATAGTTCGGATTCCATCAAATATTCAGGTATGGCGCCGCAGTTGATCGCGATGAAGGGCCGGCCGCGCCGCGGGGAATTGTGGTGAATCGCCTTAGCTAAGAGCTCCTTTCCGGTGCCGGATTCTCCGGTAATTAGCACGGTCGTGCTGAAGTGCGCGAGTCTTTTTACCGTTTCAAATATATCCTTCATCACCGAACTCTCAGCGATGATGTTCGAGAAATTGTATTTTTGAGTAATCGCCGAGCGTAAATCGGCATTTTCCTTCAAGAGCTGTTCTCGCTCCTCGATTTTTCTCAGTGTCAGAACCAGCTCGTCATTGGAGAAGGGCTTTGCCAGGTAATCATAGGCGCCTGCACGCAGCGCTTGGATGGCGAGGTCTGAGTTCCCAAATGCCGTCATCAGCACAACAACCGTATCGGGGGCCGAATCATGACAGCGAGGAATGAAGGAAAGCCCATCGAGATCCGGCAGCTTCCAGTCGCACAGTACGATATCGAAGGGCGAGCTCTTGAGCAGATGAAGCGCTTCGGCTGCTGAGTTTTTAGCCTCGGCGGTGTAGCCGGCTGCGCGCAGTACTTCCGTCAATGACTGTCGCAGGGAGGCGTCATCTTCAACGACAAGTACGGCGAGACCACGCTCATCAGTCATGCTTGATTAGTGCCGTGAAAATAGCCTTAGCAAATGCAGAATGACTTCGTCGCCAGCGAAGATGTAGACCAAGGTTCCCATGGCGAGATAGGGACCGAAGGGCAGCTGTTGAGACATCTTCCTTCCGGAGAGAAGAACCAGGGTAATGCCGAGCACTGAACCCAATAGCGATCCGATGAAGATGGTATACAAGGAGCCTTCAACGCCGAAAAAAGCTCCTGTCATGGCCAACAGCTTCACATCTCCCATTCCCAAACCTTCCTTCTTACGCAGTCGCAGATAGACTTCCGAGATAAAGAACAGAAATCCTCCGCCTGCCAAAACGCCCCAGAATGCCTCCATCAAGCTCGACACCAGGGGCGGATTGAAAATGCCCGCCCACTGATTTACGCCCGCAAGCACTAAGCCAAGTACAAATCCCGGGAGGGAGATGACGTTGGGGATAATGTAATAGTCATAATCGATGAAGCTTATGACGATGAGTGCACAGCAAAATGCAAAGATGACTGCGCCGGTGAGATTCATGCCGAATTGGTGGAATGAAAGGATGCTTAGGAGGCCTGTCAGGGATTCGACGAGGGGATATCGCGCAGAAACAGGCGCTTTGCAGAACCCACACTTTCCCCGAAGCAGCAGCCAGCTGACGAGGGGAATGTTATGCCACCACAGCAATTGTTTCTTGCAAGCCGGACAGAATGATCGCGGCGGGTTCGAGATTGAAATCTGTGTTTCCGGGGCAGGGGGTGGCTTCGGCAGGTCCGCTTCTCCAGCTTCCCACTCGGCCTTTCGAGACTCCGGTATGCGAAAAATACAAACGGAGAGGAAACTTCCGATAATGGCGCCAAAAATGAATTGCAGAATTAGCATGTGAGTCCCCAGTACTATTTGATTCGCCAAAAGCTTGCCGCGGTGTAAACTTTTGCGTAGTTAAATTAATTAGTAATATCAAATAGTTGCTCTCGCAATGGTAAAGTTTTGCGGCCCGCAGCAATTCTCTGCGTAGAGAGGCCTAATCAGCTGCAAAATGAAAATTTAGCTGCCCTTTGAATCGATTTAATGCAATTTTCCATCTCAAGGACTAGCAGTCGAGCATCCTCGCCTGCTCAGGTTCTCCGAGCTCAGGTTTTTCATGTTGTTGGCGCATCGCGCTCTCGGGGAATTGCATGGATCGATTTACCAACGACCGTCCTGTCACTCAACCTCCCGATACAACCCCGGAGCCATCATCTCCGCTTATTATCCGTGGTCGATTTAGACCTCAGCATGCGCCGAATGAAATCGGCAGAATTCTCTATAACAACCAGCTGTACTTTTCTCGTTGCGAAGCGGCTTGCGGGGCGCTCATGGAGAGATTCATTCCTGGTTTTCGCGTGCGGGAGGGGGAGACATTTCAGGTTCCGATTGGAGTCGATCGCTTTGGACATATGCGCCATGTCGACTTTCTCGTCAAAGATGTATTGATCGAGTACCATCAGCCTCGTTTTTGGAGAAGCAAGAGGCGTCATGGAGATTTCGATTCTCCTGAGCAGTTTCGACAGTATCGTAGAGACCTGCTTGCACTGCCTGAGGATCAACGAGAGACATTCCGAGAACTAACTAAAAAAAAGCTTGCGCTGCAATACACGGCCAAACGCGAATCTCAAATCGCGCTGAGTCTGGAACATTCCGGTCGGGAGCTGGTTGTTGCCACCGATGCTCGCGATTTTTATCATAAGGTCATTGTGCGATTTGGCCGCAACATTCCCTCCGAAGATGCCTTTGCACATATGTTTTGTCAGATCTGCCATCGCGCGGAGGAGTTGTCTTCAGAGGCTGGAGATAGACGCCGCCAGTTGCGTCGATACCGCGCTTAACGTGCTGAAAATGAAGGGACTCCTCGAGTCGTCTGTAGGCGTAGTTCGTGCTAATATTAGGGCGCATGCCGTTATAATCTAGCCTGGCTTCAGTAGTAGTCGTTCATGCCCAATCCTGACATTGCCTCTCGAGTTGATCCAAAGGACCTGCTGCCGCAGCCTACTTCCCTGCACTTGTCCATGCCGATTGCAGAAAGGACGCCGATCTCATTGCCCATGGTTGGGACACGCGCCTATTCAGGTGAGAGGATCTCATTTGCCGAGCCAGCTTTTCTGGAACCAAAGCCCGGTGCGTTACCCAGGTCATTGGAGGCCTTTCCCCAGAGCTATTTTGAGAGTCGGGCCCGTTTTTTGGATTTGGTGCGCGTGGCAGGAGGTCGGCTGCATTCTCATCAAATAGAAGCTCGAGGTCCAGGAGACGAAGCGTTGCATATCGATATTGCTGTTTTGGGATCAACAAGACCTAAAAACGTGCTGCTTCATTTGGCAGGTGTGCATGGGGTGGAGGGGTTTGTCGGCGCAGCGATCCAAAGCGAGATACTAAGAGCGAAGCCCCTTGTAGAAGGTGATTGTGCCCTAGTGCTCGTGCATTGTCTCAATCCTTGGGGCATGGCGCATCTTCGGCGCAGTAATGAAGATAACGTGGATCTCAATCGCAACTTTTTGGGCGGAGAGGCTGATTGGAGAGGCACTCCCCCAGGCTACTCGGTCCTTAATGGTTTGCTAAATCCCAAATCTCAGCGGGATATGGAAGTTTGGTTTTATCCTTCAGTGATCGGCAAGATTATGCGGCATGGATTTTCGCCGCTAAAGCAAGCAGTGCTTGATGGTCAATATGATAATCCCCAGGGGCTGATGTTTGGCGGCCATAAGCGCGCCGAGTCGACGGCCTTCCTTGATGGCTGGCTGCGGCGTGAGCTTAGCACTGCGCAGCGAGTGATTGGTATTGATGTGCATGCTGGCATGGGTCCCTACGCTCGACAGACCTTATTTGTCGAATATCGACGGAGTAATCCTCGGGTCGCTTCGCTGGGCCAGGCGTTGGAGATGCCACTTACACCTCTTCCTGATAGCTCTGAATCCTACACGCCTACGGCCCGCGGAGCAGTGTGCAACGCTATCCCTGCTCTGTTTGATGGAGCGAAAGTCGATTGGTTCTTGCAAGAGTTTGGCACCTTTTCGGCCCTAAAAGTGCTACATGCACTGCGCCGCGAGAATTTCCTCTATCACCATGGTACTCAAGAAGAGCATCGGGAAAATGCACAAACATTCTTGGCAATGTTCAACCCGACAGATTTCGCGTGGCGTGAACAGGTTCTTCGGACGGGCGTGCGCCTTGCCGCGCGGGCGGCCTCGGCGCTGAATACGCTGGGCTAGATGTAACTATTGCTTATCTTTCAGGCGCTGAATGAGGCCCTCAAAGCCCTCTTTGCGGATGATGCCCGCAAACTCATTGCGGTAATTCGCCACGAGGCCGATGTTTTCAATGACCACGTCGTAGACTCTCCACCCGGTATCCGTGCTGAGCAGTTTATAGTCGAGGGGAAAGTTGTCGCCTTTATACTTGATGGTGGTCTTTACTTGAGCTCTGGGCAAATCCAGCTTCTCACTATCGAATTTTACCATTCCTTCTTCCACGGTCTCGATTTTGGATAGATAGGTGCGGGCAAGCAGATCGGAGAAGAGGCGCACGAACTCACTTTGCTGATTGGAGTCGATCTCCTTCCAGTAGGTCCCAAGGCAGCGTCGAGACATTTCGTCGAAGTCAAAGCGTGGGTTGATAATTTTTCTCAACTCAGAGCGGCGTTGATCGAGCTGCTTATCGCTAGGAAATTTCTTCACCGTTTTTATGACTTCATCCACCGTAGCCTCCACCTGTTTCAGTGCTGAGCCTTGGCTCGCGGCGGAAGCATCAATCTGTGCGGGGTCGGCATGAGCGACAGAGGAGACAGCGCCGCCGCTGATCAACATCGCGAGTGCAAGACCCATGGACAGGAATCTAGTGCGAGAGCGCCTCATAATAATGCCTTCATTAAAGCTATTCGGATTTGTCTTTCTTATCGCCACCTAAACTATGGATGAACTTGCCGATAATATCTTCGAAGTCGACGACTGACTCCGTCTCCGGCATGCGCTTCCCAGCCTCGATCATTGTCTCTGATGCACCGCGAGAAATTTTCACGTAGCGGTCGCCGATAATTCCCTTCGTACGAATGGTGGCGATGTCATCTTCGCGAATATGCACATGCTTATCGATGCTCAGTGTGACGCGTGCCGCCGGATCGGCTAGTTCGATGGCAGTAACTTCTCCAATGGGCACTCCGGCGATTTCGACGCTGGCCCCACTCTTCAGGCCGGAAATATTGTCGAATTCAGCAGTAATAGTGTAGCGATCGGAGCCGAAAATCCTTATTCCCCCAAGGCCGACGGCCAGGTAACCGGAAGCTGCAACCGCCGCTATGAAAAAAAGGCCTACCCAGAATTCCAAGCTCAACGAGCGCTTCGGCAGAGCTACTTGTTCAGTTACCGGAGCTCCGGCGCTACTGGATTTTGATTGGTCCATCGACTCTCCCATTCAAAAACTGCTGCACGGCTGGATCTGACGAGGCGCACAGGTCACCAGGGCTCCCCTCGGCGATTACCTTTCCTTTGAGCAGCATCGCTATTTTGTCGGAAACCTGGAACACCTCGGGAAGCTCATGGCTGATAACCACTCCCGTAAATCCCCATTGTTCCCGACAACTCTTAATTAAATCGTATACCTCTTGGCCGACCAAGGGATCGAGTCCGGTATTCGGCTCGTCAACGAGCAGGATCTTGGGCTCTGTAATGAGCGCTCGCGCCATTCCGACACGTTTGCGTATGCCAATTGAGATCTCCTGGGGCAAGTTGAATGCATAGGGCGTAAGGCTTAGGGACTCGAGCATGCCCCTTACCTTCTCGTGAATTTCGAGGCGAGTTAGCGAAGTTCGAGAGCGCAGGGGGAAGGCGATATTTTCGTATACCGTCAGTGAATCGAACAGCGCTGCCGACTGGAAAAGCACGCCCAGCGAAGCACGAATGCGGTTTCGTTCCGCCTCGCTCCGTGCTTGCGTGATGCTTTCACCGAATATCGTGATATCCCCTTCCTCAGGAGAAAGAATCCCCATAATGAGCTTGAGAAGCACTGACTTTCCGACACCGCTCGGACCGACAATCGTGGTTGTTTTTCCGTCCTCGATGTCGATGGAAACCCGGTCAAGAACCACTTGGGCCCCGAATCTTTTCGATACATTTCGCACGGCAATCATATGTTCGAAAAGCCAACTTTAGTTGAGGAATACTCGAGTTAAGATGCTAGTCAAGAAGTAGTCAACGACGAGAACTGCAACTGAAGCTGTAACCACCGACTGGGTCGTGGCGCGATTTACCCCGACCGCACCGAAGCCGCAGGTGTAGCCCTTGTAGCAGCTGACCCAGCCGAATAAGAACCCAAAAACTGCTGCCTTGATGAAGCCTGAATAGATATCAACGGTGCCGACAGCGGAGACCATTTCGCTGATGAAGGTGCCGGAACTCAAACCAAGCAGCCCGACTCCAACAACAAAGCCGCCGCC
>JAYRHW010000248.1:0-2662 GCA_041907145.1 Bdellovibrionota bacterium
CACGACGACCGGCAGATCGATGCCGGCTTCATAGACCTTGGCGGAGTTGGCGACAGCAAGGTAGCGTCCGCCAGCGGCACGGAGAGCAGGACCAGCGAGCTTGGCATATTCGGCTCGTGCTGCGGGATCGGAGATCGAGTGATAGCAAGAGACCCAGTATGCCTTGGCCATAGCTTCCCTCTCTGCGTGATTGGGACTGCTCGTGAATAATACCACCGGTAAGGCGTGTCACACATAAGCCCGGGGGACGACGCAACCGAAATGCTGGTACGGACGGTGGGATACGGCCTCGCTCGCTAAGACACTGATATCAATATCTTATTTCCTTGCGCTTCTCTGGCTATGCAACGATTTGTGTAGCGATACCGCCTGTGAACATCTGCATCGCAGGCGGCACGACGGATGAATACGCTGCGCCAATCGTTTCCCGACCAACAATTGCTGCCATGCATCGGAGGTCGCTGGAATTCCTGGTCCCGGCCGATCGTACTGGTCCTCAAAACCATTAAGCTCGTCGTAAAGCCTCTATCAATCATCGATCCTCGTTCCGGTGCCTGACCTGATTGCCCAGCGGCGCGACGGATGACTGTCGCAATCGTACTGCAGGGCTTCAACGTTGTTGTCGGTGCTCAGGCCGCCCGCAATCGTCAGGCACTTGCCAGTTTGCACGTTCTGGATTTGGTAGATGTTGCCGCCGTTCATCTGGTTCATCCTCCAGCTGCGTGAAGGATGGGTATCGCAGTCATACTGAAGAGCCGTCACATTGTTATCGGTGCTCAAGCCGCCCGCAATCGTCAGGCACTTGCCAGTTTGCACGTTCTGGATTTGGTAGATGTTGCGGCCGCTCATCTGGTTCATCCTCCAGCGGCGTGACGGATGAGTGTCGCAGTTATACTGAAGAGCCGTTACGTTGTTATCGGTGCTAACGCCGCCCGCAATTGTCAGGCACTTACCAGTCTGGGCGTTTACCAGCATCACTTCATCTGCGGCTTGAGTTACCTCTGCGAAATAGAACAATCCGACAACGAGCACGCCTGACGCGACCAGATTGGTAGGGATGCGATGAATAATGATCATGGATATCTCCCTTTAAAAGCTAAGCCGCTGCCCTCTAAGCTCGATCATCCTACAAGTGATCGGTTTCACAGTGGGTACTGCAACGCCTTGTCGGCCCGCTGCGGAGCCCGTCGGCACGACCAAGGCATTAGCGCAAGCAGCGCGCTGAGCTGCTCGGACCGTGGTCCTACCAGAAAAAGTCTGTGCCTTTTTTCGAAATTTACTGGTGACCTAGATCACAACTTGCCTGGTGACCACATCCGGGAAGACGGGCAGCCGACACAGCCGATCCGTAGAGTTGATAAGAAGAACTGCCAATCGTTGGCCAGCTAAGTGTCTTTCGGCGTGTTCGCTGTCGTGTTCGGTGTGTTAATTTAGCGCTTCATCAACCTTGGCGGGGTTGGCGACAGCAACGTAGCGTCCGCCAGCGGCACGGAGGGCAGGACCAGCGAGCTTGAGATATTCGGTTCGCGCTGCGGGGTCAGAGATCGATTGATAGCAGGAGACCCAATATCCCTCGGCCATAGTTTATGCTGGTGCGGACGGCGGGAGACGACGATCGTCGCTCCAATACATTGATATGGTTAGCCTTTCTGTGACGCCCTGCGGCCTTTGTGTATCGGCTTGTGTAGCGAATTTTTGTATCGCCCCGGCGCGAGAGAGCGCGACAGTGCAGAGCCAACGCTCGGTCGATCGCGCTCAGCCGTCAACGCCTTCGACAATGCGCACGTCGCGCACTGCTGCCTTACTGCCGAGAGCAGCCAACGCGGCTTGGTAGGCGGGGTATAGCAGAGCACCCAATATGCCTTGGCCATGATTTCCCCTTTATGCAATTGCGATTGCTCGCTAATGCTAGGACCAACGATGGAGGTCACATAGACTGGGCTGCTAAGAACCTTTTCGGCGTCACGCTCCGTGCTGGACCCCCTCGGAGTTAACCTTCAAAGCGCCGTCATCGTTGTAAGCCTTCGCCGGTTCAGCCAAAGCAACCAGCGCTGCGACCAACTCAGGGGACGATGGAATTTCGGTGACCTTCATGGGAATTGACATTTGTCCTTGGAAAACTTGTTCGAGACCACGCAAAACGGCGAGTTGGCTATTCTCAACGTCAACTCTCCCTTTGGGATAGTAGATGCCGCGACGCAATTCTTCGTCTGAAAAATCGTAGCCGAGAGCCACTGACAACGCGGACAATAGGGTTACCAATCGATCGTCGACCCGCTGACCCAAGGCACTAAGCTCAGCTCCAGTAAGTCCGTCACGCCCACCCTGTTGATACTCCCCGAAGAGCGATCTCCACGCGTGAATGACGGCACGATCTTTTGAGCCCCCGAGCCTTCTCGGGCTGAATTCCAGATCGATCAAATTCAG
The DNA here is from genome assembly GCA_041907145.1 of Bdellovibrionota bacterium. Classification (GTDB taxonomy): domain Bacteria; phylum Bdellovibrionota_C; class UBA2361; order UBA2361; family JAFLCA01; genus JAFLCA01. The sequence continues at coordinate 2,428 of JAYRHW010000248.1, forward strand.
CGCCTTCACGAAATCATCGTTCAATCGCGTAGCGCGGTTCGACATGAGAGCGTGAAAGATTGCGCGGCGTGACCTCTTACGTTCGGTAGCGCGTTCGATCCACTTTTGGGCCTGTACCGCTAGAATTGGCCCCGCGATTGTCGCGCTCGCTATGACGAATATTTCTACGGTATTCATGTGGCGACCTCTTCGACCTCCATAGCCTCAGCGTCCGCCATGGAGAACTGTATCTTGG
>JAYRHW010000249.1:0-5539 GCA_041907145.1 Bdellovibrionota bacterium
AGCTCAAGAGGAACCTCCTCCCCAGGAATTAGCTCAATATTCATTCCCAATAGATCGGCATTTCCTGCTACTGCGTACAGTCCGTCCTTGCCCGCAGAAAAGAGTCGCTGAAGGTTCCCAACCCTCTCGCCACTATCGAAAGCCCCATCAAACTCAAAGCGCTCGGCATCATCGCCGGTAAAATCGAGGTCATCACTGTTGAACTGATAAAAAATCTTTGTCCCCGTGCGCCTTTCCTCAAGGCTCAAGAGGTCGATCCCTTCAATGTCGGCTGGAATATCCTTACCCAGCAGACGAAGCAGCGTCGGCACGATGTCGATTGACTCAGCGTTACGATCATCAGACACCGCTACCCTCTGCTGCGGCACTTTGAGAAATAGAGGAATGGAAAGAATATCGGAATACTGCTGCGGTGTTACGCTGCGATCAATCTTATGTGGCCGAAGATTAACTCCATGATCGGCCGTGACAACCAAGATGCATTTATCAAAGATATCCTGCTCTTTCAGGCGGGAAAGAATATGTCCCAGGACCCTGTCGGTATACATCACTTGCAGTAAATGCTGCTGCTCGAGCAGCCAATCGGGAATATTCCGCAGGAAGAGACCAGACTCAAGGATTCCACGATCACAAAGACCCGGTGCGCGAAACGATCGCCCGGACGGCAGATGACAGTAAGGTTGATGAGGAAGAGTGACGTGCAAAAAGTAGAACTGCCTACCATACTGTCTTTGGATGGCCCTAAGAAATTCAGCGATTACGATCTGGTCAGGTACCATCGCCTGCTTTGCCATCATGGGATCACGATCGACGCGGGGCCCGTATCCCAGCAGCGAGCGAAGGTTTTCGGCGCCTACCCACAACGAGTCGGGCAAGAGACGCTTGTATATGAGCTGGCCTAGATACCTATAATCGAGCCTTCCGCGCGCATTGCCCCCTGCCTCGTGGCAAAGAGATACCGGGCAAAGACTGGTGATCTGCTCGAATACATGCAAGGCGTGGCTGGAACCGAGAATGCTGAATATGTTGCTATCGAGCGCGGCAGACGGCAAAACTCGGCCTCGCGCATCAACCGGGTAACGCCCCGTGAGGATCGCCGGCACCGCCTGCGCCGTTCCCCCGGTCACAGCGCTCGCATTTCTAAACCAGCGGCTGGTAGCGGCCAACGCGGCAAAGTTGGGGAAGCGCTCGGCATCGATAGTGAGATCAGGGCGCAGAAGCGAGCTCAGGGGGAACTCGTCGAAGATAATCATTATGATTGGGGGCCCATCCGAGGTACGTTCGCTGCCCCCCTTCACTTCCTGAGAGTCTGCCGGTCGATCTGCAGCACTCATTGCTTGGACTATCAGAAACTGCAGCGGAACAAGCACGATGGCCGGGCCAAGAAAGGTCACGAATGTTCGGGCCGCCCCGAAGCTTTTGTACAATCTGCCAAGACTCCACGAGCCCAGAAGCCCGGCAACCACGCTCCAAATACTCTCCGGGCTACCGACCCGCCGCGCGACATCAATCAGCGGCAAGGCTATCAGAAAGAGAAAGCACACTTCGAAGATCTCTCGCACGAGAGCTTCATTTCTAGACCAGAAACGCCGCAAGAGCGCGATCACAATCAAGGGAACGAAAAAGCCAAGCGCTAGACAAATGGCGATAACCTGGACGCTCGTTTCAAGATGATCGACCACCCGCCAGGGGTCGCCCCTGAGTGCCTGAAAGGCGGGGTATTCGAAGCAAAATGCCCATAAAGCCCAGAAATGAAGCGCAAGCACGGAGAATGCACTGCGCGCGCCTACGGTACTATGAGCCTTCATGCTCGCCATAGAAGAGGACTCGAGATCCTCCTGCAAGAGCTAGTCGCTCGGCAATTCTGAAATGTCGAGCAAACAAGGCCTCGAACTCGGTGAGATTATAATCACCATGGATATCGCGCTTATTTTGCAGAAGCCGCTTGGTCATCGGATCTTCCTTGGATACGAACTCAATCACGATATCTGCCCCAAACGAAGCAAGCCACTCGATGATCTCACTCATCGGAATATTATTTCTAATGACAAGGTGATGAAGGAGCGCTAGGCACAAAATCAAGTCGGGCTTTCCACGCTCCTCCAGTCTCTTTCGCTCACGCCCGCGCCAGCCCATTGCGGGCGAGGGATTAGCCAGGTTTACCACCAACGGAAGAATGGTCTCCTGACGCTCGGCTCGCAGCTTGCTGTACAATGCATCAATAGTCGCGGTATCCGAATCGAGAGCAACGACATAACTGCTATGCTGCGCAGCCACGCGAGAAAAGGCTCCATTATTACATCCCAGATCCCAAGTTAAGTTTCGCGGCTTGCGTCCCGTACAGCGGGCAACGAAATCTCGCTTTGCCCTGCCCTCCTCTTGAGTGTAGCTGTTGTGCACGGAATATTCTGTCCATGCCGAGGACGCGGCTTGGTTGGGTAGGCGCTCGAGAATTCGGGTAAGGTTATTCATCAAAGCGAGCTGGGCCTTGTCGGAAATTTGCTCCCGCATTACCTCCCGCACTGAAAAGCCGGGATCATTAAACTGCTGCTGCAAAAAGTGCTGTAGAAAAACATGCCGCAGCACTCCGGGCTTCGCTACATCACGCCAGCGCAAGAGCTTCGCCATGGAGCGTACCGAGACCCCTTCGATATCGCCCCGCAGCCAATTTTGAAAAGGAATTCCACGATATGCCTGAAGCATAAGTGGGAACAGAAACATCTCGCAGAACTGCAGGTACCCAGGCCAGATATTTCCGGCTTCCCGCCTCTCGAATGAACCGGTATCGATGCAAACTGGCCTCGAGCCAAACCACTGAAAATTGAACGCCGAGCAATCCTTACTCTGCACACCATCAATCAGTCCGGACCGCAGCAGGTCAAGTTGAAGGAGAGCAGCATCCCGGAGCATCTCGAAACACCACTCATACGGATAGGAGATGAAGGGCACGCGAGTATGATGCAGGGCAACATCGGCATGCTGCGCGCTAAAATCCAAAGAGTTAATTTGCGGAAGCTGGATTTCCCGAGTTTCAACAACCTTGCCGCTACGTACCGCATCCGCGAAAAACTTCCGCCCCGAAACGTACTTCCATTGTGAGTATCCGTTCTGGGAGAGCACCCGCAGCACCTTATCATCATGATAAAGCACCTTCGCCTCACGATCTCGAAAAGATCCGGATTCCAACATCTGCTAACGCCCCTGCGCGCTGGTCTGCCACATAACTCAGTTTATCAGGATTAACCTGCCATATACCGGTTTAAGCAGTACTGGTGGCGAAATTTCTCCGGCCCTTGCGAGTATACCCTCAGTGGCTGAGACAAATAAGATAGCCGGAATGGGGGAAAATAAGAAACCTCTAATAAACGGCGTTAGTGGTGACATTAGGAACTCTTAAGTTAAGAGGTCACGTTCAGGCCCTGATACTAGCATCGAACCGCCATTTATTCCCAAAAAAATTCCGCTACATCCAGGACACTAAAAGGTCTACCTCCTCGTCACTGCCACTGGCAATTTTGCCCACCGCGGGTAGAATACCGGCCTATGAATGCGCGTAATCTCATTTTTATACTCAGCACCCTCCTGCATTTTATCCCCTTGCCCGCCACAGCGGACCCCATAAAGGTCGGTGTTTCTGTCACGCTGAGCGGCGAAGCTGCCACCTTCGGCACCGATATGCGAAACGCCATCCAGCTTGCCCAGGAGGATTTGGGTAAAGATCGTTACCAATTGATCGTTGAAGATGATCGCTGCCTTGGCAAGGACGCTGCTGACGTAGCGCACAAATTCATTACTATCGACAAAGTTGCCTACGCCATTGGTTTTGGCTGCAACCAAGTTCTGCTCGCTAGTGCGCCTATTTATCAAAAGGCTGGAGTTACCGTCATCAGCGGATTCGGCACTAGCGGGGATGTAACTGGACTTGGCGATAGAATTTTTCGGCTGTTTCCCGCCGATCAACACGTCGTCGAAGCTGTCTATCCCTATATTTCGGAGCGCCAGTCGGAACTCGGAGTGATCACCGAAGAGAATGAATATCCCGAACTCGTGAGACGCACCTTGCTGCGATTGAATTCGGCTAATCCCAAGCCGCTTAAGCTTGTCGAGGAGAGCTTCAAAAGCGACCTTACCGACTTGCGTCCTGTACTATTGAAATTCAAGGCAAAGAAGCTGCCGGCCCTGTTTCTTAATCCCAACGCCGAGCCTTCATTTATCCGCCTGATTCAACAGCTAGAACAAATCCATTACAGCCCGGCTCTCTATACCGTCTATTGGCCTGGAGCTTCGGTCGTGCAGTCAACACTCGGAGCTAAGCTTAACGGCATAGTCTTTGGAAATCTGCCCGATGACGCCAAGCTGCTTACCAAGGACGGGATTGGATTGCTCAAGCGATTTCGCGCGAGATTCGGCGAGCCAAACTCGGTGCCGAATGGCGTCGCTTTCGCCTACGAGACGCTGCGCTTGCTGGATAAAGCTCTTAAAAGCGGTCAGCCTGTCCATGAGTATCTGCGCACCGCCAAGATCGATGACGGTATGATCGGCAGCTATTCATTTGACGGCGATGGCGCTATCGTCGGATTGAAGCCCGATCTACAGCAGTTTCGCGATGGCTCGATACATTCCTTGATGCAATAGCAACCATGCTGCTTTGTTTTGATTACGATGGCGTCCTTGTCGACTCGCTGGCCCAGCAGGTGAGCGTCGTACGATCCGCGCAGTCAAAACTCGGGCAAGGTCGCTGCCCCGATGCCGGCGACTTTTCCAGCGTTGAGGATCTTTCGTACGAGGGCTTCGCCCGACATTTAGGCATCCCCGAAGCCCGTTACACCGAGTGGGCACATTTGGTCATCGAACAGAATCTGCTCGACACAACTGCCGTGACCATGTTTGCCGGGATGCGCGACGTGCTTCTCGAGCTTGGCTCTCGGTTTCCGTCGGTAATAATTACCTCCAACGTCCGCGAATCGGTTGAAAGGCTCTTACAGAAGGAGCGCTGCGCGCATGCAGTGCAGGAGATTTACGATGGCAAGCTACGCGGCAGCAAGAGTGATAAGATTAAGGCAGCAGCCAAGCATCTGGGGATTCCGTTAGCTCAGACCTATATGATTGGAGACACCCGCAGCGATATTCGACATGCCAAATTAGCCGGCGCCAAATCCCTTGCCGTAAGCTGGGGCTATCAGCCAGTCGAAGCCCTCAAGCTTGAAGCTCCGGATACACTCATCCAGGTGCCGCGCGATTTACTCGTGTACTTTGGCTCTCTCGACATCCATTAGGGCCGTCCTTGGAGCCCGGGCCGTTGACTTGCTCTCCGATTCGAACCGATCCGTACTAAGAGTGCGTAGCAAAATCGATTCTTTAGGCACTATCCTCGGTCAATGGGCAGAGCAAAAACTTGGTAACATTCGAACCCTCCGTGGCCAAAACATAGAGAAGGGAGGGGTCCGGGGCGGCCGGGAGTCCCGCTCAAACATTTGATTCAGGGGCTTCGGTAAAGTAACGTGGCACCCCTGAGTAAACTTTCAAAGGAGCCTGCCAT
>JAYRHW010000250.1:0-1617 GCA_041907145.1 Bdellovibrionota bacterium
GAGAAGCTCGTGCGAGTCGATCAGCGCACCGTGACCATGGACATTCCGACGCAGGACGTTATCACCAAGGATAACGTTTCCATAAAGGTGAACGCGGTTTTGTATTTCCGTGTCGTCGAGCCTTCGAAGGCTATCGTGCAAGTTGAGAACTTTTTGTATGCCACCAGTCAGCTTGCGCAAACCACGCTGCGATCCGTATGCGGCGAAGCGGAGCTCGATGACTTACTCTCGAAACGTGAGGCTATAAACGTGCGCATTCAAGAAATCATCGATCATCGCACGGAGCCTTGGGGAATCAAGGTGACGACGGTGGAGGTCAAGCACATCGATCTGCCGCAGGAAATGCAGCGCGCCATGGCTAAGCAAGCCGAGGCCGAGCGCGAACGCCGCGCCAAGATCATTCAGGCAGAGGGCGAATTCCAGGCTGCAGAGAAGCTTACTTCCGCTGCCGAGATTATGTCCCAGAATTCTGGAACGATGCAGCTACGCTATCTCGAGACTCTGCGGCATATCGCGACGGAGCATAACTCTACCATTTTGTTCCCCGTTCCGATCGAGCTGCTCAATCAGTTTGCCAAGAAGTGATCGAGGCCTACTCGTACCATTTGCCGCCTGAGCGCATCGCTCAGCGTCCCGTGCTGCCCTATGACAGCGCTAAAATGCTGATTGTCGAGCGTGAGCGCAGGGTGTTAACGGAGTCGCGCTTCTCGGCCTTGACCGAATTCCTCGGTCCGAGAGATATGCTCGTCTTCAACAATACCAAAGTATTGCCGGCTCGCCTCTTCGGAAGTTTCGAGGGTGGCGGCAGCCTCGAAGTGCTGTTGGTGGAGAAGCGAACGGGGACTCAGTGGTGCTGTCTCGGGAAGCCGCTCAAAAAATTCAGGGATGGGCGGGTGCTGCAATTTGACCATGGACTGCGGGCTCGCGTGCTGACTCGGGAGGGAGAACAGCGAGTCCTTGTGGAATTTTTCAGCGAGGAACTCGAAGGTCCGGAAATGCTACTTCGACGCTGCGGTGTGATGCCGATTCCGCCGTATATTCGAGGCGGGGTGGCCGATCAGAAGGACAGCGAGGATTATCAAACTTGCTTTGCTCGACATGAAGGGTCGGTGGCTGCGCCCACGGCCAGCTTGCATTTCACTCCGTCGCTGCTTGAGGCCCTCAAGGCCAAGGGCTGCGGTGTCGCGTATGTGACTCTGCATCTAGGAACGGCCAGCTTCTTGCCGCTTTGGAATGAGGGACAGACTCCGGCGCAGAATTTGACTCCACCCGGAGAGGAGCGAGGTTTTTTTGCCGCTGCCGAGTGGCGCCGCATTGCAGCTCACCGGGCATCAAGAGGGCGGGTAGTCGCCGTTGGGACCTCTGCCGTAAGACTTTTGGAGTCTGCCGCCCGACTCGAAGCGATTGCGGATGGGATCGTCGAGGTAAGCACGGATCTTTTTATTCAGCCGGGGTTCGACTTTAGGGTAGTCGATGCGCTTATCACCAATTTTCATCAGCCGCGCACCACGCATTTATTGCTCGTGGAGGCGTTTATGGGGCGGGATCTTTTGCAGAAGAGTTACGAGTATTCTCTGTCGCAAGGCTTCCGGTTTCTTAGTTATGGCGATGGGATGC
>JAYRHW010000251.1:0-2236 GCA_041907145.1 Bdellovibrionota bacterium
ATCCTTACTGCCTCCGAATTTGTAATTGCAGGGAAGGGTCAGTTCAAGGAAGAGTTCGTCACCTGTGGCGGTGTTGCGACGGAGGAAGTCGATTTCCGCACGATGGAAAGCAAGCGCTGCGCGGGGTTATTTCTAGGCGGCGAAATTCTAAATATTGACGGAATTACCGGCGGTTACAATTTTCAAAACGCCTGGACTACCGGCTGGTTAGCTGGCAGCGAAATAGGGAAGCGCTTAACCGGGCAATCTTAGATTTTGCTGGGGCAGAAGCTCCGCCCGAGCGATGCAAAGTGCCAGTCGATTTACTAGCTGCGACACTTCACTTCAACAGGCTTACTGCATCCAAATAAATCTTGCCACTAGCTCGTAGAGAAAACTTCACTACAATCTTTGTATAGGAAGCGGGAGCAACGAAACTGCGACTGGTCGATCTCCAACTATAAGTGCCCTTTGGACACTTAACAGTCTGGGATTTTACCAACGTAGTTCCGTTATAGAGGTTTACCGCGGCCTGCCATTTGCCGGTCTTTGGCACATTCTTCCCTTTGGACCAGAAGGAAATAGTTAGACTGTCATTCGTGTTGCCCGAGGTCTGGATTGTCTGGGAAAGAGTTTTTAGGGTCGACGAGCCATTGATGACTACTCCAAATGAGCCGGTCTTTTTTGTTCTCGACTTGCCATCGGCTGAGCCGAAACTCTTGCTTGCCCTCCAGCTCGACGGAACTCTCGCCTTGCCAGCGTATGTTTCGAAATCGCCATTGGTGGTTTGCTCCGTTGGGGTATACACCAGAACATATGCCGCTCCGGCTCGGTCGAGAGAGTTATTCGACTGATCGCCGTCGATACCCGTCGCATTGCTATCCTCGCCGAATGCCCCAACTACGGCAGTGTCCCCTGCGATGGCCACTGAGGTGCCGAAGAAGTCATCGCTGTCCGCTGTGGAAGCCTTAAGATAGGAGGATTGAGACCAGGTGGTTCCATTGCGTGTGAATCCGTACACAGCGCCAGCATTACTGCGTGAATTTATGGAAGAGTCGCCATTTACTCCCGTAGCCGAGCTGGATTCGCCCCAGGCTCCAACGAGAAGAGTATCGGCTTCGAGTGCTAGGGAAATTCCGAAATTATCGTTGGCATCTGCATTCGAAGCCTTTAGGTACGCTTGTTGAGTCCATGTGACACCGCTGCGAACAAATACATACACAGCTCCTGCATTAACGGTCGAATTGTCAGTCTGATTGCCGTCGATAATTCGGGTTCCGCTGTCTTCACCCCAGGCACCAACTGCGATAGTGTCGCCATAGGCTGCAGTTCTAACACCAAACTTGTCGTTTGCGTCGGTATTGGAAGCCTTGAGATATGCTTGCTGCGTCCAAGTCGATCCGCTCCTTGTGAATACATAGACGGCCCCAGAATCTGCTGCCGAGTTGTCGGCTTGGTTACCGTCTACTCCCGTCGCAGCACTATCCTCACCAAGGGCACCAACGGCCAGAGTATCGCCATACAGAGAAACCGACTGCCCAAAAGTATCTCCGCTAGCGGTGTTGGATGCCTTTAAGTAGGCTTCTTGCGTCCAGGTAGTGCCGCTGCGGACGAATACATAGGCAGCGCCAGCATTTGATGCTGAATTGTCGCTCTGGTTTCCGTTGACTCCCGTGGCAGCGCTCGACTCGTTATAGGCCCCAACTACTACGGTCTCTCCGTAGATCGCCACGCTATTCCCAAAGGAATCCCCCGTGTCAGTGTTAGAAGCCTTAAGATAAGCTTGCTGCGACCAAGCCGTGCCGTTGCGTACAAAGATATATGCGGCGCCCGAAAAGGCCTTTGAATTATTTGACGCGTTACCATTTATGCCGGTGGCTGAGCTGTCCTCGCCCGGGGCTCCCACGACAATGGAATCCCCATAAATAGCGATAGACTCCCCGAAAGAATCGCTGGCCTCAGTGTTGGTGGCCTTTAGGTACGCTTGCTGAGTCCAGGCAGTGCCATTGCGAACGAAAACGTATACAGCTCCCGCGCCCCCTGCGGAGTTATTACTTTGGTCGCCGTTAATGCTTGTAGCGTTGCTCCCCTCGTTGCGGGCCGAAATAACAACTGTGTCCCCATATGCGGCTACCGAATGGCCGAAGAAGTCAAAAGTGTCGGTGTTCGAAGCCTTGAGATAAGCTTCCTGCCCGTTGGGTAGTGATGCCAAGAAGAGTTTTTTTAACTGCAAAAAATCGCTCGCGGTGATTCCGGC
>JAYRHW010000252.1:0-2276 GCA_041907145.1 Bdellovibrionota bacterium
CGGCCAAACTCGCTGCGCTCGGACAAGTCCGGCGGACTTCCCCTGTCACGGCTCCTCGCTGCGGCGTCTCCCAAGGGCCGGCAACCCGAACCGCCCCACCCTCGCGCTGGACGCTCACTTGCCATTGGCGTAAGCTCCATGCGAATGGCGTTGCGGTAGTGGGTTGACGTTCTGCCGTTGGCGCCGGTGTCGAGTTGAAACTTTAGGCTCCACTAAATTCAACTAAGGCCATGATCTACAGCGGAACAATGAAATTCGCGGCGTCCTATCCGGCGCAATTGATGGAATGTATTCCGTCTATTAGGCGGTCCACTTTACTTTAGAGCCCATCCACGAAAGACACCGATCGGAGAAGGAAATATGGGGGGGGGAAAAAGTATCTGGCCTTCTTGCTGCTAACAGCAAATGCAATGAGTTATGGGGCGTCACCCATCATCTGCGAAAGCCAAGACAAAAATGGGCAGGTAACGTCCATTTGGCCAGCCCCGTATCTCACCAACTCCAGCACGCTCTGCTTCGACGTTAAGGGATGGCCGGAATTCTCTGGCAAGAATTGCGGCCCCAATGGAAAGGACATGCACTGGACGGGGTTGGTGATCGTAACGGAGGACGGGGAATCACAGGGCCGTGACTCAACAAATTTCCGTGTATTGAAGCCCATCATCAACGATGAGCAGATTGAGTACACCATTGAATGGTCCCGCGGACAGAATTGGCGCCCCATGCAGCGCGTCAAGATAAACCGCCTAACAGGCGATGCCGTAAGTTATTTTGTCCGCATGCACGGTGGCGAATCCTATAGATGCCGCTTAGGTAAGAAAGCCCTTTAGGGGCCGCGCACATGGGCTCTAACAATTCATTCCACCGGACCTGCGCGAAAAGCCGCGCAGGCCGGTGAATTCAAACGTTATGCCTTGAGGGCATCACCATGGCCGAAGTGAACGAGGAGATCCTTGAGCAGTACTTGAAGGTCGTAAAGGGTTGGTTCTATATCGGAGACATCCCATTTACCGTTCCACACAATTACAGCAACATCGATGTTCTCGGCTATGACCCGATCGCCGATCGGTACTACGACTTCGAAGTGAAGTTCAGGTCAGCCTTTTCTCTTACCAATGATGGCGAGGCCATTGGCTATCTGGTCGATCAGTTTGAGAAATACAGGGCGCAGAGAGAGGCAAAGCTCAGCGAATTCATCGGCCGACGGAAGACGATTAAAGTCGTCGTGACAACAAAGAAGATGGTCGGCAAGTCCGAAGCGAAGCGATCCGAAATGGAGAAGTCGTTCCGCCAAAAGATGAAGGCATTGAAGTACAAGTCCGAGCTTTGGTATTTCGATGACATGATCCCTGAGTTAGTGAGTCAAGTTGAGGTCAAGGGTCGTTACAACACTCAGCTTCTGCAAACTATCCGCATGCTCAAGCTATATGAAACCAAGGCATAACATGGCGCTCAACCTCGCTCCCTTCGGTCGCTGTACGCTGCGCTATAAAACCGCGCAGCGCCGGTCCACTCTACGTTAGTCCTTTCCATAGCGAGCCGCTCTTATGCCAACCGTTACTGATCAGCTAGTTCGTCGTTTTTCGGAATTGGAAGCCCGAGTCCGTGCAATTCGCCTTCGGCAAGATAGCGGCGATTCGTCACGCTACGCTGAGCCCGAGGCGTTCTACGCTTGGGCCAGCAGTGCTATGAATGCTATTGAAGGAGCATTCGGGGCAGGATCGGCGCACGCGATCAACTTCAAGAAGGAGCTCGATAGTATTTCCAACAATTTCGTATGGGATCGAAGATTTGAAAGCATTCGCGGAGTATTTCTCGGCGCCAAAAGCGACGTGGACGGAGGCTACATCTTTGATCTTGAGCGAACTGTTTCAGGCGAAGTATTCGGTGACTTTGTTGCAGCTGCGAAAGCGGCTTTAGCCGAAGGAAACCATACGGTCGCAGCAGTACTCGCGTGTTCTGCGCTTGAAGACGCGCTTAAGCGCTATGCCGAAGTTCAGGGGCTTAACGTTGAGGGCAAAACTATGGAGGACGTAGTAAGCGCCCTAAAGAGTAAAGGTTTGGTTTCCGGAGCACAGAAGTCTCTGCTTTCTGCGATGCCAAGAATTCGAAACCATGCCATGCACGCGGAATGGTCAAAACTTCAGCCACAGGATGCTGGGAGCGTGGTGGGCTTTGTTGAGCAATTCCTCCTTACGAATTTCTCGTAAGGGCTAGCCTATCCATCAACACGGATGCTGCGCGATGAAGCTGCGCAGCGCCGGTTATGTCAGACG
>JAYRHW010000253.1:0-3274 GCA_041907145.1 Bdellovibrionota bacterium
AAGTGCCGATCCAGGGCCAGAACATCTGCGACAGGAAGCTGGATGACCTTCCCATCACAGATGCCATCGATGGTAGCCTGACCTGGCTTGGCCGCGCGGGCTGCCAAAATCAAGCCCCACTCGTCAACATCCGCCGGATCGAAGGTGATGTAGTCGGCTGCCAGAGCGGCCTTGAACTTGTTGATCTCGGCCTGCACGTCTGGAAGATCCATAACGTGCGTCATCGGGAATGATGGGTAAATCTTGCGTGCCGCCGGGTTGATGACCAGCTTCACGAAAGCGTCCATCGTGGTGCCCGAACGGCCGCGCCCGATGATCAGAGGGATCCGCTTGCACCCAGCCGCTGAGGCGTAGATGCGGGTGGCCATAATCTCCTCCTCACGCCAGGACATCAGATCGCGCAGATCGGCCTTGCTGTTGTGGTCGCGCTGAAGGCGTCCCCACGTGGCATCAAGGTTGTCGACCAGCGTCACGTACAGGTCAGCCGCGAACTCTTGAAGGTGATCGATGTCGAGCCCCTCGAAAAGTCCGTGGTGCCAGCGAAACGTGGCGTGCGTGTTCAAAATCACGACCCTGTCAGGATGATCCTTGGACGAGCGCAGAATACGCTCCATCACCAGGCGCCGCAGCGTATTCAGTCGTCCACGGTCGAGCCGCAGGATGTTGGGGTGCGTGATCGTCGGATCAGCCTGGTACATCATCTTGCCGACATCGAACACGACCACCTCTAACCCAGTCTGAGCACGCAGCTTGACCGCTGCTTCTTCAAGCCACTTGCCCTTGTCGAGTCCGACCTGGCCAGTGACAACGACATGCCGTCCCCGCAGTGCTGCGAGGTCCATTTCAGAAATCGGCATTGGAGAACCTCCTCGCCCGCTGACGCGGACGGAACTAGTTGACTCAGAGCGATGAACTACTTCGTTCATCCCGCCTCTGCGCCCACGCATAAGCGTCGGCGCAAAGGCGGCAACTAGTTCACAAACCTAAAAGCTGTGGCATCTCTCCCCAGTCGCACGACTTGAGAGAGACGCCGCAAAGCACTTCTACCCGCCCGAATAATAGGCGAAACGGTGGTTTATTTCTATAACTACGGGCGCAAACGGCTAGTCAGGCCGGAGAATACAGCGAGTTATGCAAGCGCATTAGGTCGTTAGCGGTTTGAAACTGGGACGTAATCCGAGACCTTTGGGCCGACGTAAATCTGCCGCGGCCTACTTATCTTAGATGACTTGTCCTCAACAAGCTCCTTAGCATGGGCAAGCCAGCCAGGCAGACGTCCGAGCGCGAACATGACGGTGAATGTGTTCACCGGAATTCCCATCGCGCGATAGATGATCCCGCTGTAAAAATCCACATTCGGGTAGAGCTTCTTCTCGACGAAGTAAGAATCCTTGAGTGCCGCCTCTTCAAGTTCTTTCGCAATATCAAGCAGCGGATCAGAAAGATTAAGTTTCTTGAGCAAGCGATCGCAAGCGCTCTTTATGATCTTTGCGCGGGGATCGAAGTTCTTATACACCCGGTGACCAAAGCCCATCAGCTTGAATTTGCTTTCCTTATTCTTGGCAAGCTCGACGTACTTTTGAACTTTGCCGCCTTCCCGGTGAATCTCTTCGAGCATCTCGATAACCTCTTGGTTTGCACCACCATGGAGTGGGCCCGAAAGCGCGCAAATCCCGGAGGTGATTGACGCCCAGGTTGTTGCTCCACTGCTCTGCACCATGCGAACCGTTGACGTAGAGCAGTTCTGCTCATGATCGGCGTGCAGGATAAGCAGAAGGTTCAAAACCTCGACGAGCAGAGGATCAGCTTCGTATTTTTCCGCCGGGAGCGAGAACATCATGTAGAAGAAATTCTCGCAGTAGCTGCGATTATTATCAGGATAAATAAACGGCTGACCGACCGACTTCTTGTATGCATACGCAGCAATGGTCGGGAGCTTTGCCAGTAAGCGAATGCGTGTCAGCTCGGCTACTTCCTCGGGCGTTCCCTTCTCGTTCTGATAGAAAGCGGAAAGCGAGCAGACAACGGAAGCAAGGATCGCCATCGGATGCGCGTCACGAGCGAACCCGTCGTAGAATCGCTTGATATCCTCATGCACCATGGTGTGGCGCTTGATACGGCCTGTGAACTTCTCCAATTCAGCGGCGTTCGGCAGCTTGCCGTACATGAGCAGGTAAGATGTTTCCAAGAAATTTGATCGCTCGGCAAGCACCTCGATGGGAATGCCGCGGTAACGCAGAATCCCCTTCTCGCCGTCGATAAAGGTAATGGCGCTGTTGCACGCGCCGGTATTGACGTATGCCGGATCGAGCGTGATGTAACCAGTCTTCTGGCGAAGCGACGAAATGTCGATGCCCTTCTCTCCCTCGCTGCCTTCGATTATGGGAAGTTGAATGGTCTGATCGGGTAATTTGATTTCTGCGGTAGGGGCCATGGAAAATTCTCCTTCCGACTTCCGCTGCTAGTGCCGCTAGGGCGGAACGTCGCAGTTTCCTTATTCTTCTGCTGACAGCGCTCTACTCATAAGAGTCGCTTGTTGACCGCAACGACCCGGTCACAAGCAGTGACTAGAATGATCATTCTAATGATGACTCAACTAGCATAAAAGCTTCACGAATTCTACCCAATTCAAGACCCGACGCCCATTTTTTGCAGATTTCTCAGCTACCGAGTTCAGCAGGGTATCGGCTACCCAAAGTCCCCGATTGGAACCAGTGTTTTGAAGTCGCAATGTTTCCGATTTTGCGTTTGAAGTGTTACAACCTGGTTTTCTCAAATTGTTCAATAATTCAGAGCATTAGATGAATGACAAAGACGATCGCAAGAGTAGAAAGGAGTTATTGCTCGAGATCGACACCTCTCATACAGAGGAGCTTCGCCGCTTAGGGCCGAATACGGTACGGAGAATGGCTGACGGTAAAAAAGTTCGAAAGATTAGTCCGCTCGGGATGCGCGTCGTCGTGCGTATTCGCAAGGATGGCAATCAAACCGATGGCGGCCTCTACCTTCCGGAGGGTGCAAAGCAGGCTATGTCAGAGAGCCTTCTTGCCGAGGTCGTCGAAGTCGCAAGCGCCGTGGACGATCATACCGATGAAGAGACCAACGTGAGCGGGGTCCCTCTTGGCGCGCTCGTGCTGCTCGCCAAGGATGTTGGAACTAAAGTTCCCTGGGACGATGAGCTGCGAATCGTCGATACCAACAATATTCTCGCTATCGTGAACGAAATACAATTTACCTCAGGGTGCGCAAAGCGTCTGCAGCGAGGTATGGCTGG
>JAYRHW010000254.1:0-3149 GCA_041907145.1 Bdellovibrionota bacterium
AACATTCGTTTAATGTTCATGAGGGGGTAGTGCTGAGCGCGACCATCAAGCGACTGAATTTTGGCCCAATCTCGGTGCGCCATGACGCTGAGAGCTAAGGAGGCAGCCGGCGCAAAGCTTCTATCAATCAGTCCGGGCAGCGACTCAGGGCGAATGTTCAGTAGATCGTTAGGGGCCGGTAGTTTAGCGGCCCTTAAGACATCTCGAGCCGCGGCCTCGGCTGCGGAGTAGTTGGCGTGTTGGCGAGCGTTCTCAGCCCACTGAGATAGAGTCAGCAGAAATTCCCCACGCGTGAGCTTGACGGGCTCACTGGCTGGAGCAGCAGGTGAAGTTGGATTCGGAGATGGATTGTGTGGGGGTAACATCGGGACAACAACAATTATATCCGGGCCGACTATATCCCATCATAGGGGGCTAAAATAGAGATGCGGCCCGCGATCTAACCACACAGAAGTCTTAAGAATTCCTAGTGATACTGCTTGCTCGCAACATTACTTCTCAGCAACAATCAAGCTGTTTGAGAGCTAATAGTAATGAATGTGAATGTTGAGCCGATCAAACTCTCGGAGTTGGGCGGCGCCTTCGTAGTCGCCGATCCCCAATGGCGAGAGAAGATTTTCTTCGGGGGATTGCTGGTTCTATTTGTCCATCCCTTCGGCTGGCCAGTGGCGCTTGGCTATCGAAAGGAACTAATCGCGCGCCTGCGCTCAGGTGTGGATCCGCTGCTACCAGAGTGGAACGGGAATCTCCTGAAATATTACCTAGAAGGCATCAAGGCGATGGGGGTGATCTTTGGCTATCTCGCCCCTCTCTATCTAACGCTCATTATCCTTCTCATCGCCAACGGAATATATCCAAGCCTTACTTGGCTGTATGTATCTCTGTTTTTTCTTATCTGCACGATTTTCTCGACCCTTTCGTTCCCTTCGCTTCTGACTTATTGGACCTTCTTTTCTGAAGGTTACCGCGTGCCCCCAATCGTTGCGGCTTCTCTCTACTTGTTATTTATTGTGGTGATATTTTTTATACCGGCGGGTTTCCTACAAGTGTCGCGCACCGGCAATTATCACTCGGCATTTAATTTGAGGGCTGCTTGGGGAACGCTGACGAAGCACCTGTCTTCCTATGTTGCTGCCTGGTATCGATCCATCCTGCTGAGTCTGACGGGGCACTTCGCCTTGCCCTTCGCGCCCTGGGGAGTGGTGTGGTGTTACCTGGGAATTATCTTTGAATTCAATGCAATTCTTTCTGAGAGCCCCGCCGTCGACCATGACCCCTCCTGGTTCCGGCGTTTAGGGTCGGTGAATCAGCTTTTAGTGAAGCATACTGGGTCCAAGCATATCGTAGCTTGTGTGAATGCTGCTGATTCTGCCGCTCAGGATTGCTATCTTTTAAGGCTCGCGGGGATAATCATTCCGCTGCCGAAAATGCTCGCTCGTGTATTGGTATGACCATGGAACTCCCTCTCACCATCATGATGCTTCAAGGTCTCTTAGGGGCCGTTGATACGATTTACTACCATGAGTATAAGTATCGCCTGCCTGTGCACGGTCCAAAGGTTCGCGGCGAGCTGCGGCTGCACGCCTTTCGAGACTTCGTCTATGGATTACTTTTTATTACGTTACCTCGGCTGACCTGGCAGGGGGTGTTTGCATATTTTTTGGCGGCGCTTATCGTTCTAGAGATCTGTATAACGATATGGGATTTTAACATCGAAGTTGTCGAACGAGCTGATATCGGAGGGGTGGCTAATACAGAGCGAGGACTTCATTTGGTCATGGCGGTTGTTTATGGATTTTTTCTCGCCCACTTGCTGCCGGAGCTGATTCGCTGGAGCGAATTGCCAAGTGGGTGGGGCATCACCCAAGGAGTTGGTGACCTAACTGTAGTCACTTGCTCCATCCTCGGAGTCGGAGTCCTTCTGTCCGGGCTACGAGATCTGCTCGCAGCATCTGGGGTAAAAGCTATGCAGATTGACCTCTTTGGTCGCGTCTAAGATGCGCAAGAGCAGATAACTTTGGTCTTCTCGTCAGCGTATAAGCGCATGCAAGCAAGCCGCGTTTTCTCGGATATAGCATATGGCCGGCCCGAAGGCAGCGAGCAGCGCGGCGATCTTTATGTTCCAGCGGGAACCGGCAGCAAGCCCGCCGTTGTCCTCATACATGGGGGCAGCTGGGCCAGCGGGGATAAATCTATCATGTGTGCGGCCGTTCGGCGCTTGCTCAGGGCTCAATTCGCCGTGTTCAACATCAATTATCGTTTGGCCCCCGAGAACCCTTATCCCGCGGCCTTGATCGATTGCCAAGGGGCAGTGCGTTGGATCAAGGCGCATGCATCGAATTACAATATTGATCCTGATCGAATAGCAGCGTGGGGTTATTCGGCTGGCGGGCATTTGGCAGCCCTTCTTGGTACGGGAACTGGTGACCATGCGATCGAAGTACAAGCGGTAGTGGCTGGAAGTGCGCCGCATGATTTGACCTTGTACCCGCATCATCCAACCACTGCTCGATTTCTCGGCACGACCTGGGAGCGAAACTCAGAGGCTTATCGTCAAGCCTCCCCACTCTTTAATGTGAGCTCAAAGTCCGCGCCTATGTTTTTGTATCACGGGCAATGGGACCGCATCGTCGATCGCAGGCATACTGAAGAGATGGGGGAGGCTTTGCAACGCGAAAAGGTTAGGCATGCGCTCGTACGCGTTCCCTGTCTCGGACACTTGAGCCTATTCCTGCTGGGGAGAAGAGTAGAATCTCAGGCCATTGAATTTCTGCGGGAAGTGCTTGAAGTGCGGTAATCGTGCGGCTATTGAGGAACCGAGGCAGAGTTGCCCTAGTGCCTCCGAACATTCCCATTTGCAGCTGCGCTGTGCTTTTTGTAGATTGTCGTAAGCAGGGGCCGCCCCGACCCTGTACTCTTCTAACCTGAAAGGTCAGATATGAACGCTAGTATGAGTCCAAGCGCAGCACGGCCTGAGCCCTTGGTTATTACTGATCAGCACGTTACGGACTATCTTGCCGCAGCTCGGCCCGGAATTGCAGCTCTAAGTCCGGATCTGTTTGCAGATTGCAAGGCACATTTGCAGCAGGAGGCGGACGCCGGACGGCTCACCCAGGAACATCTCGACAGTTTTAAGGCGGTGGCAGAGA
>JAYRHW010000255.1:0-22803 GCA_041907145.1 Bdellovibrionota bacterium
AAATAGCTTTGATCTTTGCTCTTATCTACCCCCCGTAGCAGATGATAGCCATCATCTCGCTTTTCGATTCGAGCATAGTGTCCGGTAGCAACGGAGTTGAACCCTAGCGCAAGTACGCGCTCTCGCAGTTCACGAAACTTCACTTTATTGTTGCACTCTACGCAGGGATTGGGCGTCATGCCGCGCTTATAGGTTTCAACAAAGGACTCGATGACCTCCTTGCGAAAGGTATTTTCAAAGTCGAATACATAATACGGAACACCGATAGTAGCCGCGACCCTTCGCGCGTCCGCGAAGTCATCCGGAGCACAACAAGTCGCCCGTGAGCGGCAACCGCCGTTATTGCGGTAGTCCCAGACCTGCATCGAGATCCCGATAATCTCGCGCCCTTGTTCATGCAGAAACAAGGCAGCCACCGAGGAGTCGACTCCTCCCGACATTGCCACTGCAACCTTTCTGCTCTCATCGAGCTTCAGTGCTAACATCGCGCCTCGCAATATCGCTGAATTTCCCGCGCTGCGCGCGCCAACTCATCAACATGCTCGTAGCCACGCACGCTGAGTCGAACGCTGCTCTGGGCCAGATCGCTGGGCATTCCTTGCGCTAGGAGAACATGGGAGGGCTCAGGCTTTCCTGAGGCGCAAGCTGCCCCTGAGGAAATGAGCACATTCTGTAGGTCGAGCGCCACGACTAAGTCGTCCGCTCGAACCCCCGGAATGCTAATGTGACAAGTATTCGGCAGGCCATCATCGGGTGTATTGACCAGCGCGGTCGGTATTCGGCGGAGAATCTCCTGTTTAAGAAAATCCCTATTCCTCCTCATTGCTCCGATTCGCTGAGTAAGCGTAGCCAGTGCAATCCTCGCAGCAATACCGAAAGAGATAATTCCCAAGACATTCTCGGTCCCTGATCGCCAACGAGTCTCCTGGGGACCTCCAACGATAAACGGATTTGCTGCAACAGATTCCGAAACCACAAGAGCGCCAACGCCCGCGAGCCCCCCAATTTTATGCGCAGAGACAGTGCAAAGGTCTGTTCCGAGATCGGAAAAAGTGATCGGCATCTTACCAAGCGCCTGAACTGCGTCAGTGTGAAAGAGAACTCCGCTAGAGCGCTCCTTAACCGCACGAGCAATCTCGCGAACGGGATAAACACGTCCGGTCTCGTTATTGGCCAACATACAAGAGCAAAACTTCGTATTCTGATCGACTGCATCCGCGAACTGCGGAGCAGCGAGGGCGCCGTTTGGCTCTGGAGATACTAATCTAACTTCTACCCCTGATCGCTGGAGTCGACGCGCGGGCTCCAAGGTCGAGGGATGCTCCACGGCGCTTATAACAACATTGCGGGTACCCGAACCAACGGCGTAATTTACTGCCATGTTATTCGCCTCACTGGCACCCGAGGTGAAGATGACGCGCTGACCCTTCTCTAGGCGCATAAGGGCCGCAACCTGCCCCCTGGCCTCATCAATCGCCGCCCTAGAGGCTTGTCCGGCTCGGTGAACGGAGCTCGGGTTGTGGAAAGTCCAAGCTATGTCGCGCAGCTCCTCCTCGACCTCGGACAGAAGGCCAAAACTAGCATTAGCGTCTAGATTCAACAGGTTATCCATGAATCAGCAGCACTCTCCGAGCTGGCAATTAGCCTCCAACATTAAGCTTTCCTCGCGTTCGAGCCGATAACTAATACTATGCCCTCTATAACTACGCAAAATGTGGCCTCCGCCTCGGCAGCTTTGGTGCCGCAGCCCCCTTCTGCGTCGCAGACGGCGCAGTCGCACGCCGCCAACTCGCCTCAGGATCTGGCACGCGCCACCCAAATCGCTGGAGCGGAGCAAACTCACCGGAATCGGCGAAGGGACAATAATCGAACGACCCAAGTACCAAAGCGAGCTGAGGGGGCGTTCGCCAATCAGACTCAGTACGGGCGCTCGAAGAAGAAGGCCGCCTCAAACACCAACGAGGATACGGGCAACAACAAACCCGGAGAGCCTGGGATGGACGTCGTAGCCTAAGCCATCAGCCACAGGCAACTAATACTCGATTCTGCCGAACAACAGATGTGTTCAAAGCTGCTAAACAACTACTGGCTATCTGCATCTTGATGTCTGTCGTGAGAGCCTCCTTCGCGCGCTATCACAAGCCCACACTCTTGTATCCGAGTCAGCCTGCCCAAGACCCGGAATCTAGACTCGCAGCGGGGGATCGTTTAACGCTGGAAGGTATTGGGATTTGGGAGCTTGAACTCCTGCCAGATATTTCCGACACGCTTGCGAGGCGAATCCTTCAACTGCGGCCTGACATTATTGCCGAGGCTTCCACGCTACTCGAAGTCGACCGAGGGCACGCCCTGGAGCAAATCAGAGGAGTAGGAGGCAAGAAAGCAGAAGAATTGGCGAAACACTTGGGCATAGGCCCCGAGAATAAACCTCTACCGTAGCGCACGCTCTTCGGTTTGTGCAGGTCGCATATCAACGAATGTCTCGTGTAAGCTCCTCACGGCGAGTTCGCAGTATTTTCGAGGAATAATCACCGAGATTTTTATATCGGACGAGGATATGAGATGAGGGTCGATGCCTTCACGGGCAAGAGACTCGAACATCTGAGCGCTCACCCCGCTATGGTAGCGAATACCGATGCCTACGATAGAAACCTTGGCAATATTCCGGTCAATCGAGGCCCCCTCTGCGCCAAGTTCAGGCACCAACTGCTGCACGATCTCGAACGCCTGGGAGCTGGCCTCGTCCGCAATGGTGAAACTTAGGTCGCACAACCGCTCCCCCGTGAGAGTCTGCGAGATCACATCAACGAAAATTCCCGCATCGGCGAGAGCAGAGAATATTCGATTGAGCGATTTTATGCCGCCTTCCAATCTATGAACAGAAAGTAATGCCTCGTCCGCTCGGTAAGTAATTCCGGTGACAACTGGCTTTTCCATAATCTCCTCTTCTTTGACAATCCAAGTACCGGCACCGGGAACAAACGTCGAGAGCACAACTAAGGGCACAGCATAACGCATCGCGAAATAGACGGACCTTGGGTGAAGGACTTTCGCGCCCAAGCTCGCTAGTTCAAGCATCTCTTGGTGTGAGATGGTAGAGAGGCGCCGAGCACTGGGACATATTCTTGGATCAGTCGAGTACACTCCGTCTACGTCGGTATATATATAACAAGCAGAAGCTCCCAAAGCGGCAGCTACTGCCACAGCTGATATGTCTGAACCTCCTCGCCCTAGGGTCGTTATATCGCCCGCCCTTGTTTCACCTTGAAATCCGGCTACAACCGGAATAGCCCCGTGCGAGATCAGGTCCTTGAGGTAGCTTCCCTCGATCTCCTCTATATGCGCAGCGGTATGGCGGCAGTCGGTTCGGACGACTGCTTGATGACCCAATACGCTCCGAGCGTTGAGCCCCAACTCCTGCATGGCCATGGCAAGAAGTGCGACTGTAACCTGCTCTCCCGTGGCTGCCAGCACGTCAAGCTCTCGGACATTTGGCTCTGAGACACAGCTACGGGAAAGGGCAAGCAATCGGTTGGTCTCCCCTGCCATCGCCGATACCACCACCACCAAAGAATCCTGCGGATTGCTCTGGGTGTAGCGATACAGCAGCTCTGCCACTCGCTTGATACGAGGGATATCGCCGACTGAAGTTCCGCCAAATTTCTTTACTACGATGCCCATGCGCCAACTGCGGAGAGATTAACCTTTAACGATTCGAGAGGCGCTGTGCACCCCCTGATCACTCACGGTGAAATAAATAGTAACGTTAGAAACCTCCAAAAGCGAGGGAAAGCGATCAGCCCACTCTATAAGGCGAATTCCATCGGGACAGGCCTCCTCGAGCTCAGCGGGAAGTTGCTGGAGGCGATACAGATCCCAGTGCTCTATCACCGAGCCGTCGGTCAAAGGGTATTCATGCGAAAGCACATAGGTGGGGGATGAAGCGCCAACAGTCGCCTGAAGACATTCGCAGAGAAAACGAACGAAGGTAGTCTTGCCGCTACCGAGGGAGCCACACAACGCGATACAGTCTCCGCGTCTTAGGGTTCCAGCCGTCTCCCTGGCAAACTCTTTTGTTGCGCTAAGGGAGTCTAGAATATGACTGGTAGAAATCACGTCTGCCATGCCGGGATTTGCGTGCACTCCGATAGGGCCTCGGGAAGCGCAAGGGTAATATCCGAGGCAACGATGGGTCCCTTGAGCTTGGCGTGCGCGATATCGCCCGCTTTGCCATGCACCCAAGCGGCGCATGCCGCCGCCTCGTGCAAGGGAAGCTTGAGAGCCGCCAGGGCCGCAATCACACCACTTAAAACATCTCCGCTACCCGCCGT
This sequence comes from Bdellovibrionota bacterium, assembly GCA_041907145.1. Taxonomy (GTDB): domain Bacteria; phylum Bdellovibrionota_C; class UBA2361; order UBA2361; family JAFLCA01; genus JAFLCA01. The sequence continues at coordinate 4,332 of JAYRHW010000255.1, forward strand.
GGCCATGAATGGATTGCCGTTGATGTTAACGTACCCAAGACCCCAGGTACGAGAGATAGTACCTGCGCCTTTAAGAACTACGACGCCTTGGGTCTTTTCCTGCAGGGCCTTTGCTGCAGCGTAGCGATCGCGCTGCACCTCAACAGTCGAAACGGAAAGTAAACGCGCTGCCTCTCCAGGATGAGGAGTTAATATTGCGGAGGCCAGCGAAACTTTGCCTTGCTCGATGTTTTCCTTTAGGAGCGTCAAAGCATCGGCGTCGATGACGAGTGGCAGATCATTATGAGCACAGAATTCGCAGAGCTTCACGACGAACGCGCCAGTCTCCTGGTGGAGGCCAATTCCCGGTCCGACGATGACGCTATCAGCCTCGGCCAGGTCGGGCTCAAGTTCAGCAAGAGTAGCCGGCTGAAAATGGGTTGTAGCAGACACGGGACGCAAGAGCAGCTCGGGATGTTCACCCTCGCTGAGGGCTCCTGCTAACTCAGCCTTTCGCACAAGCCCGGCTCCGCACCGCAAAGCAGCGAAGGCTGCAAGTGTTGGTGCCCCGGGCATGGCCGAACTTCCCCCAACAACGACCACGCGACCGAAGCTACCCTTGTGGGCATCCCCTCGCCGCGCAGGGATAAGCTTCTCTCTCGCTCCGTCGAAAGCCGCGTATTCCGACGGACCTGCGCAATCGATACCAATCGAAACCGCGTGAATAGCTCCGCAATACTCGCGAGCAGGAAACTGAACCATGCCGCGCTTTACAAGCTCGACGGTGACGGTAATATCGGCGCGAAAGGCAGGATTATAAACCTCGCCGGTGGCAGCATTTACTCCTGTAGGAATATCGAGGGCTACGGTAGATCGCTTCCCCGGGCGCTCGGACTCCGAAAGGTACGCCGTCAGAAGTTCTGCTACCATACCCTCAGGCGCCGAACGTTGACCGGTCCCCAGTATGGCGTCTACTACGACCTTAGATCGCTCGAGAGCGGCGCGAATCCGGGCAGAGTCCGGACGAAGAATCTTTCCCCCGGACGCAATGAGCAGCTTCATCTGTGAAGCTGCATCCGAGCTGAGGTTCGTATACTCCGGGGCGAACACGTAGACTGGCTTCCCCGCCTCAACCAAGTGTCGAGCAACTACAAGCCCGTCCGCGCCGTTATTACCGGGGCCACAGAGTATCGTGACGCCGAGCGAGGTAAATTGGTCACGAAGGAGGTCGCTTATCTTTGAAAAGAGCGCCTTTCCGGCGCGCGAAACCAAGGCCTCGGAGGTAATACCGCTGGCAATAGTAGCCTGGTCATAGGCAGCCATCTCCGCAGGAGACGGCAATTTGAGCGCGAAGGGAGCATCCGAAAATCTTATCCCGCTCATAGAACCCTGGATTACAGAGAGCCAAGCGCCCGCTCAATTACCTCGACAACATCGGCCGCATGCTTTTTACAGCCATCTTCGCTCTCGCACTCAACCATCACGCGAAGCTTGTTTTCGGTTCCTGAATAGCGAACCAGAATGCGCCCCTTATCTTTAAGCTCACTCTCCTTCTGTTCAATTATTTTCTTCAGCGGCTCAACGGTGTTCAAGTCTGGCTTATGTGATACGGGCACATTGATGATCTTTTGGGGAAATCGCACGAACCCTGAACTCAGCTCGGAAAGAGCCTTACCCTCGCGCTGCATAATCGAAAGGATCTGCAGGGCAGTAAGGATCCCATCCCCCGTCGTTGAGTAGTCGGCGAAAATAGTATGCCCCGACTGCTCTCCACCAAGCTCGGATCCGGTTTTAAGCATTTCCTCGAGCACATAACGGTCGCCCACCTGCGCGCGGGTAAGTTGAATGTTATGAAAAGAGAGATACTTCTCGAGTCCAAGGTTCGACATCACGGTAGACACCACCCGGTTAGACTTCAGTAGCCCGCGCTTTTTCCAGTCTGAAGCGCAGATGGCGAGAATCACGTCTCCATCGAGGACGTTGCCTTTATCATCTATCAGGATCGCGCGATCAGCATCGCCATCGAGGGAGATACCGATATCCAGATTATTCTCTAGAACAAGCTTGCGGCAAATTTCCGGGTACAGACTGCCGAACCCAGCATTTATGTTTCGACCATTCGGACTATTTCCGCGTGAAACTACGTCGGCGCCAAGCTCTGACATTGTTTGCGGGCCTGCGATATACCCCGCGCCATTGGCGCAATCGAACCCCACCTTGACACCCTCGAGGGATAGCTCTCGCGGAAATGTATTCTTGAGATAGACGGTATAACGCCCCGTAGCGTCATCGATTCGCGTCGCCTTGCCAATCTCATTGGGCTCTGCCGACTCGCGCTCCACTCCTTCCGGTTCGAGCAACGCTTCGATCTCCATCTCGAGTTTGTCTGCAAGCTTGTAACCATCCGCACCGAAAATTTTGATTCCATTATCTTCAAATGGATTATGGGAGGCGGAAATCATTATACCCGCGTCCGCGCGCATACTGCGGGTGAGATACGCAACACCCGGAGTTGTCAAAGGACCGACAAGCCAAACGTCCGCCCCCATCGACATGATTCCCGCTGACAGAGCGGTCTCTATCATATAGCCCGAGAGCCGAGTGTCCTTGCCTATGAGTATGCGGTGCTTACGCTTGTCGCGGAGAAAGATCTTGGCGATAGCCTTGCCGAATTTGACCAGCGTCAACGGATCCAGCGGTGGAACCGAGGCCACACCCCGTACTCCGTCTGTACCAAAATACCTTCTCGTACGATTCTGAGCTCCGTTTTGTGCCATAGCTATCGATTACTTCTTGCTGTTTTGTGACTTCTTTGCGGACTGACCGGAGAGCGATCTTACGACCTCGAGGTTCATGGGGTCAATCTTAACCACACTCAACCCTTTCGGCAGGTCGCACGCCACTTCCAAGGCTCCGGGTATGCGGGTATCGCGCTGTACCCGAACGTAAGGAATAATTTCCTCCGGCTTGAGCGTGCTGATGCGTGCTACAGGCCCCCTCACTTCGATACTCACTTTCGAAACAGGAAGTAGGAGCTTTTCTCCAGAGGTGCTGCGAAGCTCAACTGGTACCGCGGGGAATATTTTTGACTCTAAAATCTCAGACACCGAGAACGTCACATGCGCCTGCTGAACGGACAACTCCGTGAGACTGCCCGGCAGCCGCAAAGGCACATCCTTCGCAAACGCCTGGTCCACATCGCGAAGATCGACGGGCTCGGTCTGAATCTCCTTTAACTCGCGAAGCCTCGACTCGGGCCCCCTTATAAGCACTCTGTCAGGAGTTACTTGCAGCTTCTCCATTGTCAATCCGGCATGCAGAGCTCCGATGGTCGCAAACTCCACAGGAAGCTCCCGTTGCACGAGATTGTCGAAGCTCATTTGAATCTCACCGGGATCTATACTAAGAACCTGCACGTTAGGAGGAAGAGCTAGGTCGCTCTTACTCAACGTGGCTACATAGCGATTCTGAACGTCGGCTGGGATGCGAACCTTAAAGGTCGGGGGCGATGCCACTACGCTCGAAACCAGGAAGGATGGGCCCTTAATGGAAACTTGCGCTTGCGGCGAAAGGGGCCAGAGAAGCACCTTGTCATGCGGGATATTTTTCACCTCGACCGGAACGAAAAACCCCATAACGCTGCTGTTTCCCTCACTCGTCACGAAACGAAATAGAAGTATTGCAGCACAAAGTGCGAATATTTTCAGATGTAGATTCTTCATGCCACGTCTTGAGCTCCAGACAAGTCCGTCGTGCGAGCAACCGAAAGGAATCGATGCAGGGAGTCTCGCAGCATCGAGGCGTCCAAATTACGAATAAGTCTTCCCTCTCGGGCGATAGAAATCGATCCGTTCTCCTCGGAAACGACTATAACTACTGCATCGCTACGCTCGGACAACCCGAGCGCCGCGCGATGACGTGTGCCCAGATTCGGATCGAGGTCCGGATTGAAGCTAAGCGGCAGCACACACCCTGCGGCGCGAATGCGATTGCCCTCAATGAGTACCGCCCCGTCATGCAGAGGGGATTCCTTAACGAAGATGCTGAAGAGCAGCTTGCGATTCAATTGCGCATCCAGAATGACGGCATCTTCAACGAACTCATCGAGCCCCACCTCGCGCTGAAGAACTATCAGCGCTCCGACTTTCCCCTTGGCCAGGTTAGAACAGACCAGAGTGATGTCTTCGATCACTTTATCATCGATGCCCTTGTGATTTCTCCTAAGCAGGGGCTGCAGTCCAACTTTCGTCAGTGTGCGGCGAATCTCATCCTGAAAAATGACGACTACTACCAGGATGATGGAGCTAAGAAAATTCCCCAAGATCCATGCAAGGGTTACAAGCCCAAGAGGCCGGGAGAGGAAGTAGAGAAGCACGACGAGCGTAAGCCCCCACAGCATCGAGGCAGCGCGCGTTCCTTTGATAAGTAGTAGACCGCGATAGATAAGATAGGCGACAAGAAGAATGTCGAAGGCATTACGAAGCCACAGGTAGTTATTTCCAAAAACCTGATCCATCCGCCCATTCGCCTGGGAAAAATCCTACGCGGTAACCGAAACTGCTCCTGCCGGGCCTTCCTTCTCTGACCCACCCCCTGACCCATTACTCGAACTCGGTCCGGGAAGAGGCTCGCCCTTCACTAATCTTTCGATATCCTGCGCATCGAGAGTCTCCTTCTCAAGGACCGCCTTGGCCAGAGCGTGAAGCTTGTCGAGATTATCTGCGATAAGCTTGCGTGCGATGCCATATTGCCGATCAATAATTTCCTTTACCTCAGCGTCGATACTCTCCTGAGTGTGCTCCGAGTGCTCACGAGGTTTACCAAAATCTCGTCCGAGAAAAACGTGCTCCTCTTTCGACGAATAGTGGAGCGGACCGAGCCTGTCACTCATTCCCCACTCGCACACCATGCGACGGGCAATTTCCGTTGCGCGCTCGATATCAGAACTTGCGCCTGTATTCATATCGTTAAATACCAGCTCTTCCGCCACCCTACCGCCGAAGAATACAGCCAGCTGATCAAGCCAGTACGATTTGGAATAGGTATGCTTATCGTTCTCCGGCAATTGCTGCATCAAACCAAGCGCCATTCCGCGGGGGACGATAGTAAGCTTGTGCACCGGGTCAGCATTGGGAAGCAGCTTGGCCACCAACGCGTGCCCAGCTTCATGATAGGCAGTTGTTTGCTTCTCCTTGTCGGTGAGCAACATCGAGCGCCGCTCGGCTCCCATCATCACTTTGTCCTTGGCATACTCGAAATCCCCCTTTTCAACTTTGTCCTGGTTCTTTCGGGCTGCATACAGTGCCGCTTCATTAACCAGAATCTCCAGGTCAGCACCTGAGAAACCGGGGGTACCGCGGGCAATAACCGCCAAATCCACGCTGTCCGATAGCGGGACCTTTTTGGCGTGAACTTTGAGAAGTCCCAGACGACCAGTGAGATCGGGTCGAGGCACGACGACTCGACGGTCGAATCGCCCCGGGCGCAGCAGCGCCGGATCGAGAACGTCGGGACGGTTCGTCGCAGCTATGAGAATTACCCCCTCATTACTCTCAAAACCATCCATTTCCACGAGCAATTGGTTCAGGGTCTGCTCGCGCTCGTCATGACCGCCTCCCATTCCCGCTCCACGATGCCTACCTACCGCATCAATTTCATCGATAAAAATGATGCACGGAGCGTTCTTTTTGCCCTGTACGAAGAGATCTCGCACACGCGAGGCTCCAACGCCAACGAACATCTCCACGAAATCTGAGCCTGAAATACTGAAGAAGGGCACTCCAGCCTCGCCGGCAATTGCCTTGGCAAGCAGCGTTTTCCCAGTACCGGGAGATCCCACAAGCAACACGCCCTTGGGAATTCTGCCGCCAAGTTTGGTAAACTTTTTCGGGTCCTTGAGGAAGTCGATAATCTCCTCGAGCTCGGCACGCGCCTCATCGATCCCCGCTACGTCGGCGAAAGTTACGCGCTGCTGACTTTCGGTAAGAAGCTTGGCACGAGACTTTCCAAAGCTCATCCCCTTTCCCGCACCGATCTGCACCTGCCGCATAAAAAACAGCCAAATCCCGATCAGCAAGAGCATCGGAAGCGCATTCACCAGTAAAATAAAATACCAAGGCTGATCGTTGGGCTCCTTGACGTGAATCTCCACGCCGTTCTTGCGCAATGAGTCGATCAAGCCATCATGCTTCGGCGCAGTGGTCTTGAATGGTTCGGCCAACTTGACGAATTCGCCAACGATAGTGCTGCCCTCGATGCGCACCGAGCGCACGTTTTTGTTTTCCACTTCCTGCAGAAACTCGGAGTAGGAAAGCTCTCGCTGAGCATCAGTTCCCCGCTTCAGTGCACCGTAGAGGGTCATGAAGAGGACGATTAGGATTAACCAGAAGAAAGCGTTTCTCGAGAATTGGCTCAATTTTTCACCTCAGTGGATAGACGATCGACCTAACTTCCTCCCGTTCCGACGAGCAGCCAGGGCTCTGAAGCTGGGCTAAGCGACGTTTCGCCCCAAAGCATTTCCGATTTGCCGCTTAATAGCTTGAATATATTTGCTAAAGCGCCTCGAGGACAAGCCTTGGCTGACGAAATTCGCCTACTATTTTAGAGCGTTCTCCCGGGGCTGGCGACGCGCTGAAAATTGGGCGGAAGGGGAAATTCTCGATCTATTAGGCTTCCTGGGGCCTATGAGGACGCTTTAACAACCCCACCATCCCGGCGACGAAGAGAGGTGCCACCGGGAATTTGCACCCCCTCCTCGCCAGAGAGAAGGAATTCCACAACGCGCTGCGAAGGAGACCTACCCAGAGGATATCCTAGCTCAGAAGACAGCAAATCCCGCACGACTCTCCACTGGACCGCCGGCTCGAGCGCGCGGACCACAGCTATGACAGCTTGCAGCCACTCACGTGAACCGAAAGTCAGCGGCCTCAGTCGCTCATACTCAGAAGCAGCCCAGGCGTCGAGAGCAGACGCGTCCTGCGCAAGGGCCTCGGCTCGCGATGCGAGGGTTTCAACGATTCTGCTATCAAACTGCTCGGACAAGAGCGGCAAAAGAGAGTGTCGAACCTTATTCCGAAGAAAGGAGTGGTCGGCGTTCGTCTCATCCTCGACCCAACGAAGATCGTGATGCGAGGCGTACTCCTCAATGAGAATCCGAGGTATTGAAAGCAGTGGTCGCAGCAAGCACCGCCGAACGTCCCGGGCCGAGATCTCTCCTGGCTCCTTGTTGGACACTAAGCGCATGAGAAGATTCTCAGCTAAATCGTCGGCTTGGTGTGCCGTTACCGTCCATTCGAATCCAAGCTTTACTCGAAGCTCGGCAAAATACTGGTACCGCTCCTGGCGCCCCCATGCTTCGAGATTGCCGGTGAGGGGGGGCGAAAGGCGTGTTTGCGAACAAGGTATTCCATGCTGCCTAGAAAGCTCGGCAACAAAGTTAGCGTCCCTCTCACTGTTGGGGCGCAGCCCATGGTCGACATGTGCAACGTGAAGGCTTAAATCAAGCTGCCGTCGAAGCGCTGCGCATGCCTCGAGCAGTACAACACTGTCGATCCCCCCAGAGACTGCGATGAGCAGCCGACCGTGGCGCGGGAGCTCAGAAAGCAGAGCGGCGTCGATGGATGGATTCGGGCGCGACATGGCTCTCTAACTACCATATCGCGCCCAATAGTTAAAACGCGGGGTCTATCCTCTATGCGGCCCGCACGCTGATTTTCTTCGTTCCAGATCGGGTATTGGCAGACTTCGGTAGTACAATCTTCAGTACTCCCTTTGCGAATGTGGCTTCAACCTTGTCCTCATCTACTTCGAAGTTCAGCGGAATAGTGCGTTCAAATGCGCCATAACTACACTCAGAGTAGAAGCTATCCCTGGCCCCTTTCTCCTCGCGCTCCATGCGCTTCTCGCCCCTCAAGGTAAGAGAATCTGTTGTTAGACTAATTTCGACTTCCTTCTCGCTCATGCCAGGAAGCTCGGCCTCGACGGTCAGCGATTTCTCATCCTGACTGAGTCGAAGTTTCGGACTAAAGCCAGAAAAACGCTCCTCCCATGCGCCCCCTCGGGCAGGATTGTAATCCTCTAAAAGATTGCCGAATAGCCGATTCACTTCACTCTGCAATTGTCTAAACGAGGAACGCTGCGGAAGCGGCGCAAAATCGGTAAACCCATACGTCCAAGCCATAAAATAGCCCTCCTAATCACACTATAAAAACTGCTCTATTGTATGGAGGTTGGTTCTAACCTCCTAAAATTTAGATAATCACCCCGGGATGAATTTCAAGGGGTCAAACATCGAGGACTTAGGTTCTAACCAGACTTGCGGAAGCGATCGATGCTTAGGGCACCTCCCCCGCTATAGAGGAGCGAAAGGGATCCCCCTAGTAAAATGATATCTTTGTTGAAGAGATAGCCCCCGTTCGGAAATGCCCCGATCGCGATGATAAATGAAATCAGCATTAACGACGAAAGAATACCGGCCAAGGTCGTCCAAATGCCTAGGACAAGGAGCGTGCCTGTGGCCATTTCACTGTATGGCAGTAAGATGGCGTAGAGCGTGGCTAAATGGTCGGGAAGTACATGGGCGTTCTGAACCTCTTTAATGAACCCAGGAATATTATCGAGCTTCGCGAATCCCGCTACGAGAAAATAGAGGCCGAGGGGCATGCGAACGAGGAAAGGCCCGATATTGGTGTTACCGATGGGTTCATTGAGCTTCATACGACTAGGCCACATCGTAGGGGCCAAACCGGATTCTGCCAAGGTGGAATCGTTGGCTGGATTCGACGCCGGTGTCGCTGCGGGTGACTGACGGTCTCAGTTCAACACCTTGTTGAAATCTCTAACTTTTATGAAAATATTGGGGCTGCTTGCGCCACGGATGTCTATGCTCTCAGGATTCAACCCATGACAGCTGCTCAGGAACTTTTTTCAACTCTCTCTCAAGAACTTCACAAACACATCATCGGCCAGCAAGGACTGATTGAGCGCTTGATGGTCGCCTTGCTCTCTAACGGACATGTGTTGCTCGAGGGCGTACCGGGATTGGCGAAGACAAAAACTCTAACAGCATTGACCACATGCATAGACGCACATATGAACCGCGTTCAATTCACTCCTGACTTGTTGCCCTCAGACCTCATTGGAACCGAGATCTTTAGGCCGAACACCGGAGAGTTCGTTATCCGCAAGGGGCCCGTCTTTACCAATCTGCTTTTAGCTGATGAGATCAACCGCGCTCCCGCTAAGGTTCAATCCGCGCTGCTACAAGCCATGCAGGAACGTCACGTCACGATCGGGGAAACAACTTTCGCTCTGCCCGACCCATTTTTGGTGCTGGCGACTCAAAATCCGATTGAACAGGAAGGTACGTATCCATTGCCGGAAGCGCAGGTTGATCGTTTCCTCATGAAGGTCAAAGTCGGCTACCCCTCAGCCGAGGAGGAGCTCGCTATCGTCCACCTTGCAACCCAGGAGGCTGTCCAGCCTCTCGCCCTGCGCCGCATTGTCTCCATCGAGCAGTTGCGCGAGCTTCGGCGAATGGCACTCGCCATATACATAGATCCGAAGGTCGATCGCTACATCGTCTCCCTCGTCCAAGCGAGTCGCAGCGCGGGCCCCTTCGGACTTGAAGGAATGGTCGAATGGGGAGCGTCCCCGCGTGCCAGCATAGCCCTACAGAGCTGCGCACGCAGCCTTGCCTTCCTTAGAGGGAAAAACTTCGTGACGCCCGATGAGGTGAAGGATATTGCGCCAGATGTCCTGCGACATCGAATTCTCCCCAGCTTCGAAGCGGAGGCTCGGGGGGTAACGAGTGATGAGGTCATTTCAACTCTGCTTAAGAGCGTTACCGTACCCTAGTTCAATTCGAGGCTAGCCTGAACACAGGGCCCTATGGCTACAATCCAATCTTCGAGAGACTCATCCCCGCCGCGTCATAGCATTGATGACATTATTCCCGCTGCAGTAAGCGCAGAGATTCGGCGCCTTGAGCTGAAGACCCGACGGGCTGTGGACAGTGACCTCATGGGCAATTACCGCTCAGCCTTTCGCGGCTCGGGTCTTATCTACTCGGATGTTCGTGAATACGTCCCAGGCGATGACGTAAAGCACATCCACTGGAATGCCACAGCCCGAACCGGAAGGGTCTATGTGAAGAGCTTCGACGAGGATCGACAGCTTCGCATCCTTGTGGCGGTCGATATCAGCAATTCAACGAATCATGGAACGACAAGAACCAAGCATCTGCGTGCACTGGAGTTTGCCGCTACTATAGCGCTCTTGGCCCAGCGCTCTCATGACGCGATGGGGCTCTGTCTTTTCGGTGGCGAAGTAATCTCTTATCTACAGCCAAAACATTCCCGCCGGCAGTTTCAACAGATTCTCCTTCGCGTCCTCGAGCAACGCGAACTTCCTCGCGAGACCAATATACAACTTGCGCTCGACCACATCTTGCGACATCAGCGCAGGGGGTGCGTTGTCTTTCTTGTTTCTGACTTTCAAACAGCGGGATATGAGGATCGCCTCCGGGCTCTCGCCGTTCGTCATGATGTCGTCGGTGTTCTCCTGGAAGATAGGCTCGATTTCGATCCGCCGGCTGCGGGTATCGTTGAATTTTTTGATGCTGAAACCGGTCGACATCACAGCATCGACACATCCTCCCCTCGTGTCCGGAGAGCCTTGACGGAGAATCATGCAAGACGCGTCGATCGCCTCTCGGCTTCACTGCAGGCGAGCGGCGCCGACTTTATTAGAATTCGGGACGATATTTTTCAACCGCTTCGGGAACTTATGCAGAGAAGACGCTCCCGATTGCGATAGTTGTCTTTGAGGAGTCAAGGCAGTGCCGGATCCTATTCCTAGTCCGTATGATATTACGCCAATCGCGCGCTTCCCCTATGAGCCGGGACTGAGCGCCTGGCTTGCTTTTCTCCTCTGCGCTGCTATCGGTGCTCTCTGCCTCGCGGCATGGAGAAAGTCGCTTTCATATTGGCGAGCCCTCGATCCAATAGAAGCGACACTGTCTGAAATTTGGAAACTACGCAACCTTCACACCGAGCTTCTCTCTCCTTCCGAGATATCACGTCTCAGCTTTCTTTTGCGTCGGCTGTGCGGCTGGGAGCTTCATTTGGACTTAGCTTCCGCATCACAGAGAGATCTGCGCTCAGCCCGCAGCTCAGTCGAACGACCAGCAATCTCCAAGCTTCTCGATTGGTGCATGCTCTTTGACACATACAAGTACCAGCCCCCGACAAGCTCATCTATAGCCCGCAGCTCACTGGCTTCCATCGCCGCTGACATCGAGTCTCTGCAGAAGGAGAGGAGCGGTCCGCAATCGTCATGATGCACCTCATTTATCCGCTAACTACCCTGAGCTTCGCTTACCCGCAGGCCTTTGCCTTTCCCCTCGTGCTTGCCTTTCTCTATTTAACGAGCAAGAACCCCGCGGAGGCCGTGCTGACACCCTCGATATCGGACTTAGCAAAATTGAGTCCCTCCGTTCGTATGCGGCTTCGCACGCCTATACTCGGATGCCTCCTATCGGTATTCGTCGTGCTGCTGACTATCGCGGCTGCCCGACCCCAAAAACCCAGCGTGCTCGCCTCCCCCTATGAGGCACGCAATATATTCCTAGTTCTCGACCTTTCCCGCAGTATGAGTACCGTAGACTTCGGGTCGCGCAGTTTGACGGTATCGCGCCTGAGTGGAGTGAAGACCGTTGTTGAGAAATTTATCGAAAATCGTCCTCATGATCGTATTGGACTGGTAGTCTTTGGCGGCCACGCCTTCCTGCAGTCGCCGCTCACACTCGATCACGGGTTGGTGCAGGAACTCGTCCGCCGGCTCGAGGTCGGAATAGCGGGAGATGCGACGGCCATCGGGGATGGATTGGGTCTCGCGCTCAAGCGCATACAGGATATCGAAGGAAAAAGTAAGGCCGTTATTCTCCTTACCGATGGAGTGAGCAATGCAGGCCAGGTCAATCCGCTCAAGGCAGCCAAGGTGGCCAAGACTCTCGGTGTCAAGGTGCATACCATCGGGATCGGATCTGCGGGCACCATATTAAACATTCAACCGGGACTATTCGCGCATGGGGCTACCCAGGCCGCAGAGTTCGACGAAAAGACATTGACGGAAGTAGCTCAAATTACCGGGGGGGTCTATTTCAACGCCGATAGCACCGAGGGCCTAGAAAAGGTCTATAGCGAAATCGATCACCTCGAGACGAGCGTAAGCGAAGAGTCCGAGCAGCGAATCACGGAAGAGTTCTTCCCTCAGTATGCGGCCGCGGCCGCCCTGGTATATCTGGCTTACCTGCTGTTAGCGCGCAGCATCTTTTTGAAGGTTCCGTGATGGAGCTGCCATTCCTTTCACCAGTTTTCCTTCTTGCGCTGTTGGCTGCGCCTTTTGTTGCCGTTGGATTGCACTTGGCGCTGCGCGCCCGATCGAACAGGCTTCAATTACTTGGCGCGAGACTCGATAGCTCGCGCCTCCCTATCTACGCGCCAATGGTTGTTCTGTTTTGCCTGGTCATAGCTTGCGCACGTCCCTATTGGGGCTACCAGGAGATAAAGCTTCCAAAGTTGGGAAAGGACATAATCGCGGTTGTGGATGTTAGCTACAGCATGCTCGCTAGTGATGTTAGCCCTAGTAGAATCGAATTTGCCAAGCGGAAACTCCATGATCTCATAGACCTGCTTCAACGCCATGCTGATGGCGATCGCCTCGGTATCGTATTGTTTGCCGGCGAAAGTTATCTCTTTTGCCCTCTCACCGAGGATTACGCCGTACTCCGCACCTTCGCGAACTCGATACAAGTCGGCCTGATTGCTAGTGGTGGATCGGCTATCACCCAAGCTCTGGTGACTGCCGCAAAGAGTTTTCAGGCGACAGATGCACAACTGCCTGCCGTGCTTCTCCTCTCCGATGGAGAGGACAACGATCTCGTGATCGCCCGTAGTCTCGATATTCTTCGAGGTTTTAAGCTCTCCCTTTGGGCGCTTGGTATCGGTACCCGCGAAGGAAAGCCTCTTACCTTGCCCGGAGGTCGCCTGCTGCGCGACGCCAAGGGCTCTATCGTTGTCTCGAAGCTCGATGAATCTCTCTTGCAGAAGCTCGCCGAGCAGAGTGGTGGCTCATATTCTCGCGCTACGCTGGATGAGCGAGACTTGGAGTTGGTGCTCGCGCAATTTCATTCCACTATCAAGACTGCGGGGCCTCCCACTGCTTCCGGCACCTTGAGGGTTTTCAATGAATTCGGCTCGTGCCTGCTTTGGATTCCACTGGCCATGCTGACGCTCCTGCTCTACCAGGGACGATCCAGAGTAATGCTGTCCCTGTCCCTTGCGCTACCTTTCGCGGCTTCGGCAGCTCACGCGCAGACCGATGCTAGTCGATCCTCATCCCAACCGATGGGAGCCTACGATGCTCAACAGGCTTACGAGGACGGTCGCTATGACGAGGCAGCCAGTGCGTTTGCCGAAATTCTCAAGACCGATCCTTCAAACACCAAGGCCTTGCAGGCCTTAGCGCACGCCGAATTTCGGCAAGGTCGAATCGACTCGGCAATTAAGCACTTCTCCGAGCTCGTAGAGCAATCTCAGTCGGGCCGGGATAAGTTCTATAACCTTTACGATCTTGGCACAGCGGAGATTGCGGCCAAGCGTTACAAGGATGCCGTATCCCATCTTGAGCAGGCACTACAAATAAAGCCCGGCGATGAAGCAGCTACGCATAATCGAGATGTCGCCAAGCAGCTGCTTGAGCACTTACCCCCACCTTCGCCCAGTCCGAATGGGAGCCCCAAACCGGAGGAAGAGCATAACGAGAAGAAAGAGCCCCAGAATACTCCAGAAGCCTCACCGTCAGCCGGACCTTCGCCGACCGGCCAGCCCAATGAGTCTCACGGCCAGGATCCGACTCCTCAGCCGGAGAACACAGCGCAGTCAAGTACTCCTTCAACAACGCCCTCCCAGGGAGAACAGCGTGAGGGTGAGGCTACTGACAGCGGCGATGAATCGACTCCAACTCCAAGGCAGGATCCAAGCGAGACGGGTAATGTGACTACTCCCTCAGCGCAGTCAACGCCATCTAGAGGCGCGGCCGCCGGGGAGAAACACGACAGCCGCTCCATGGAGCAGCGAGAGGCCCAGGCCTGGCTTGAATCGCTCGATGACTCCCCGGTACTATTAAGAAGACAGGTGGGAAACAAGAGGTCGCCGCAACAGCAATCATGGTGAATTTACGACAGCTCTCCTCCGCGATTTTGTGTCTAGCGTTCTTTGCCTGCCAGGCTTGGGCCGAAGCGCGCTTGGAGGTTACTCCTCATTCCGGTGAGCTCGACGAACAGTTCCTTCTTTCGGTCATCGTCGACTCCGGCAACTCGATTGGTACTCCGGAACTCGGACCAACCCAAGACTTCGGTGTGTCCTATATCGGTCCGCAGACAAGCGTCTCTATTATAAACGGGAAGGTCAGCAAGCAGGCATCCTATACCTTTAGACTCATTCCTCGCCGTGTTGGAACACTAAAGACACCGAGCGCTACCATCGAGGTCGATGGGAAGCTCATCACCCTAGATGGACGTGATGTGGCGGTGAGCGAAGCCAGCACGCCTGCTCCTACTCGCATTTCAGGTGTCACGCTCCGTCAGAGTGTATCTCCCAAGGAACTCTTTGTCGGGCAGCAAGCCGATACGACCCTTGAGCTTCGCACGGCGATCAATTTGATAGACCCTCAATTCCTTGATATGGCTTTTGACGGATTCTGGACGGAGACCATCGCGGAGAACGAGCGCAACTCGCAGGTCATCGGCGGCGATCAATGGGATATTTTGCGCTTTCGCAAAGCGCTCTATCCCCTTATCAGTGGCGAATTAAAAATCCCTGCGCGCACCCTCAAGGCGCGTATTCGCGACAACCGTCGTAACCGCAGTCTCCCTTTCGATAATTTCGATCCATTTGACTTCAATATTCTTGACAATTTCTTCGGCGGAGGTTCGCTCAAGGATGTAAGCATTAGTTCGAATGAGTTGAAGGTAACCGTGAAGGAACTGCCTCCGCCGCCAGAGAACCTCCCCCGCTGGGGAATGCAGAACATAATAGTCGGTGAGACCACGCTTGAGCTCAACGTCCCCCCAGGAGATCTCTCCGTAGGAGATTCGAAGTCGGTAGAATTAGCGGTGGTGAGTACTGGGAACCTAAACCCTCTCAAGGGCGCCGAGATAAAGGTCCCCGATTCGGTGAAGCTGTACGAGGAGGCGCCGGAGAGTAAGTCCTTCGAGAGTGGCGGGAACTTGATGCAAAAGAAGACCTTTCGACTCTCGTTGGTGGCGCTCCAACCGGGAGAGGTCGTTATACCTGCGATCGAACTCGGATATTTTGATACGAGCGAGGAAGCCTACCGTGCGGCTCGAACCCAGCCTATTCGCTTCCGAGTCTCGGGCGAGCCCACGCAATCGACGATAGAATCTCAGCATGCCGTTCCGCGAGTTACCGACCCATCTCCCCCACCACCTCCTTCGACTTTTGAGGCCCGAGGATGGGGAGAGACGCTTGCTGATTACATAAGCCTCACCGGACTACTGTTCTATACTCTTAGTTTGGCTGTCATTCTTGCGCTCGCGCGAACGGTTGTGGTCATACGCCGCAATCAGCAACCGGGGCGGGAACTATTAGCCGAGATCGATCAGGCAAAGGAAGTCTCCGCCATCGGCACTACCTTTCGCGCGTACTGCACGCTAGTGCTC
Source organism: Bdellovibrionota bacterium (assembly GCA_041907145.1). Taxonomy (GTDB): domain Bacteria; phylum Bdellovibrionota_C; class UBA2361; order UBA2361; family JAFLCA01; genus JAFLCA01. Next base: position 20,053 of record JAYRHW010000255.1, read on the forward strand.
AGCTCCCGTTCGCCAATTGTAGGCACCGAATCCCTGCGCGCGCTGGCAGCAAATCGGATCGAGGATAGGGCTTTAAGTTTCGAGGTCCAAAGCGTCTTGGACGAGCTTGACGCAGCCAGCTATGACCGGACCGCTATCTGCGATAGCAAAACTCTAAGAGAGCGCTGCAGCGCCGCGGCGCGTAAGCTTAGCAAGGCTAAATTACGCGGCCTGCGTTAGTGCGAGTCGCCCGTTGAGTCGGAACGACTGTTTAATAGATGCTTTAGGGCCTTCGCCGTTTTCAGATGCGACTGCACCATTCGCTGGGCCTTTTCAAGAACTGAGATTGCCCGAAGCGCCTCCTCCTTGCTCAGAAGTGAGGTCTTCTCCAAAGGCGGCATGTTGGAATAGGCACGGAGAAATTGGTCCACGTAGCCAAGCACATCTTCGTCTTCAACATCGAAGAGTGGCGAATCTGGGTTCGAGTAAGGGATGGTCTCAATTCGCTCGGACAAGGGCTTCGTATGCGGCCGTCCCCGCTTGATTTTTTTCATGCTCATTAAGCCTCCAACCTTTCCAAGCCAGTCAAACCGCACGGCAACCACTCCTAACGATTAAGATGCAACGTGTTTGGCCAGTGACTCGAATTCTTCGGAAATTCAAGCTAGACTCGCATAAAGCTCGGGATAATCGTTCCCCGTTGTGCAGTTTGAGACTGCCTTAGAAGGAAAGCATACTCCCGGTATTATTGCATTTTTGAGGATCGACACTGTGGGCATCCAGGCTAGAACCGTTGAGGAGATGTATTCCGCCATGAAGGCGAAGCTATTCCGCCTGATGCCTGATTTTGAAATCAGGGCCAAGGCGGAGCTCGCTTATGAAATCAATCTGCTCAAGGTCCAGCGTAACGCCATCATTCTTGGCCACAATTATATGGAGGCGGCGCTCTACAACTCCGTTCCTGACGTCGTGGGAGACTCTCTGGAGCTCTCTCGAAAGGCAGCTCAAGCGGAGCAGCAGGTCATTCTTTTCTGTGGTGTGCGGTTCATGGCCGAAACGGCGAAAATCCTTAATCCCGAAAAGACCGTCCTCCTACCAGCCAAGGTAGCCGGATGCTCCCTGGCTGCAAGCATCACCGCTCAGGACGTTCGCGACCTGCGGAAACGATATCCTGGAGTCCCCATCGTTACCTACATCAACACCTATGCGGACGTGAAGGCCGAGGTCGACATTTGCTGCACCTCTGCCAATGCCGCTAGAGTCGTCGAATCACTCAAGTCGGATACGGTCATATTTTTGCCGGACGAATATCTAGCGAAGAACGTGGCCAAGGAAACAGGCAAAAATGTTTTCTTCCCCGAGGAACTGGGCCAACAGCAACTTGCCACTATCGGAGGCCAGAAGTCCTTAGTGGCTTGGCATGGAAGGTGTGAAGTTCACGAGCGTTTTAGCGTGGAAGACATCAAGGACGTTCGCAGTCAATTTCCCGATGTCTGCGTACTTGCTCACCCGGAATGCAGCCCCGAGGTGGTCGCCGCTGCCGACTACTCAGCTAGCACCTCGCGGATGGTGGAGTTCGTGCGAAAATCAACGGCGCCGCACTTCCTTATCCTTACTGAATGCAGCATGGCGGATAATATTATCGCCGAGAACCCCACGAAGGATATTTTACGGCTCTGCAGCATTCGCTGTCCGCATATGAACGAGATTACGCTTGAGGATACCCTCGCTTCATTGCAAAACAACCAATATCAAATCGAAGTGCCGAAGGTGATTCGGGAACGGGCTCGTCGCTCACTCGAGCGAATGCTGGAAATCAAGTAGGACTCGTCTTCAATCCAGTTGAGACGAATTCTAGGGCCGCGGGACCCTATTATTAGTTAGTCAGCGCGGCTGAGGTACTTACCCTCAACCGTGTTCACGACGACGCGGTCCCCTACTTTCACAAAGGGAGGCACCGTAATGGCCAAACCGGTATTCGTCTTGGCCGGCTTTGGCGAATTACTAGCGGTGGCTCCCTTAACTTCAGGCTCCGTCTCCGCAATAGTTAGAGTTACAGTCGAGGGAAGATTGACACCAATAGGACTCCCCTCATAGGTAGTAATGTCGACCTTCATTTCATCTTGAAGATAGTAAATGGCGTCTCCAAGAGCCTCAGTTGTGACCGCAATCTCCTCGTAGCTATCCGTATTCATAAAGTGATACCCGGTCGCATCGGCGTACAGATAGGTCGCGGGAAAGACATGCACATCCGCCTCTTCCAGATTTTCCGTCGAGCTATAGCGAACCTCGGTCTGATTACCTGACAGCAGATTCCTGAGCTTGGTCTGCACCATGGCGCGCAGGTTTCCGGGCGTGTGGTGTCGAAATTCCATCACGCGGTGCGGCTGGCCGTTATGCATAATTACTAGACCTTTGCGGATATCGTTCGCTTTCATACTGTTACGTCTGGTTTAGGGTGAGCTTTAAAGCGCCGGTACTATACATGGGTTCGGTGCTTTAGGCAAAATGCAGGCCTGCGAGGATATTGTAATCAAGTTTGTGATTCGATAACCTTTTTGCTGGATGATTAGTTGATCAGCAGTGAAGGTAATTCGAGGGCCCATAGCTCAGCTGCCGGAAAGCGAAGCTTTCCTAATGACAGAGCGCGCTGTGCTCAGCACATTGCGCTCGACCAGCTGATGGGGGTCATTCTGTTTGATTTGTTAGTGGGCAATGAAGGTAATTCGAGGGCCCATAGCTCAGCTGCCGGAAAGCGAAGCTTTCCTAATG
>JAYRHW010000256.1:0-3648 GCA_041907145.1 Bdellovibrionota bacterium
CTTGCCGAGAAGCTGCCCGCGTTTCGCATCAATCTGATTCGCCAGCGTGGTTCCCACTTTTGCCTTGCGCAACGCCTGCGCTAGCTTTGCAAGCTTATCGCTTAGCAAAGTCACTTTGCGATTGTAGGTTCGCAGGATGCTGCCTAATCCTACCCGCTGACAGCCTGAGCCACTCTGGCAATTCAACACCGAGGCGGGCATGCCCTCCATGTTATTTATCAGCGCTGTAAATCCGGATGCTCCGGCCGAACGGATAGCGCTCAGTGATGCGAGCAGCGATGTACGTTTGCTTCCTGCACTCATCTGCTGGGCCAGAACTTCGGCCGCACCGAGCTTTGTCCTTAGATATAGATAGAGTGCTCTCGCCTTGGTATTAGCACTTTGAATCCTCTTGGCATTATCCTTCTTTGCACACTTACTGGGTTTTGTAAGCGCAGAGAACGCGCCAGTAATAGACGGCCCAGTTCGCCCCGAAGCAGCGATATCTTCAGTAGGCGTAAAGCTATACTCATTGTGTAAGGGCTTCACCAAGTAGTTTCCCGGGGTGGCAACCGCCATGCTAAAGCTCCCGTCGCTGGCGGTGATTGCCGACCCTTCTGCGGTACCGGTCTGCGCTAAATCTCGGTCATAGCCATATACATACACCACCACATTACCCGCAGCAGGAGATATGTTCCCCGTTACGGGACCAAGCGTTGGAGCAGCAGTTGCGGTGGGAGTCGGGGTTGGCGTCGATGCGATGACATTTACGGTTCTGGTCACTTCGGCTGCATGATTGAACAGCGCATCGTCAACATTATACCGAACCGTGTAGGTGCCAGGGACACTCGTATCGACCGGATTTGTAGTGATGATATCGGCCGTCACCGAACCATCTCGAGCGTCCGTCGCGGTTGCGCCGGCGTCGGAGTAAGCCTCGTCCTGATTTACATCGACAGGATCAGATCCGAGCAGAGAAATTACCGGGCCGGTAGCATCCACAACGACATTAGTCGTGCTGGCGCTTGCTGGAGAATTCAGCGCTTGGTTTTGGTAAGAAATCGTGACCGTGTAGGTTCCATCGGGCAGCGCTCCCGAAACTCCGCTTCGAATAAAATTTCCTGACACGGAAGTCACTGAGGCGGATGCCGTAAGAATATTAGTCCTAGGATCCCAACCAAAGCCAACTGAGGTCGTATTCCCCATAAAGGCAACATAACTATTCGTGCCGTCATTGAAAGTCAGCGTGACGGAACTTGACGCGGGAGTTTGAAGCAGCAAATAGGAAACCGCCACAAAATTCTGCGCACTATTATCGGGCGGTGAAAAAAGTAAGGGAGGCGTGGTCTGTGCGAAACCTCCGGTGCTAAGCAAAGGCGCAAGCATGAGCCCGGAAAGTACTGTTAACAACCTAAACCAGCGGAACATAGCGACTCCTCACAATGAGTACGCTCAATAGCATGCCACCCCGACCCCGATCGGTCTACCCGCTTTCCAAGCGGTTAATTGCTAAGCTGCCAGGAATTTCCGGACGGAATTGCCTGCGGCCCCGGTCTGCGGAAATTTTATGGAGTCCCACTGTCGGTCGAAAGCTAGACTACTGGCTCGGCCAAAAGCCCTGCCATCATTCAACAGTAAAATGGCGCTCTGCTCAGGATTGTTGAATCGCAGATGCGCGAGCACTGGAGACTCGCTCGACAGATCAAAGTTCCGCAGAATATCGGACTCCTCGGCAATAGGATCCGGGATCTTCCCGTCTAGCCCACGTCTATAGAGGTGAATCGGGTACGGACCCTCACCGGAGTAGGTCGCCCGCACTTGGTCGAGATACTCCAAGTGAAACAGCAGCCCTCTCGACTGGCTTTCGATATATCGCACCAGCAGACGCGGATCGTTCGAACCTACAGCTTGATAGGCCAGCGCCGGGCTGTCGACCGGCCAGGTAGATAATTGAAATTGAAGATCGCTGAAGTTCTGACCAAGCACGTTCTGATGAACAACCTCGGAACCACGCTCCAGTTTCCAAGTTCCAGCACGCGTATCGACACTCAGGGAACCCTCAAGCTGCGACGGCAGCAAAAACTCGGTCACCATCAGCATACTTGGGAATGTAAGGCTTGGATCAGTCGTGTCTGGAGCAGGAAGACGGGCTGAGGGATGTTGCAACATAGGCGCTTTCCCACAAAGCAATCGACAATTTGATGCCCCCACGCTATCACGCAGCGTCGAGCTAACAAATTTGTTTTCTTGCTGCAAATCTTCTTCAGATTTCATCTGGCCAGAACAATTTTCTTCTGCACGAGCAGCCTCTCACGAGACATTTGTTAGGTTACTCCCCGAGGCAGCCGTACATTTGTTCCAAGCTTGAGACACAGTCTGTCTCAGTATTTGGAACTGACGCACTCTGACTGCTTCCGGCAGCCCGTTTGCACCCCGTCTTCAGCTCCACCTGCGGTCTTTCAACAGCATCCTTGGAACTTTCTGTATGCAACCGAATATATCGCCCGGTGGGCCAGACCCTATTCCTGTTCAGGACCTTGCAATTAAGGTCTTTCAGCGGCTCGCGCGAGCTGGAATCGATGTATTGAAAATTGATCCCTCTCAGGACACCTCCGGTGCTCAGGTGCTCGTTCGGACGTCCGGCAGTTCGGATGCCGCCCTGCTCGAGCGCCTATCCAGCGAACTGACTCGAGAAACTGGCTGGAATCTGCGTCTGCGAGTGGAGGAGCATACAGCTGCTGAGCCGGAAGTTATTGACGCCGAAGTAATCGATGTAACGCCCGACCCAGCTCAGCGAGCGAATAGCGTCGAACCGCCAACAACGGGACTCGCTCGCAGAGAGACCGGCGGCAACTTCGGTCTTGTCCCCCTAAGTTATGCTTCCTCTACCCTATCATTAATCCGTTCGGGAGATAGCCAGGACTTGGCCTCCCATATGCTAGACGACTCTTCCCTGCTCTCTGCTCTAGCCAGCGTGCCGCCCTATAAGGTTCGCGGAGATCGCGGACTGGAAGCCGTGCAGTCTGACATTATCGCCCTACAAAATGTGCATCCGGTGGCTAGTGCGGGCTCCGCCGCGGGAAACCTGCGCTGGGCCGTGACCGAGCTGGCCAAGCGGCAGTCGGGCGGAGAGACCTCCGCAAAAATCGGCAGCTACATCGGCAGCGTCGCAAGCATGCTGCTTACCGCTCTTGGGTCGGTAAATGATCCCGGGGAGCGTCTCGTATTTCAAAAGCCCTACCTAGATTTACTTCAATCTATCGATCGTCCGTTAGCCGACGCAGTACGAAAGCTCGTCGATCCCCAATCTGCCGGCGCGCGCGAAGGCTTCCAAACACTCTTTACTCGCCTCCTCGCGGTCTCGCAGTTTGCTGAAAGCTCTCTTGCTAAAGCTGCGGCCGGAGCTGAGGGTGCCCCGCCGGCATTGCCCCCTGAAGTACAGCAAGCTTTCTTGGTCGGAAGCCTGATTTTGCGTCAAATGCTGTACACATTTAGAGACCCGGCTCGACAAGCACTGATTCCTGCCATCAGCGAACGATTTGCTGAGGAGCTCCGCAGTATTCTCGTGGAGCAGAACCCGCGATCCAGAGGGCTGCTCTTAGTGCTCTCGGGCTGCCGCGAAATTACCATGGACTTTTTCCAGGCCGTCCTCACCCAATATGTGGGGGA
>JAYRHW010000257.1:0-5703 GCA_041907145.1 Bdellovibrionota bacterium
CAAAGTCGGGAATCAGAATCTGACCATGGATGAACTTGCGCTTCGACTCAAACCTAAAGAGCTAGCTGATTTGCAGGCTGCCTGGAGCTCGTATCGCGGCGCGCAAACGGAGGCGCGACGATTGGCTTTCAACGCAAAGATCGATCGGGTGCGAGCGCAAAGCGATGCCGCGATTGATCAGAAGCCTTGGATAGCCGAGCGCAAGTTGGCTGCCAAAGAAGAAGTCAGGCTGGAGTGCGAATTACAGAAGCTAAAGGGTAGTTCGCCAGAGGTCCTGGCTAAGCGCGATCAGCTCACCACCGAACTTCGTCAGCATCGCGTCGGCGAGTTGAAAGATGCGAAGCGCGTAGATTTCTTGGCGCGGACTCGTGGACGCGGGACCGAAGCTGAAATTACCGCGGCCCGAAAGCTGGTTGAAGCCGAGAAAACCCTCACCACTACGACAGGGTCTGACAGTGACAGTACTGCGGCGCAGCGAGCTCGCGACAACGCGATGACCGAATTAAAGGTCCAACGCGGCTTAGCTGCCACTGAATATAAGCTCCTATCGAAGGCGGTAAAAGCCGAATGGAGTAGGGATTATAGCGTACACAGCATTATAGCGATGACTAGTGCAACGTTTGCGCAAGCTGGTTGGCGAACCGCTGCCAGCTATCAGCCTGGCAGCGCACTGGGCGAGGCGAACACTCCGCTGAAGGAACGTGTTGAGACATTCGAAGCTATATGCAATCGCAAGCTGCGGCCCGAGGAAGTTGAATTGCTCGGGATTCTACCCGATCATATGTATAAGACTGCCGTGAGCGTAATCAACGCTGGTTGGCGCCCAGAATCCCCTGCCCCTACGCAGCTTACTGCCGGCAGACCTCAGCTCGAGGGACGCAGCGCGGGGCCTCTGCTCGAGGGTAGAACAAGCGGAACTCCTGCACTACCGGAAGCAGTAAACAACGGGCCGCGAGCCCTTCCGGCAGCTCCAGAGGTCATCGTCGCAGCTGACGGCACGGAAATCTTCGATCGTCGAGGCGCTGTCTCGGTCGCTAATGAAGCCCCTGGATTTTCCCCACGCGAGGAACGAGAGCTTGCTGAATTATTTGCCCGGGGACTCGAAAGGGACCTGGCTCGCGGCACGGATTCTCGCGGACAACCAGTGGACACCGCAAGGGCCAAGGCCTCTCTGGTAGCGCAGAAGGAGCGCATTAGCGCCCTGCTGGAGAAGGAAATCGAGCAACAGCGCAAAATGATCGAAATCGGCAATGAGGCTGCTCGCCGCGGCGAGCTCCCTGGCGGCATGAAAGCAGATCCGCAAGCCATCAAAGAAGTACAGCGCGATATGTTCTTGGAGATTGAGCGCCTTGACCGCCTCGCCGAGCGCGTGCGTGCGGAGACGGATGCACTCAGAGAAATTCGCAGGCCGATGGCTGACAACTCCGACTCTGGAGGTTCCTTCTTCGATAACGAACCGGAATCGGTCTTCAACTTTAATAGTGACGACGGCGAAGACGGATGGTGGAGAAACGGCGGCAGCGCCCCGGACTATCGCCCAAGCAGCCCACAACGCGGGGGAGGAGGCGGAGGTGCAGCAGTACGTACGGCTCCTGCCCCTGTCCGCGAACGTGTCTTGTTTACGACCAACGACCCTCAGCCAACCATCGACATCCTTGAACCGCGAAATCAGGGAGGAATGTTTGAGGGTAGCAATGAAGGTGGAGCAATCGCCGCAAAGCCTCGCGCTAAGCGTCCCACGGCTCCAATGACTCAGCGAGAAATCGACAATTTCATGCTCGGCGTGGATGATCTTGATGGCTCCGCGCTTGACGCAGCGCTCGACCGCATGTCACCAACGGAGACTCCCGCGCCTCGACCTCAAGCAGCACCCGAGTCTCGCTCTCCTGGCCAGTATGCTCGACGACCTGTGCAGCCTATAGAGCCTGATCCAATATTTCAGCCACGGCGTCAACCCATCGCTGAGCCCGCCCCGCAGTCCCGTGTAGCGGTGGCTACCGAGTCTCCCGTCTTTGATTTCAATTTTGAGATTCCAGGCACTGCTACCGATACAGCGATCACGGTGTTTAGCCCAGAAGTCGAGACTCATATGGCTGCTCTGTCGGCCGCAATTGATGAATCCGTGCCGGTAACTACCACAGCCATCGAACCAAGACATCGAACTGGTACCTGGGCACCGGAACTCGAACCCCGAACTAGACCGATGCCGCTTGCAAAGCCGGCTACCACGGTGGAGCCGACTACTATTCCGCAGCCGGCGGCTAAACCAGTCGTCAGCCCGGAGTCAGCTCTAGCAGCCTCTGCGGCAACGGGACAGCTACTAGGAAGAATGGCCCGGCCGACGGAGGACCTGGATCTTTCGCCAGACCAGCAGCCTCGCTTCGCTCCTAAGCCGCAGCCGGAGCCAGCTCCGACGCGTACCCGCACTCCGCTGGAAGAGGAAACTCCTACCGAGAAGCGCAGACGCCGCCGTGAGGAAGAGGGTGGCCGACAGATGGCAGAGCATCAGCCTGATGAGAAGAAGCGCGAAGAGAAGGTGGAAGAAGAGCGCAAGAAGCACGTACGCGAGATGGCCAAGGGCGAAAAGCGCGGCGGTGCTAAACTACGCTTCACGAAGATCGTCGATGCGCTCGGCGACGATGATTTGATCGTCGATGATGAAGAAGCTAGCGGTGGATAACGCCGCGCGGCGGGGCTCTCCTCAAGCAGCAACCTAAAGAAGAGAACCACAGCAAGCCACCGCGCCAACGTGCTCAACTCAGCGGACATCAAACCCCACAACCTGTAGTCTGCAACTACGAAGCATTCGAACTATTGATTTGCTCTCCACCTCGCAGTAAGTTGGTGTTTCTCAGAGTATATCCGGACGCTTGCAACGCCCTCATATGCCGCCTTCATTTTGGATAGTCTTCTGCATATTTATCGTCATTGGCATCAGGCGCTCCTGGGCTAAATGGGGCACGCCAATTTCTACTCAAGGCCTTGAAGTTTGGCTCGTCGACAATCGGCTATCCATCTTGGCGCTGCTACTTTTTGCGGCGGCTGTGGTGGTCTTTCTTCCCCGCCGCAAGGTGGCTATGCCAGAGGACCTCGAGGACGATGACATCGCTTCGCCAGAGCCCCCTCCCGAACCCGAGGACATGTCGCCAATCGAGCGAGTGCTGGCTCTTGAGGAAACTCGCCGCCAGCTTGGCTACAAGCCGGGCTGGCTCTTCTATCGCTGCGAGGAATATGGGCTGTTGGACGAGTATGTATACCTGCTCCGTCAGGGAGTCTTACCTGCCCAATCTTTTAGCGAGGCCACGCGCGGCCGATTTTCCGAGGACTCCCAACCAAAGCGGGAAGTCAGTCCTGCAAAGCTCGATCCGTTCGAGATTCTCAAGGTACCGCGTGGCTCGGCCTGGTCCCAGATTCAGCGGTCCTATCGCGATCTGATCCGGCAGCACCACCCTGACAAGTTTCAATGGGCTGGCCCGGAAATTCAAAGGCTCGCCAAAGAGATGACGATCCAGTTCAACGATGCCTATCACGCAATCGAGTCGGCCTACCGTTCGCAGGGCCGCCTCCTCGAATATTAGGGACGATCCTGATATCGCACCTACGGTACGACGCTAATTCTGCAGTTCAAATCGTTGTTGGTGGAGGTGCGCGCCGCGCCGTTAAGTCTTACCGAGCTAGCTCTCGGCAATGTCAAACTGCATTCAGACTGGGACAAATTTGCAATCTGGATATTCGCGTCAACCGGTCTCACCTCGGTCCGCAGCGAGCAAATTCCGACTGGAACGGAGGGGTCAGAGTTTATAACCAGTTTGGCAGCGATGCGCGCCTCCACTCCATCCGGAAATGAGCCTACGGGGACAGAATATCCGCTGCAGTCGTTTTCAACGTCCGTGACAAAAAAGTCCTCTCCAGCGGAGGTAATGCAGTGCTTGAGCGCCGCCCGACCTTGAATGGTAAGCGTCAGGTAATTCCCTGGAAATCCGAGGGGGATTTTATGCGTACAGGAGTAGGCAAGAGCGGGACGTGCCCTTGTGCCATCATCGGCGCTGGCGTGGGCGCTGGCTGTCCCAATTAGCAGCGCAATAACAAGGGATCGATTTGTAATTTTTCCTAGGACAGGCATACAGCCTGAAAGAGACTCCAACATAAAACCTCCAAAAATTAACTCAGGGGCTAGCGCAGTTGCACTCAGCACTAAGTGTTATGGAAGTTTCAATGTGCAAGTTGCACTTCACATGCCTGGCCTAGATAACCCACTGAAAACACAGCTAGTTATCAAAGCAAAGGGATCTCGTTCGCGCGATGAGGCAGGAGCTGCTCAGGACCGGGCAGCTTAGAGGGTGACACGACGGGAACTGAACTCGGGGAGGCCTCTCTCTAGTGCCTATTCCGCTACCCCTTAGCCCTAACAATCAAGGCATTGATTTTCTCGAGCGGAACCACGGCATCATAGAATTCCTTGCCGGTGAGCTGAGTAAGATGCACGGCCTTTTCACCTACTTCCGAGACAATCCCGGCTACTTCATCATTGGAGCCTAGGCGCAAAATAACAGTGCGCCCCTTGAAATTCTCGAGATTAGATTTAATCGTATCAGAAGTGGTCACTTGAAGTTGCGGGGCTGGCCTATCCTCAGCGCGCACCGGGGCAGAGACCAGGCAGACGGCCGAAAGAGAAAGCAACGACATCACTAAACTTGCTCGCATATAATTTTCCTTCATTCTAAATATTAGCCCAAAAAAGATTCTAAAAGTTTCGACATCACCGAGGCGAGCTTGTTCGCCACTCGTCAGGATCACAAGATACCACCGGAGCACTCCGCGTCCGTGAACTGGTATTTAGACCACAGCGATCATACGGATGATTTGCATCGGGGTATTCCTTGTAGCAGGTTTTTCCATCCTTTCTCGTGAAAGCAAACTGCCGAGTTCCATTTTCACAATTAGAGGTAACATTGAATTTGAATGTCGTCTTATGCCCTGCCCTCACTTTTGTGCTTCCTCTCCATTTTGTCCCATAGGGTAAAGTAATATATATACCCGGAAATGTAACTTGAACGGAGCTAACCTTGATCTTAGTGATTGTCACATCGCCTGCACTAGAGGGCACCCGATAGGCTACAGAACACGAGCAAGCATTGGCATCGCTTGCTATAAGTCCAACTGCACACGCCACAATCAACAACAGTATCTTCATGCTCTAGCCTCTGCTTGTATAAACGAATTTTGGTAGCCAAACCAAAGTTACCACGCTCCCGGCCAAAAGACACCGCAAATTGAATGAATGACTGCGTCGAATTGCCTACGGAAACTAGGGCTTAAGCGTAAAGTTGATTAAATTGTAGACGGACAAAAATGCCTGCCCGGGCTCATCCTCAAGGGGGAACGGCATGACCCGCACACCCTGAATAAGTGCATGCTTTGGACTATTTTGCGCAGCAAGTCTCGGTAACATAAACCGCATTGACTCGCTCTTACGCTCAACATCAAAAATCAATGTTGAACTCCAGTCCTCTGGCCCGGCATTTGGAGCACGACTTGGCGAGATGTATAGGACGCAATCATGATATTCTGGATTGACTTGCCAGGCGACTTCCGAGGACATAGCGGTAGCAAACACCGGAGCAGCAAACCTGCTCTGTTGTGGTCCCCTTAAATCGTTAAACGCACCTTCGCCGCCATGTACGGGAGCCACCGGAGCCATAA
>JAYRHW010000258.1:0-7203 GCA_041907145.1 Bdellovibrionota bacterium
AGCCTCTAAAGCTCGATTTTTTGTGGGCAGGTTTGTGTTTGGTCGGAGCTGTCTATTTTATCTTCAGGGATTCAGTTCCGAGTTAGGCCGCTCCTGCAGGAGAAAGTTTCTCCACTGTAGAAAGTGAAAGCCTAGCAGCGTGACGAGGCAGATGAGGGTGATGCTGGTATAAAGTGATAGAAGGGAATCCTGAGTCCAGCCAAATTCGCGAATAAGTCTATCAAGATCTCCCGATGACTCGCCCTGGCCGCTCATAAGACCGACATCGAGCATGGCACCCATAGGCAGGCGGGAACGATCCCGTTGTGCTGCAACCCATCGCAGCGCGGACCCAGAAAACGAAAGTGCTCCAATTATCAAAAATAGATAGCGATTAATCTTCCAATTGAAGCGTTGAGGCATAGGGGAAAAGAATGACAGCATGCAGAGAGTGCCAAGGACAAGCTCTCCGCCCAGTCCGGCTATGAGCATGAGCATTTCGCCTTGTCTGGCAGGAACCAAGATCGTAAAAATCACGAGTAGCATTAAAAAGCCGGCACAAATATTTCTTAAGAAAAAGAATTCATTCTTCCCCGACTGCCGGATACACCAGGCGCTTAGTCCAACAAGGAAAATAAACACCGGTATCGATGAGCCATTGTAAAGGGGAACCGTGGCTATGTATGCCGGCACGGCAAGAGTCGACTGCGCCCAAAAAATGGCGGTATGGCCTAGCTCGTGCAGGGCAGTCTGCGCTACCCACGCCAGAATGCCGGGAATTCCCTCAATACTGGCAAAGAAAGATGCTGCCACTATCACTGTCGGAAACATGAGCAGTGTCTGTAGAGAAATCTGTTTCTGTTCGGTCAACATCTCTAGAGTCTTGCGAAGTCAAGCGACGAGAGCAACTACAATTCGATTTGTAAAAGTTGGGTAAATCCTCCTTAACGAAAGCACCCTTCCAGGATGCGGGCAGCATAATTCTGGTAGAAGTTAAACTTAGTGGAGGAGTTATGATATTTCTTGCGCTCGCATTCTTCATCGCCGGACTTGCCAGTATCACTGTCGGCAAGTCGAGAGCCGTCCAGGTCGCTGGGATAGTTGTAGTACTAGTCGGCGCTGGTTTCCTTGTTGTCACGTCTGCATATTCAGGACAGTCGTTTGGAAATTTCCCAATGATGGATGCCGAGGCAAGTGAACAAACTCTTGTTCAGCACGTGTTGACTTATCTTGAAGGGGCCTTCGGTGCGTTGACCATGGTGACTTCAGGAGTAGGAGCGCTATTTTTAGGATTCGTGGCTATCCGCCGCAGAAGTTTTAAATCTCTGCTTCTCAGCTTGGCACTCTTCATTATCGCAGTAGCCTTCTTCATTGCTCGGTCCTTTGTCTCTACCTTCTACTCCTGTCATCATATGCTCTAAGGCCCTAAGAGGACTAACTTTGCTCGCCGGGATGCCGCGGAGTTTGCTTAGCATATTAGATGCAAGTAATATTTCAGTGATTTTGTGCGGCTAAATAGAGAATCATGAACGCTCCCGCGACTGTTCCTGAGGTAGATATCCAGAGAGCTCTGACCCACCTTGCGAATCCCGCTGAGGTGCCGATAGACCAGCTGGTGAATTCCTTTTGCTGGACGCTTCTTCGGCATACACAGCCTATTCCGTTTCAGGCTGCCCGCGATGTTTTGGAGCGTCGAGATCTTAAGGCATCTCACCTTGAAGAGATTGGGATGCGATTTGGCACGCACGCTGCGAGATTTCTTATGCCCGACGAACTTCCTACTCCCGATTCTAGGATAGGCTCGGTTTTGAAAATTGCGCTCACCGCCTTAAGCTTTGGTCACCAATTGAGAGATCCTGAGCTTAATCCGGAGGCGTGGCAGAATCTGGGTGCGCCGACTGGGGAAGGTGAGCCAGAATAACCCTTTTTAGGAATTCCATGAATTTGAATGTCGCCCACGAACAGACTGAAACTACCGAACAGCGACTTGCTGCGGTTGAGATGGCTATGCGTGAGGTTCTAGCGCGAAACCAGCGAGTGGAGCGGCATAAAGCCTGGGAAACCAGCCGGACACGGCTGCTATCCGTTACTCTAGTCACCTACATCACCATGATTTTCGTTTTCGTGGTGCTGGGGTCTGTTCAGCCGATGTTCGATGCCTTGGTGCCGACGACTGGATTTTTTCTCTCGACCCTCTCGCTGCCATTCGTTCGCCGACTCTGGGAGCGGTACGCAAACCGCTAGTTTCACCCTTCCTTGGAAGCAGGGTTTTTGAGTGATGTACCAATCCCCCGACTTTTCGAATCCCCAGTCTGCACAACACAGCCCTGAACGGCAGCTTGCTGGATCGCGCTTTTGCGGACTTAGCCTATCCGAACTACTCACTCGGGTGAATCCCAGCGAGAGATCTGATGACGAGCTTAGGCGCACTGTCGAGTTTGAGCGCAGCGTCTCTGGTTCTCTGCCGCCGTTTGGAGCCTTTGGGGATCACTGGGACCGTATAATCCGTGATGAGGTAATCTCGGAAATTTGTGCTCCGGGACTTTCCGAAATTAGACAGCGCGTCGCGGGACGCCTACTGATCGATATCGGTGGCGGCGGGGTTGTCGATAACATGGCTGGCCGGTTGCAAAGTTTAGCGCAGCGCTACCATGCAGCGGCATTCATTAACGTCGATCGCTATGCTATCGACCTAAACTCGGAGAAGGTTTCACTCGCTCCCACCGTCGATTTGGCAACAGAGTTTGGTGTGCGCCCGCCGCCCGGTCTGCGCAGCATGCTCTGCAAGGCCGACATGCTCGACTTTTTGACGCGACTTCCGGATGGCTGCTGCAACATCGTCATGAATGGGATAGATTCCTTTGTCATACACTACGCCGACTACCGTAGGCGGCTTACCGAGGAAATCGCTCGAGTGGTAGCGCCGGGAGGAGTGGCCTTTGGGATTCATGCTGAGCCACTGCAGTGTCTTGGGGCGCACGGATTCCTCATGCTCGATGCCATGATGCCGGTATCCAACCAAATCTCCTTGATGGTTAAGCCCGAGCAATAGCAGCTTGATGCGCGCCCTAGGCTGACGCTAGGCTAGCGGTAGAGGCTTTTTTCTTGGGGCGATTTAACATTGCTTTTTACCGCAGCAGCGATTTTCCTCTATATTGGAATCATCCTCACGCTGCCGCTTTGGCTCGGCCCTAGAACCTTTCCGCTTTCACCACTCATTGCTCTCCCAGCGTGGCTCCCTTCGCTGGCGCTTTGGCTACTTTCGCTATCGCTACTCTTAGGCAGTCTTGCCCCCCGATTGAGGGGGTTACGCTGGCTATTTGTATTCAGCGTCCTTGCGTTGATTGCGGCAGATCAGAATCGCCTGCAGCCTTGGTTTTATGAATATATCGTGTTGTTGTTTTTAGTTTGGGATCTGCGGGCGGCCGAGGCAAAGACGGACCGCCAACTTAGTGTCTCCATTCTTCGTATCGTGGTGAGCTGCATATATTTTTGGAGCGGCGTTCAGAAGATGAACGCTTCGTTTCTTCACTACGGAGTGACTTGGTTTGCAAGTCCCTTAATGGATGTCTCTCCTGTTCTTGCTGGAGCCGTGGCTCTTGTATTCAAGGTCGCCCCGGTTATTGAGATGCTCTTGGGAATTCTTTTGCTGACGCGATTCCAACGTCTTGGAAGCTTCTTGAGTATATCCATGCATCTGATGGTTCTGATGTTGATTGGTCCCTGGGGCCGAGGATGGAATACAGCAGTTTGGCCTTGGAATGCGGCGATGATTTATTTCAACATAGTTCTGCTGCGAAATTCCGGCGCTGCAGAGTCATTCTTGGTTCCGCTGAGGCGCGCTTCACCCCTTTGCAGAATGGTGCTGGTGCTGTTTACGACGCTCCCGATTTTAAGCTTCTTTGAGCGCTGGGATATGTATCTGTCCTTTGCGCTTTATTCTTGGAACACCCGTGATGCGCGGTTTGAGCTCGACGCTGATGCCGATATCAATCAATTGCCTGAGGGCCTGCGTCTATACGTACACAATCGAGCAGACTCATCGATCAGGGAAATCTCCCTATTCAGCTGGTCCTACACCGAACTGAATGTTCCGCCTATTCCTGAACGTAGAGTATTCTTAAATGTTGGGCGCACGCTCTGTGGAGCCCTGGCCGCCAAGGGCAGGCTAGTCATAGACGAGCGTCCGCGCATTTTCGAAATGGACGGTTCGGAGACCGTCTATGAGTGCAAGGCTTTCACATGACGGAACATCTACTTTTCGGTACCAAGTGGCCCGAAGTTTTGGCCTGGGAGCTGGGTTCACAGAGGTTCCAACTGGCCTGAATTAGTTGCCAGATAGGGTGCTGTGAACGGGCAGTCAATGCAACCTTGTTTTATGTTTAACCCTCTAATATTAATTGCGTTATGGACCGCGAATGAAAGGTTGGAAGCCTTGCTTGGCAATGATAGTTCGCGCCTCAAATCCCTTCAATCGTCCGTTCTTCTCGATGCATCTATAGTAGTACGCGGTCTGCGCGAACGCAGGCGCAGCGTGCCGATATCCAGAGGAACGCTGTAGAGTCCTGCCTTATATCTGACCAGCTGTCCTAAATGTGGAGCTAGTGCTACTACCAATTTATGGCTGGTGAAAATCAGGAACATACAATCGGACCTTCCGAACTGAGTGCGATTCTCGGCATCCCCTCCAGGGATATCCCTGTGAATCTTGCGAAGCGGCTCTCTGAAACCGATACCCGGTACAGCAAGGTGCCTCAACGGGCTCGAGATGCCCATATCCTGCAGGTGCTACAGCGTCTCGAAGAGCAGCGCATGCAGCGCTCGACGGAAGAAAATATATCGGCATTTGAGCAGGGGTGGAAGGAGAATCTTGATCTTTGCAAGTCAAAGGGCCTGACGCGCGAGAACCTGCGTCCCAAATATGTGCGCCCCTACAGCCTCATTCGGTTTCAACAAGAATACATTGCGCCGCAAAATCCATTTCTTGCGTATGATCTCCTCGGTTTGGTAACCAGCTTTGGATTCCAGCGATACTTTGCTGAATATGATTCCATCTGCGAGTTCGGCTGCGGAACCGGGCAATACCTGTTCGAACTAGCCCAGCTCTTTCCCGATAAAATGCTTATCGGCACGGACTGGACCAATGCTTCGGTCGGGATTCTTGAACTGATGGCACAGCATGGATTGAAAATTTCCGGCCGCCGCTTCGACATGCTCAAGCCTGATCCGTCGTTTCAAATTCCGAAGCACGGCGCCGTTTTGAGTGTTGGCGCTCTCGAACAATTGGGACCAAACTTTGAAGCTTTCCTTACCTATCTGCTGAGCCAACAGCCGGGCATTGTCGTTCACTACGAGCCAATAGAGGACTTTTACGAACTCTCGGGCCTTGTCGACTGGCTTGGATATCAGTATCACCGTCGCCGCGGATACCTACAGGGATACTTGCCCGCGCTACGCGCGCTCGAGGCGGAGGAAAGAATCGAAATACTTGAAGCCCGGCGCATGCCGTTCGGCGATCCCTTTCATGAATCCGGTTCGCTCGTCGCTTGGCGTCCGAGACAGAGGTAATTGAGGCAGCCATAAGATTATGGAAGAACGAGAAGCAGCTCTCCACAGTTTAATTCAAGCCCTGCTCACCAATCAGCCCTATTTCGGTTCTGCATACGCAGCCGGAATGCTGCGGCGCGATCGCAGGCCCGTCCTCGAAGCGGCAGTACGGCTGGTTGGAGGGCGTTTTGACGAGCCGATTTCGATTCTGGAAGTCGGATCATGGATGGGAAATTCTGCAGTTTTAATGGCTCAAGCGATGCTGGCATCGTGTCATAAGGGCAGCAAAATTTTATGTGTTGACCCCTGGGAACCTTATCACGATCTTAGTGCGAACACCCGTCCTCAGTACTCGGAAATGAATCAGGTCTCCGCCTCAGGCGTTACGTACTTGCTTTTTGAGCACAATGTACGCACGTCGGGCATGTCTGACTGCATTACTCACCGCCGTGGATATTCTCGCGATATTCTTCCGACGTTGCCGCAAGCGCACTTTCATATGATATTCGTTGACGCCTCCCATCTCTACGAAGATTTGCGCGACGATCTCGCGTTGGTCAAACCGCTGCTTAAAGAGGGCGGAATTCTTTGCGGTGACGATTGGGAACTATCCCGCAGCGAAGTAGACGACG
This sequence comes from Bdellovibrionota bacterium, assembly GCA_041907145.1. Lineage (GTDB taxonomy): Bacteria > Bdellovibrionota_C > UBA2361 > UBA2361 > JAFLCA01 > JAFLCA01. The sequence goes on from JAYRHW010000258.1 coordinate 6,159, forward strand.
GAAGTCACTTGCGTGCCATAGAGGAGCGTAAGGACTGCGTTACCGATCCTAAGACCGATAGGCGATATCATCCTGGGGTGACTCAGGTGTTGCATGAATTAATGCCTGACGCTTGCAACTATGCCGGGGTTTGGATCGTTGAAAAATGCGGCGATACTTACCGTGGTATTCGAAATCTGATGGCTGCTTGAATATGAAAACCAGAATTCTTTTCGTCATGCTCGAATTCCCCAAGTGGCAGGATGCTAGTCATTGGGGCTACATTTCGAACATGGGATTGGAGCCCGCCTTTTCTGCTAATGACATCGAATACTTGATCGTTCCTGCGACGCATCGATACGGAGGCAGAACCCCCTTTTGGGTCGATCATGTACGTGCGCTCGTCAATGGGCAACGCTTCGATCAGGTTTGGCTTGAGGTGGTTCATAGCAGTATCGACGATGATGTTCTGGAGTATCTGGCCTCCTTGGCGCCTATCCGTCTTGGCTGGAGTTTCGAGAGTTTGGAGCTTCTTGATGTCGAACGAGTGAACAATCCTGAAGCATACCGCATCCGTCAAGAGACACTCGATAGACGTCTATCCGTAATTACGCATCTGTTAACCACTGATGAGCTTGATGCTCCGCGGTTGAACAAGCTAGGTCGTTTTGCTGCCCGTCCGATGCCGCCGGGCTTCGTCATCCCGCGGGAATTCATATCTCAGAATCCGCCACCGCCAAGCGTTCCATTCGGACTCTTCTATGGAGCCTTATATGGAGACCGCAAGAAGTGGCTCGAGATGCCGGAGCTTGCGGAGCGCATGAGATACGTTGCTCAGTCGCCCGAAATGCATACTTCGCTTCCCGAGAGCTTTGATCGCCTCCACGAACATGTGCTGCCGCTTCTGCAGCAGGGCAGGATCGACCGTTCTACGCTTGATTTGTATCTCCAGGGACTACGGACGGTGCGCCGGGAGGCGTTTAAGCTCTGGCTGGACGGCTTACGGCTTGGCGCGGCCGTGGTAAATCTTCCGCAGTGGGGCCGAGCGTACGCCAGTCGAGTCATC
>JAYRHW010000259.1:0-1763 GCA_041907145.1 Bdellovibrionota bacterium
CGAAGATGAGAACCAAGCACATGCTGATGAGCATCGAGCAGACAAGGAGCAGTGCTGCGGCGAGCAGCCAAGCTCCGGCATAGACGATTTTCATCCACCACGAGCTGGGGTCGTTCACCATCCAGTGCAGGACCGTGGAGTGCGCGATATAAGCGCCGTAGAGCGTTGCAAAATAGGCGACGCAGCCGATAGCCCAGGGCCAGAGCGCAAGCGCACGGACGGAGCTTTGCGTGAAGCAGAGCTTGAGACCGTGACCGATGGCGGTGAATGCCCTGAGGTATTTCATTCCTATCTAGCCGACGAGGCAGGCGCTCCCTCTGATTGCTTCAAAAACTAAATTTGTCATTGCGTCTATGAAGGCTCGTGTCAACGGGGTCGAGCAGCAATCTTTCTCTGTCAGAGGGGAAAACCCCAATCGTCTATCCGAGCGTCGGCATGGCGCCTAGCCCACAATGGTAATCAGAGAAAAAAGGCGACACCTGCCCATGCAAGCGAACGGGGATTACCCCAGCAATGACTCGAGCTCAGTGCCGCCCAGCAAGACTTTCGTCTCGCGCTGATAATCTTTCATTTTCCAAAATAGTTGTCTAATCCATCGATTCGCCAGGCTGGTAACAATGATTGGATAAGGTTTTCCGCGCTGCCGCATCCTCGAAACGAACTCTTTCCAGAGCTCGGTCCTTGCGAGGTGGTGTGCGGCTTCAAGAATCGCCGTTTTGAGTATCGGATTTCCTGCTCGAATCATGCCGGCATCTGCTTGCCGTGACCCGCTTGAGGCATTCTGCGGTGTCAATCCACAGAAACGGGAGAGTTGCTTTGAAGTTCTGAAGCGGTCAAAATTCGCTATCTCGGCTCGCATCACAGTCGCAGTAATCAACCCAATGCCGCGCTCTTGAAGCAGTCTACTGCAGAGCTGATCGTTTTCGGCAAACACTCGCAGTTGTTTCTCGGCTAGTTTCTGCTCTTCGCTCACCCTCTCGTATTCACTGAGGAGCCGAGAGAATACCCACTCTGTCCGTTGAGGAAATTCTTTGAGCGAACGTAGCCAGGTCAAACCTCTGAGAGTCCACAATCCCCCCTTTCCCTCCCATCGCAGCCGATACTGACGGAGAATACTTCGGATACGCAGTTTTGCTTTCTTTCGCGCAGCCATCACTCCGGCGCGATAACGCACCAGAGTCCTCAAGTCCCGGATCTCTTGCGGCGCAAACCAAACCTGCGGGAGATAGTCCACTCGATCCAGGTCAGCTATTAGTTCCGAGTCGCTCTTATCCGTTTTGTCCGGATTATTTTTCATCCGTTGGACATAACCTGGATGACACAAACGTTTCTTCCAACCGGTAACTCGATTCAAAGATTCTAGAAATTCAGTGCTCCCGTTACACGCCTCAGCGCTTACGCGCGCAACCGAACCGTATTTGGATACAAGCTCAATCGTCTCCAATACATCATTCCCACAGCTCCGATTTGCTAATACCTCACCACTGCGAGACATCACGCATATCTGAAGCGCCTTCTCGTGGTAGTCGATCCCAATTATGTTTCCTGCTATATTTTCCATGGCTCCTCCTGGTGGCTTCCAGTGATTATCTCCAGCGTTCCTTTTACCAGGAACGCTGGAGTGGAGCCTTCATCCCATCAAGCGAAGCGCGGCAATCTCTGCCTCACCTCCGCCAACCCGCCAGCCCCGCTCGTGCGGCAGCACAGAACTCATTTCCGACATTTTCAACACATCGGCGATGCCACGCGCACCATTTCGTACA
>JAYRHW010000260.1:0-7166 GCA_041907145.1 Bdellovibrionota bacterium
CAAAGAGGCGAATCCTGATTTTTCCGTAAGGAAAAATCCCCCTCTCTCCGCCATTTCGCTGTAAGCTTGAAGTGCGGAAAGGCTGGTCTGGGGACAGGCAAGAGTAGTACGGGGGGATTCGAACCCTGTTGGTCTCGTAGGGATTCCTCAACACGGCCTACAAGACCCACTGACATCACTTGCGGGCCTGAAGCCTAGGAAATCCTCCTAGGAAAACTTCGCACAACACAGCCCGCGTTATGGGAAAATCCTCCAAAGCGGTAACATAAGCGATGTTGCCTTTTCATTCGCTTGGCCCGGCAATTGCCAGGTATGTCTACCATGCGTACCGAAAAGGTCCCATCAGCACCTCGCAAATCCTCATTTCGTAAACGCCTGCGGTCCTCTCGAGCATCTGTAATTGTCGAATTTGCCATTACCGCCCCACTGCTTATTACTATCATCGCCGGCATCGTTGGCGCTGGGCATTATTTAACGCAATTGCCCTGGTCTGCGCATACTGCTTATCAGTTGGCGAGCACACTTGCGGAAAATCCAAGCGACATCGGAAGCCTGGCAGTCTACTCGCGGCTCGATCAGCTCATGCTCGAGCGCAGAACTATGTTCAGCGGTCTAGGCCTGTTTGAACCCCACGCGCAGAAACTCTTCCCGAATTCGTTCTACGGAAGTGTCAATGGTGTAGAGGTTGTAGGTGTACGGTTCGAGACGACTCTCGCCGGACTCATCAGAATCCCGATGCCGAGTGCCTTGACCATGGAGTTTACAGCTCCTCATCTCGCTGCTTCCATCGATGTCGCATCGATTACCGGGTTCCAAGACCCTGCCGTACAATATGATTGCTGCGGGATCCGCTGCACGGAGGCCGGCAGCAATTGCGGCAGCCCGACCGTCTGCTACGATGGCAGCGGTGGCTGGATTGGCGGCAGCTGTCCTGCTCCCATTCCCTAGTCCACCCTGATTATACCCAACGTCACACCCCTCAGATCCCTGCGTTAGTTCTTCCAGCAGACCAGACTTTCTGTTGTAATGGGCACACTCGCTATGCGAAGAGTGCGCTTATTACTTAAACGGCTGGGATTGTCTGTCCACGGAGCTTCAATGCTTGAAGCTACGCTGACCTTGCTGCTGTTCTTGGTATTTATCTTCGCTATTATCGATCTATGCCGCTACTTCTTCATTCAAGCGGTATTAAATAGTGCGGCGCATTACGCGGTTGACGAGCTGAGTAAAACAGAGATCGAAGTGGCCACGGATTCCGCGAGCTGCGCGAGCACTCCTGGAAGCTGTGAAGATTTCAAGAGCCGGGTGATTCAGATTTTAGATAGGGCCAAAGAAAAAGCCACTCTTGCTGTAAGCCCTAGCAGTGTGAGTGGAAGTCTGGCGCGCTTAATTTCTTTTCAGCATTACGATCCTACTCTCTATGCCAATGCTCCTTATGGCGCTCCCAGTTCACTTGCATTTGACCATGATATCGGGTTTGTGCGACCCGGAGAAGAAATTCGCAGTATGGGATTATCGTATCAACTGGCATCCCGCCCCTACAATCCCACGACGAGTCCAGTCACTTCGCAGGGCTGGCCGAACCCAGGAGCTGGAGAAACTTGGAAGGGCATACTTCGGCAGAATCCATTTGAAGTAGTCATCGTAAGTCATTTTCATTTTGTAACGCCCATGATGGGCGATATTTTAATCGTGGCTTCGCAGCTTGGATTCCGCCGCACAGGAAACTTTGGCGTACCGGGCTCTGGCTTCAATACTCCTATTCCGACTGCTACAGCTTCCGCTACTCCGACAGCGGTAGCGACACTAACGCCGACACCGATTCCAACTGATACGCCGACGGCGACGCTGACTCCGACCGCGACAGCTACAAGCACCGCGACGGCAACGCTTACTCCGACATTGACCCCAACCGTCACGGCTACAACGACGCCGACTATAACTCTTACCCCGACGGTTACACAGACCCCGACATCAACGGCTAGCCCGACGATGACTTCGACACCAACAGTAACGCAGTCCCCAACCACATCACCGACTGCTTCTGCTACTCCAACACGCACGCTCACGCCGACAGCATCTGCGACACCAACAGTGACGAGCACACCGACGGTCACTCTGACGCCAACTGCTACGCCGACGGCATCGGTCACTCCGACGCGCACGGTTACCCCAACAGCGACACCTACCCCAACGCGAACGCCCAGTCGGACACCAACACCGACGCCAAGCGTAACTTTGACGCCGACTACCACTAGCTCGCCGACGACAACGCCAACGCCGACGCTGACGAGTACAACTACTCCGACGGTGACCCCGACAACAACTCCGACTACCACCCCAACGACTACGCTGACTGCGACAGCTACAGCAACAGCGACGGCGACAGCAACGCCGACCAGAACCCCGACTTTCACCGCGACTACGACCCCAACGTCGACGGCAACGATTACCCCAACTGCAACCCCGACCCCGACGAGAACTCCGACGGCTACCCCGGTCGCGTGCTTTGGTTGTGTTGGTGGTCCAAGCTGCTGCTTCGATACGAACTGGCAGAATCTTTCCTGCCCGGCCCTTAACTGCTGCTCATTTAGCTGCGCGCCAACGGCGACGCCCACGAATGTGAATTAATCGGAGAACGATGCATGCCCACCCGACGCTCCAAACTGCAGAATCAGGCGGGAATATACATGGTAATCATGGCGGGTATGCTGATTGCCCTGCTTACGCTCATCGCGCTGTTCTTAGCCAGCGGTTTCCTTTCTGCTAATCGGACTCGACTGCAAAACGCAACCAACTTTGCCGCTCTGGCTGCAATCGAGCGTTATGTGCGAGCACTCCCTGGTCCCAGCGATCCGCCGCTTACGTATAACCAACGCGCTAACGCCGCGCGCGATCAGGCAAACGCGTTGCTGGATAGACAGGCACTATTAGGAGCTACCCAAACCGGTACCGGCAGTCTTGGCGGACTTGGGTACCAGGGACAAAGCGCAGTCGGTGGAGAGCTCATTCTCGGGCGATGGTACCCTGAAAAGAGCCCAGTGCCGCCCCACCCCTGCGGCTCGGAGCCCTGCTTTTCGCCGGCATCTCCGCAGCCCGGCGGGGCCGAGCCTAATCCGCTTCCAGGCGTCAACGCAGTAAGGCTTAGAGTGACTACTCCTCATCCCTTCAATGTTCCGTTGCTTGGCTTCTTAGGTTTCGATTCACTTGACATCAAATCTGAGTCGATCGCCGCCGTCGTCCCGCGTTGTACTGTATTCGTGCTCGACACCTCAGAGTCTTCCCAGGAATCAAGCCACTTCGGCTTACCCAGCGGTACCCCGCCTACGCATGTGAGCGCGACTCGTCCGCCTGTGTATACTCCCCCATCAAGCTCTACGTTTTCGTGTATGGGAATCGATTACTTCTTGTACGCCAAGCCTCATTATTACACCTGTCCGCGCAATTTGATGCCGTTTGCTTTCGATCGAAACAAGCTTAAAACTCAAACACCGGGAGTTTATATCGACCCGGAAGTAGTCACGGGATCTCCGTGTCAGGATGGCGCACAAATATATAGTGAGCCTCAAGGTATTATGTGGTGCAACCTGGAGTATTTTGATGGGTTGCGACGTAGATTCGGGGTGCCCACTTTTACCTATCCTCCTGCGGCGCCTGATATTCTGCCTCAGATCCCTGATTACTATCGCATTATGAATAGTCCGTATGGAGAAGTGGTTGTTGATACTCTGAATCGGCCGCAGCCGCTCTCCGACTTTCTGCTCGGATTCAATGCCGGTTCTCGTATGATGATTCAGCAAGCGTCTCAATCTGATCGCGCCGGAATCGTCGTGTTTCAGGGGGATGTGACTTATAAGTATCCACAGACGGCGCTCAGCACAGACCTAGGTTTCATAGCTCAAGTTACGAATGCCGATCGAATTAACCCAGGCTGGGTGGGTCCTCCCGCGCTGGCAAATCCGCCCAATGCCCCCGATCACCCGAACTTTGTCGACCTGGGGTGGTTTGCTCGTGCCGAGGGAAATAGCGGCAGCAATATTATCGCTGGACTGGATGCTGCTATAAATATTCTTTCGAATCCGAACTCATGTCCGGAATCTGCTCAAAAGTCCATCATCCTTGCCAGCGACGGAATCATGAACTGCTCCTATGACTCCTTGACTAGCTCCTGGGACTGTAACAATGCCTACAGCAGTTACATCGACAGCGAGAATTACCTCCTGGGCTTCGGGTTCAGCACTGGGGCAGCGCAGGATTCGATTCTTCGCCGTATGCAGCGTTCCAATATAGCGTTTTCGATGTTTATCGCCGGGGGATCAGGGCCAAATATCGTGAATAGGTTTATTGCGAATCCATCCGAGCCCGATGGAGGACACTTTGCTGACTTCGATGAGGCGCGAGCACTCGGAATGACCAGCATGCCGCCTCTGCAAAATCCAGGTGCAGCTGGGTCTACTCTGTTTATTGATTCCCGTTCGGACGATATCCCGAGTGGAGCTAATAGTGTCTATGAGGAGTGTCTTAACGACCCAGTCATCGGAGCTGAACTAGGCGCCCTTTCGACGCTTGAAGAGAAGCAATCCGTTTGCGCCTTCTATAAACTTGGCCAGCCTGGAGTATATTTTCGCCGTCCTCTTGCTGCCTTTTATAAACTTGCTGTCGATACGGGAGGTTGGTTTTGTCCGTTTATGACTCAGTCAGCGAGTGCGAACTATACGGGAAGCACTCCGAACTCCAAGCTGACTGTGCCGTTCCGGCAAAGTCTAGGCCTTAACAGACGTATCACGGTGAATCCATTCAATCGCAATACTGGCCAAGAGGCTGCAATTTGCGCGCAACAAACACTAGGCTTGAATCCCTTCGTGCTAGTTCGAGAAGGGGGATAGCGTCGCCTCAACCCGAACAGGATTCGACGCAACATCTATGGCAGCCAAAGAGTATTTTGGGGGACCGCTCACTTTCGGTATATGGATGAGGAATCCTCGCGTACTCAACTGAGTCGGATTCCCGTCCACCTGCCGTTTGCCAATACCCACTATGGTAGTGGTCATGGCGGACTCATAGATTGCTGTTGCTTCGCAAAGTGCCGGCCAGCGATTTAATTCAGCACGCGCATAAATCCCCGCCGCTGTCGTGGCTGGAATACGGGATAAAGCAAAGTCCTTCACCTTCTGCATGCCTCCGCTTGGGGTGTAGATGAAGGCCTCTCGAGGTGTTCCAAGTGGAGGCAAGTTCAAATCAATACAAGGATGATTTGGGTACAGCCCTGCCGGCAGATAGGCCACCCCAACCATGGTCTGGTAGCTGCTGCCATCTCGTGCCTCAGCACTTGGACATTCGCCGTAGGGAGGTTCATAGCAGGCCGTTAATCCAGGTAACGCAGAACCGGCATTACGAATGATATCTCCGCTGGCGTTCCAGATGACCGCCGCGCTGGCTACGTCGTGCGGGTCAGTCGAGTTCGTTGCGCCGACCGTCGAATGGCCGAAAATTAAGGCACTAGACGGGGAGCTTGAAGTCAGCACCAGGGCCTCAGCCTGCGAGCGATGGTAGGAAGTGAATATGGAATTCGGCAGATACTTCAACTGCACCATGCCCAACGGCCCTCTCAGGTAGGACTTAAAGGACTGACCACCCGAAAGCGTATTGATAAGATCGGAGGATCCATCTAAGGACGTTGCAGAGGTATAGCTCCAAGGATTGGCAGGGGTAAGGCCATTTAGATCGAATTGGGAAATATTTAATCCGGTCCCACCGGCCGTGGTCTGAGTCGCATATCCATTCGAGCCCTGGCAAGTAAAATTCTCATATGTTCCCATGGCTGTCGCACCTTGCCCCACAATCTTACGTGAAGCGGCAGATTCGGTTGCGTCATAGGCTACGCTGCTCATTTTGCAATTTCCGCTCGCGGACGTGGCTAGATCTGGAAGCAGCGAAAATGTCTGGGAGGTATTAGAACTTTCATCCCAGGAAAATCCTTGCTTCTCCATGTCCCAGTTGTAGGCAGAATGTTGAAACTGCTCAGAGCCATAGGCCGAGCGACCATCAACAGAAATATGCATGGGAATCGTCAGAGAAGACCAATAGTCGGCAAGGGCACCGGGCGGATTGGCATTCGGAAATGAATTCGATATATCCGTCCCGATTTCCTCCTGGCGTGATGGCGACAGCCGATTCTTTGCAACGGAGTAATACGGCGGCTCGCTGCTGCTTAACTGGGTCCATTTCCAGCGGAACGCGCGGGACATCGGAATGACGCCGCCAAGCAAGAAACTGGTGTATCCGACAGCAACCGGACAATTGTTACCTAAAACCGTAACATCAAACAGCGCTCCCGAAAGAGTCTCCGTAATCGACGGCTCTATGAGTGACGAGTCATCTCCTACTCCAGTTACATACGGAACGTAGCATCCGGGAGCCCGAATCGCATCAAATTGTATAGGCAAATAGTCTGAGGTGGGGATCGGCCGCATTCGCAACGATTTCTGAAGTGTCAGCAGCACCGGTTCGCCAAGCTTTAACTCTGTGGAATTGGCTCCAGTGCCGGACGGGGGCTGTGGAGAGCGGCGATTGGCCGGAACCATAAACTGGCCGTTAGTAATTCCGTTGTCGATCCAAGTCTTATCTCCCTCCGAGGCTATGGATTGGGTTTGCTCCGTTGACAGTGATTCGGCGAGCAACGCGCTAGGAGAATTTGAGATGATAATCGCAAGGGATACTGCAAGGCCGGCTTTGCCAACCACAGGAAGATTTATCCGCATAATTTGCTCCTCGTTCTAGCCTGCCCCCATTGAGTCCTAATCGGCAAAATATCCATTAAACTTAATGCATTAGATTTCCTAATTCGCTCTACGTAGTTCTCGCTTACGAGCCGCCAAGAAACAGCATCAAACAGCCTTAACAGGACCTAAGCGAGCATGAATTTTGGCCAGCATGAAACCGAGGCCTAGGTAGTTTTCGTAGAGGGCGGATCCCCGCTTCCTGCAGAATGGAGGCTTCTAGTAGCGAGCGCTTAGATGCGTAGCAATGAACTCACGCCGCTCCATGGGCCACAGCGTGTGGGCGAGCTTGATGCTCCTATGGTGCCTGTTATGACTTCAATCGGTGCAAACCGGTTTGGTAATATGGGTGCACTTTCGATGACATTCGGACTGATCCTGGCCGGG
>JAYRHW010000261.1:0-31708 GCA_041907145.1 Bdellovibrionota bacterium
CCATCTTCGAGATAGCCTCGACATGTCCTGCGCAGGAAAAGAGCAGATACTTAAGCAGCAGGTTAGCCGCCTGTAGCGGATCAGGGGGCAACGTAAAGTGTTGAGCGAAGAGAGCGTTCATCGGTCGTTCGTAAGCAAATGATTAAATAGTGCCCCTCTCTCCCATTTTTGGCTAGGGAAGTTGATCGGTAGAGTCCTGACAATCGCAGAGTCCCTCCGGGGACTCTTGACTGGGCCTTTCATCCATGGCGAAGCCGCTCAATGGCAAATCTGCTATAGGGGCACAGGACTGTCTCAAATCGGGTCCTACTGACCTGCGGCATAATACTGCTTCGAACCGGCCTTCCAAATAGCAGAGAGGAGGACAGTGAAGCCCGCTGCCCAAAGGGTAGCGAGAGCTACTCCCGAAGCGAACTCCGGCATGGAGACTTCCCCAAAGAAAGTCTTCACAGGAAATGCTACCGCGTAGTAGAAGGGCAGGGCCTTTACCAGGCCCTGGACCTCGGCAGGAAAGACCGCGATCGGAAAATATACTCCACCAAGCAACTGCAAGGTGAGCTGCAGCATGACCCCGAGGCTCCAAACCTTATCGACCCAAAAACTAACGAGATCCAAGCAGGCTGCCATCACAAAGGTTAGATAGCTCGCTATCAGGGTCGCCGTAATCCCACATGCGATACTTAGAAGTGTGAGCTTAAGCCCGGAGGGGATACCAATCAGCAGGTAGAAAATAATGAAGGCGATGCCGACCTGAACTAAATGCACCGCCGCCCTCGCTAGGGCAAGGACATACTTATAGCCGAGGAAAGACAAGGGATAGATAAGGTACTTAGTGAGGGTGCCGTCGTAGATATCTTGGGAGAAAAAGCCCAAGTCGAGCTGATTAACTTCATATATAAGAGCGGCGATGACGTAATACATCATCATTGCTTCGAAGTTGTAGCCGGCTATCACTTCAACTTCGCGCCGAGTAAATATCTCTCGCCAGACAAAGAAGGCCAGCCCCGCCTTTGAGAAAAGGGAAGCAAATAGCATCAGCCAAAAATCTATCCTGTAGGAGAGCACTCGCCGAATTTCGAGGGTAAATGTATGCGGCACCCAGGAGAGACTTTTCATGCTGCGGCACCAGAGCGCATCAGCTTTTCGATGATGACTGAAATATCTTCCTCATCGATGTTAAGGTCGGAGACCTGACCGCTGGCCAGAAGCTCTGACACGGTATCTGCTACTTTGTTGCGCGGCGCGCGCAGGCGTAGAATTCCATCTTCGAGCCCGAGCACCTCGGCGTGCTTAAATTTTGGCGCTGCTGCGGCGCTGGCTAGTGGGAGCTCGGCGGAAATGATTTTATGCTGAGCGACCTTTTCGATAATTGTGCTGAGCGGACCATCATACACGAACGCTCCATCGCGTATCACGACGATGCGTTGGCATAATTCCTCGATATCCTCCATGTAATGCGAGGTCAGGATGATAGCCGGGCGATGCTCCCGCGAGTAGTTTAGAATGAAATTCCTCATAGCGCGTTGTGCGGTGATATCGAGTCCGATGGTGGGTTCGTCAAGAAAGATGACCTTCGGATGATGCAGTAATGCCGCGATCAACTCCATCTTCATGCGCTCGCCCAAGCTCAAACTTCGAATCGGCACGTACAGTTGGTCTTTGATGCCGAGGGCAGTCACGAGCTCATCGAGTCGCTGCTTATAGTCTCGCGAATCGATCTGATAAATTTCCTTGAGCAATAAATAGCAATCAGCCGCCGGAAGATCCCACCAGAGCTGAGCCTTCTGCCCCATGATAAGTGCAATCTGCCGCCGAAACTCATTGCGCCGCTCCCAGGGTGTAAATCCCAGCACTGACGCCTTTCCCGACGTGGGATACACGATACCTGCCAATATCTTTACCAAGGTAGTTTTTCCGGCGCCGTTAGCCCCCACCAATCCAAGAATTTCACCGGCATGTACGGTCAAGGAGACATCAACGAGCGCCTTTTTCTCAACCCACTCTCGTTTGAATAGTGAACGCAAACTGCCCATTAGTCCCGGGGTCTTGCGATGCGTGCGGAAGACCTTACTGATTCTTTCAACTTCAATCATGACAGGTTACTTTTTTATTTGATTCTTCGAGGGGCAAAGATCGGCAACCGCGCATGATTCGCAGAGAGGTCTCGCTGCCTTACATACACGGCGCCCATGAAATATCAGCCAGTGATGTAAATGGTGCCATGTATCGGGAGGAAATCTCCTCCTCAGTTCCTCTTCTAGCCCATCCCGACTCTCGGAATGAGCCAGCCCCAGTCGTCGTGCTACCCGGAAAACATGCGTATCGACCGGCAAAGCAGGCTCTACACCCAGCTGCGACAGTACGACGCTGGCTGTCTTGCGGCCAACGCCGGGTAGCGCTTCGAGACCTTCACGATTCTTGGGGAGCTTGCCGCCGTGCCGATTGGTGACATCGGTTGCCATCCCGATAATATTTCTGGATTTGCTTTTATAATAATTCACGGGGCGAATGAGCTTCTCTACCGTACTGAGCCTAGCTTTGCTAAGAGCTGCAAAATTCGGGAACGCATCGAAGAGGGCAGGGGTCACTTCGTTCACCTTTTTGTCGGTGCACTGCGCCGACAAGATGACGGCGGTCACGAGCTCGTATTCCGAATTAAAGTTCAGTTCTGAACGTGGGTTGGGGTACAGCGACTCAAAGTGACGGAGGAGCTTTCTGTCTGAAGCGGCAGCGAGCATATTCTCAAAATCTCGTTTTATACCTATCCCTGCCCTAAGTACCCGTAACTCAAGTAGGTCTCAGAAAATATCAGAGCGGCACCAACGGAGCCAGCAAGGAAGTCCGGTACTTTGAAAATAACCCTCAACAATGTCAATTTCTGAAGCAAATCGGATGGTTTGATGAATCTAAGTATAGGAACCCAAATTGCAACAACCTCCGGACGCGCGTGAAAAAGTCACTTCTTAATCTCTACATGCAGAAGGTGGCCTCAGGGGACCTGAACTACCTCGATCGGCTATGCAAGCAGCTGGCAGATCGCTTGGTATTCACCCCGATAACTTCTTCGTCGAACAGCGGACCGAATAAGGCGAAAACTACCTTTTCCGTGTTGCGTTTAAACGACAACGGAAACTCTCAGGTGCTTTTGTTTACCACCGAAAAGCGCTTCAAAGAATGGAGTCAGAAGGCCAGTCATCAGGCAGGCTCAATCTCTCTTCTTGGCGCCGACTTTTGTGCTGCACTAGGAAAGGAAACTTGGATCAGTCTCGACAAGGGTTTTGAAGAGGAGATAGTCCTCGATCCGGTTTTTGTTGCCAAGGTTTCTGCGAGCACATCGCAATTCGACATGCACGATGAAGTGGACGAGGTTGAAGGGGACGAACCGCCTCAGCAGCCTGAAATGGAAGCACCGGCAGCTCCAAGTTCGGATCGCGGATTGGCTCGCGGAGCCCTGTTTGCGTCTCAGCCAATGCCCGAGGAATATGTTCCTCGTTCAGTGGCCCGCGCAGCTTCGACGACTCCGATTACACTTACCAAAGAGGCCGAGGAGCAGGAGGAGGCGCCGCCGCCTCCGAGCAGCAAACTCATGCGGTCGGCAATCTTTTCTCCAGAACCGCTTCCAAGTAATCCGGTTCGCCATGAGCCGCAGGCCGAGGCAGAATCCGAACCCAAAAAGAAAAAATCCTTCCTCAATTTTCTGAAGGGCAGCTAAAGGACGCCCCCGCGTGTCCATGTTTGCCCCAATATCCAGCCGTTGATGTAAAGCAGGCCGGCAGGCTATCCTTGGGCCATGGATAAACTTCTGGAGCAGGCGCACGCGCTGCTCAAAACCTCTCCGCACTTTTCCCAAGCTAGCATCGAGGAGCTGCAGCCGCTCGCCGGAGATATGAGCACCCGCCGCTATGTGCGCGTCGTGCTCAAGGGCGCGAAAGTAAGGTCAGCCATCTTAATGCTGCTCAATCAGGGTAAGGGCCCGGTCAAAGGAGGGCGTCAGGACCTCACTCAAGACGACACCTTTGTCGAACTGACTAGGTTTCTTGCTGATCATGGTATCGCTGTGCCAAGTCTTTATATTGATGGGCGACGAGACAAGGTGCTGCTGGTGGAGGACGTCGGTGATATGCCTCTCTGGCATTTTGCCTTTCGCAGCCTGCGTGATGAGCATCGAAAAATTGAAGATCTGCTCGGCGACGATCCTGTTCTTCAGCTCTTCAAGCGTTGTATCGATATTACTGCAACGTTGCAGGCAATTCCTCCCAGCCAGAATTGTGTGGCCTTTCAGCGTTGGGTCGAGTTCGATCAGTGCCGCCGAGAGGTTGGGGAATTTTTGGAGTACTACGCAAAGCCCCGCGGGCTGAGACCCTCGGAAATCGAGTTGTTACAAAAGGTAAACGATGCAATTTGCGAATGCATCATGGCCCATCCTCGGACGCTCTCACACTTCGATTACATGCCGCATAATTTGTTCGTTGCACCTGATGGTCGAATACGAGTCCTCGATTTTCAAGATATGAGTATGAATTCTCCGGTGCGTGACATCGTATCCCTGATTAATGACCGAGATACGGACACAGCGCTGGGAAAGTCGAGGCACGCCACGCTACTTGCCTACTTCATGGAGAAGCTTGCAGTTGACGAAATGTTTCCGCAGCGCTACGACGAGTATTTACTTCACTGGGATTTTCGTGTGTCCGGGAGATTTGTGTTGCTTGCCGAGCAGCGAGGCGTAGAGCGCTATCGTCAATGGATCCCCGGAACGCTGCGCCGATTGGGACGCACGCTCATCCGAGCACACCGGCATATGCATCGCCTCGATGACGCGCTTGAAGTTTTGATTAGGCTCAGTCCGGAAATCAAGGAAGGCGTGGAAGATCCTTGGCAGTCGCCAAAGCCACGGCGTGCTCAAACTTAATGCTCGCTAGGTCTGTTTGATGAGTTCCACGTCCTCGAAATCTTCGGCGCGATGAAAATCAGGATCGCGCTGCTGGATGCTGGACCAGGTGAGATACTGCCGCTTGGCCTTTCCGACGACGAAAGTTACGTTCGCCTTAGTGCCGCCCTCGAGTTCCACTGGTAGTGAGAACTGATTGAGCGGAATGGAAATGGCCGCCTCCCATTGGGCCGAGCCGATGACAGAATGAGTCTTTACGTCCTGCGGCATTTTAAAGCCCCCTGCATCACGCTTACGATATTTGGAGAAGAAGCAGCTCCACCAAGCCCCGTTCGGCGCCAAATTGACCTCTTGGTAAATCGGACTATCGGAGCTTGCGAGAAATATTTCGACAACATCCTTGTTCCAAAGTCCCTCCACGAATTGTCCCTGAGAGGTTGCGGGATCGAGCCACGGGGATGCATCAACCTTGGCGCCTAGAAAAAGTCTATCCGGATCCACTCCAACGACAAAGCCGACCGAGTTCTTAACTCGCTCGCCGAACCAGTCGTATTCGAAGTAATTAAGGGGGAATTGAAAAAGTCTTTCGAAGGTGAGAGATGTTGAAGATTGGTAGACCGGAAGCATAAGGGGGAATGAATTTTCACCTCGACCCTGCGATGCTCGTGAGAATCAACGGCACCATCAGTACGCCGAAATTAACTCACAGCCAGGGAAGTAATGTTTTAATATCTCGCCGTACTTGAATCCAGCAAGCGCCATGCCGAGAGCTCCGATCTGACAAAGCCCAATACCGTGCCCCCAACCAGCGCCGACTATATCTATTGTACTCACTTTGCCGGATTTTTCACGATTTATCTTGAGTTCGATGGCCGAGCTAAAAAGGAAGGACTGATGCAAGGCTCGGCGAATATCATATTGATCCTGAAGGAGAAACTCCTTGTCGTATCCGCTTGAGTCTCGGTAAGTCACTTTGAGCAGCGTAATGCGTTTACCTTTGCTACGGCGCTCCGGGGCCAATCCTCGCACCTCAGCGAGATCTGTCACTCCGAACTTTGTTCTAAGGTTCTCAATCAAGACATCTGCCGTCAATAAATGAGTCCAGCGATAGTACTTCCCCTTCTCATCCACGGCTCCGAGGTATTTCCTTAGTTCGGGTTCGGGAACCGAAGCAGGGGAGCAGAAGACTTTCTGGGGCGCTTTGGGGTCGGAATCCGGCAGGGCCGTCAAGCCCGGAACGGGAAAGCCAAAGATCTCGGCCGGATCCTCGACATGGCCGCCGCAGCTTTTGGAGTAATATGCGGGGCAGACGAACTTCTCCGGCGTCAGGAGAAATTTTCCCCGACAGGCAAGTACGGCTTTGAGCATCTCGGCGCTCGCGTGAGTGGTGCCCTGATAGCGTTGGCAATCGTCATCATTGCAGATCGTATAGGGCTGACCGGAATGCTTGTCATTGAGGAATACAAACGCCCAGGATCGGGCGGCCACAGCCTGAGCCTTGCAAAATTCAGGAGGGCAGACCGGGCTCATCTCCGATGCGACTACACAAGCAACGTACTGCTCGAACTGGACCTCATTGACGAGAACCAGATTGCTACCGTCCAGATGAACCTCAATGTTCCCGGGCAAGGTTTGAGTTATCTCCTTTTTCCAATGGAAGGTTCGGCCGGCGACAATGTGGTCCACCACAACTCCCTGGCGGGGTGCAAGGGTGGACGAAGCCGGCGGTTCGATTCGAAGAGGGGCTGAGGTCGAGAGGATTACCCCGTCTTCCACCGATGAAAGTATCAAATTGCCGGAGCCCGACTTCAGCGTATATTGAGTGTCCCGCAGCAGCGCCTTGGACTGAGACGCGGCGACCAGCACGACGCCTTCCTGCTGAACACTAAATGTTAGGCTGCTCTTTTTATCCTCAGCCAGCACGATGCCGACTCTAAGCATCGGTTCGACAGCAGGGGAGTGACGCTTTTGAGGGATAACTTCCTGCATGGCCTATTCCGAAAATGACGCGGCTAGTTTCGCGTGCTTGCGGAGCATTGCATCCTCGAGCAGACGAACCTTGTTCATGCTTAATTTATCATCGACAAGGCAGCGGATGCGTTCAAAGCCCGCATGCAAGGTACGTTCGTCGAGTCTCTTGTGTTTCAAATTTTTCAACATAGCACGAGCAAGTTCTATGCCGCGGGCGGGCTTATGGTTGAACAGAAACATATCCAACCCAGCGTTCAAAGATCGCTGAGCTATGTCTTCCTCGTCATAGTGATCGGCTATTGCTTGCATATCCAGGTCATCGCTGAGAATGACGCCTTGAAATCCAATATCCTTCCGTAAAATCTCGTGGAGGATTTTCTTCGAGAGCGTAGCCGGATTTCTTCGATCAATCGCCAAGAATTTTACATGGGCGGTAAGTATCATCGGAATTCCCGCCTTAACAACCGCTCGAAACGGCATGAGCTCGCGCGCTTCAATATCCGCCCTGCTGAGCTTTAGTCGGGGAAGTTCCAAGTGTGAGTCCTGGCTGGTGTCCCCGTGTCCTGGAAAGTGCTTTGCGCAAGCGAGCACTCCGTGATCCATAAGACCTTTCATAAATGGCAGCGCCGCCTTGATAACGGACTCGGGAGTCGTTCCAAACGCGCGTCTACCAATGATTGGATTGCAAGGATTGGAGTGAATATCAACGACCGGTGAGAGGGACAGATTGAATCCCATCGAGCTCAGTTCCTTGCCCATGGCAGCGGCGACTTCACCAGCCTTAGGCGCGTAGGTCATAGCGTCGGGGAAATGGGTGATTGGCGCGGGCGCACGGTGCACCTTGCCACCCTCATGGTCGATGCTAACGATGAACTTCTCGCGATCAATGATAGTCTGTATTTCCTGAACCATCGATTTGAGAGAAGTGAGCCACAGAGAATACTCGACATTCTCCTGGAAATTAGGAGCGCGCAAAAGCACACCCATCGGGCGCAGCGCGGCTAGAAGCTCGCGATCGGAATCGGCCAGCACTGCTCCTGATAGGCCAACAATAAAATGATGGCCAAGGCAGTTTGGATTGTCGTTGAGTGAAAACTGCAAAGTCATAGATATCGAAAATAATAGCGGAATCCGCGCCTCGGCGCTCGATGGTTCTTTGGCTCTGATTATGCTCTAATAGGACGTGCCGTCTAGGTTTAGAATGACCAGGCGAGCCAAGTGCCCCGCCGTCCCAGGCCCCTCGATACAAAGCATTTACTGTTATTACAGGAGTGACTTTCCATGACAGCGTCGCAGACCCCCAGGGTCACCGTGCCTGCCGTGCTTTCCAGCAAGCAGCTTACACCTCAAAAGAAGCTAGTTGCCATTACCGCCTATGACTACACCATGGCGCGTCTCGTTGATGCGGCCTGCGTAGATATAGTGCTCGTCGGAGACTCTTTGGGCGCCGTGGTTCAAGGCATGGAGACCACTCTTCCTGTCACCTTGGACGAAATAATTTATCATACTCGCTGCGTCATGCGCGGCGTGCAGCATGCTTTGGTTGTGGCAGACCTCCCGTTTATGTCCTACCAAGTTTCTGCTGAGATGGCGCTGGAGTCGGCCGGCCGGATTTTGAAGGAAGCGGGTGCCTCAGCCGTTAAGTTGGAGGGAGGTACTGCCGTTGCCCACACGATCGAGCGTTTGGTCAGTGTGGATATTCCGGTGATGGGGCATGTAGGGCTTACTCCTCAGTCCTATCACCGTATGGGCGGCCACAAGGTGCAGGGGCGCGCCTCGAGTGCCGAGCACAAGGCCGGTAGTCGTGAGCGGGTGCTCGAGGATGCTCTGGCAGTGCAATCGGCCGGCGCCTTCGCTTGCGTATTGGAAAGTATTCCTAGTGATCTCGCGGCTGAAATCACCGGAGCCTTAGAGATACCTACGATCGGTATTGGAGCCGGAGTTGAGTGCGATGGCCAAATTCTGGTCAGCACCGATGTGTTGGGACTGAACCCGGAATTCAATCCTAAGTTCGTGAAGCGCTATGCCGAACTTGGTAGAGCTGTGATTGCTGCCGTGGAGAATTACGCTGCCGAAGTGCGCAGCGGGGAGTTTCCCGATCAGCAGCACTCATTCAGTCCCGAGCCGAAGACAAAATCGAGTCGAGCAGGCCTAAAGCTGGCGAGGTAATGAGATGGAAAGCTACCGCAGGTTGCTGCGTTGTAAAATCCACCGGGCTACGGTTACCCACGCTAACGTGCACTATGAAGGTAGCATCACCATTCCACCAGAGCTGCTTGAACGAGCGGGCCTTGCGGAGTACGAAGCGGTAAATGTTTGGAATGTCACCAACGGGGCCCGTTTTGAAACCTACACCATTCTCGGTAAACCCGGTGCAACCGATATTTGCGTCAACGGTGCTGCCGCCAGGCTCGTGGCTCCCGGGGACTTGGTCATTATCGCCGCCTTTAGTCTTGTTCCTGAATCGCAAGTCGCCCGTCATAGGCCTACGCTGATATTCGTCGATGCTCAGAACCGTTTTAGCGAGAGTCGCGGCGAGCTGGCAGGGCCGCAGCTTGCCGAGGTTGCTTAAGCTCCGGGGACTCAAGAGGCCGGCAAATCCTGTGACTCTATGAGGAGCACCCGCGCAACGGGGCGATCCGGTGCAGTCGAATCGAAGTCTGCGCGCAATACGACCTCGCTGGAACCTGGGTAGCGTCGCTTGAGTTCGTTGAATATCCCCTGATTTCGCCAGGCGGGCTTAGCGATAAAGGCGACTCCTTTACCCCCGCGCGACTCCAATTGCGCCTGCAGAATCAAGTACGACGACGCCTGCAGATAGTAAAAAGCCGGTTCAAATGGGCCATCCCGATAGGTCAGGAACAATAGACTATCGAGCGGAAAGTTGTCGGCAACGACTACGGTGTAACGGTCCATGATCGTGGACATATACTCTCCCACCGTTCGTGCTTCGGGATAGAAGCCCCAAATCGGACGTCTGGTTTCAGGATGGAAATACCAAAAATAATTTACAGTAATGAGGGCGAGGCCGGAAAAACACGCCATGGCACGAGTGGGAATTTCGGATACGAACTTCGCCTGAAGTAAAATCCGAGCGAAGGCTGCGAATAGTTCTCGTACAGCCAGCGCGGCCATCAGCAGCGCGGGGAGCATGGCCGCATAGTCATGGTTGGGGTTGGGGGACGAGAAAATACCCGGCAGTATTGAAAGCAAGAGCCAGATCGCCGCAGCCAGATAGCGCCAGTCCGTGCAGCGAACCAAGCAGATGACGAAACCAAACGCAAAGAGCAGCGAAACGGGGAAGTCCAGCAGAGGAACGCCGACGATGAAATCATTTCCGCCCGAATCGATATTGAATAGCCCCAGCGTACGAAGGAAATTATCAAGGAGGACCTCCCTGTTCCACGAAAAGATCCCAAGGTCCGACGTGCGTGCCCAGAAGATATCCCAGTGACTAATGGCATAAAGCATCATCGGAAGCGCGGCTGCAAAGAAGGCTGACAAGCCGGCAGCACAAAGGCGAGCAGCGCTGCGCCATGGAATGCCCCTGACCGGTATAAGTACGAGAATTAGTAGCGCGATCTTAGCGAGGAGCAGCCGCTCAGTTGAGTAGGTATAGAGGCTCAGCCCGCAACTGAGACCGCAGAATATGGCGTCAGCTAACCTCAGGCTCTTCATTGCCCGCAGGGTGAATAGGAGTGTCAGGGCCTCAGCCGGCAAAACCAAGGTGCAGCGCCAACCGGCGCGACAAAAGAGAAAATGCCAGGCACACACTGCCAACAGTAGCCCTGCTATGCGGGCGGTGCGTGGTCCGAACCAGTAGCGGGTCAACAAATAGAAGCAAAATGCTCCGACCATTCCCGAGATTGCCCCGGCTATTTTTATGGCCACGGGCGTTACGCCCAGCAGCCAGAACATAGGTAAGGCGAGAAGCGCGAAGAGTGTTTCGACACCGTACAAGTCTGCTCGCGGTGCCTGGTAGAAGGGTGCTAATCCCTCTCGGCCGGCAAGAAGCTCGATTGCGTAGCGAGTTTCCATGACGCTGTCATGGTTGAGGCCGGGCGGTACAGAATCGAGGCGATAAAACCTAAAGAATGC
The DNA here is from genome assembly GCA_041907145.1 of Bdellovibrionota bacterium. Taxonomy (GTDB): domain Bacteria; phylum Bdellovibrionota_C; class UBA2361; order UBA2361; family JAFLCA01; genus JAFLCA01. Next base: position 10,961 of record JAYRHW010000261.1, read on the forward strand.
GGTGAGCGCTAGGAGGAAAATAACCGTGAGGGTTTCGCTTTGGTTCCAGGCCTGCTTTGATTCCTCCGGGGCGGGAAGATGTAGTTGGGAGAAAGAGCACCCAAATAGAATGAGCGAGAGTATCAGGATGAGCGATCCCGATTCCGGCATGAGCCTTAGCTCAAGCAATCCCTGCGCGATGATGGCAAAGCTGAGGGAGAGAAAAATCAGAATCTGACGAGCCATGACCTGAGCATAGTCAACGGCAGAGTCCCTGGAAATGGGGCAGCCAGGCTTGTTCGACCCGGCGGGAACCTAACTCTCGATTTCGTCTCTAGCGTGCGGTAGGCTGAACTCAAGGAAAATCTATGCTCAGAATAGTCCTATCCACGGGTCTCTGCCTCTGTATGATTTGTGCTTCCCTGGTGCAGGCCGAGGGAACAGGTAAAAAGAAGCTCTCCATTGGCGCAGTGCTAAGTCTTACAGGAGAGGGGGCAAACAACGGCGAGGCGATACGCAAGGGGATAGCGTTGGCTGCCGAGGATTTGCAGGCCAAGAATTGGTCCGTTGATGTGAATGTGCAGGACGACGCGACAAATCCTGTGAAGACCGTTTCTGCCGTGCAGTTCTTGCTCTCTCAGAATTACCAGATTTTTGTTGGTCCAACCTGGAGTTTTCTCACGAAGGCGGCAATTCCACTCTTTGAACGGGCGGAGTCCGTTGCCATGGTTCCTGCCGGATCCTCTGATGTCAATGGAGGGCAGAGTAATACAGTTTTCAATCTACATCCTAAGCGCGAGTCCCAATTAGGATCGATTACCGAGTGGATTCGGAGTCGCCAATCGCGGCGAGCTTTTATTCTTTCTCCCCTCGGCGATTGGGGCGTCGTGCATCGCGCTGTGTTTCAGGAGGCAGCGAAGCAGGCAGGCGTCGAGGTTGTCGGTGATATGGAGTTTGACTATGGGATTGAAACCAGCGCGCTTAAGACAATCGTTTTGACTGCAAAGTCCAAGGGCGCCGATCTGCTACTGACCACGGCATCGGGAAGTGACTTATCGAATATTCTAAAATTTCGCTCCCAGCTACGATGGAGTACTGCTGTGCTAACCACTGAGAATTTGTGGGATGCAGTTGATGCCGGACTCGTGGCGTTGGATAGTCCAATGCTTCTGGATGTTTGGGTGATAGGCCTTCCGGTCAATCCCGATTTCTATAGGCGATTCTTTGCTCGATTTAATGAGTCTCCTAAGGTGTACGCTGACCGAGCATATGATGCCGTAATGCTCCTGGCAGAAGCGGTGTCCAAGACAGATGGGAGTCCGGCGGCAATTCGCAAATACTTGAGTGCCCAGAAGAGCTTTAAGGGAATCACGGGCAACATTCAGTTCAGTGGACTGAACGATCGAGTCTCTGAGGACTACATGGTTATGACCGCCCTCAACAACAAATCTCGATCTTAGTCGTACGTCTCGGAAATAGATGTGAACAAATCTCAAGATACAGAATCTGGCTTCAAGGTGATCGCGGTCAATAAGCGTGCGCGCTTCGAGTACCACATTCTCGAAGTTTTCGAGGCTGGGCTAGTTCTCACGGGAGCGGAGATTAAGTCGATACGAGCGGGCGGCATTAGTATTGCCGAATCATACGTGCAGCCATGGAATGGAGAGGTCTTCATACTAGGAGCTCATATTGCTCCGTACTCTCATTCCGGATCCAAGGAGTATGAGCCGACCAAAAAGCGAAAGTTGCTGCTGCACGCTCAGGAAATCGACAAACTGCGAAGTAGGGTCGAGGAGAAGGGCTTTACCATCATTCCTCTCCGTGTCTATCTCAAGAACGGAAGAGCCAAGGTCGAAATTGCTCTCGCCAAGGGCAAGGATGCGCCCGATAAGCGCAAATCCATTAAGGAAAGGGAGGGGAAGCGCGAAATTGATAGGGCAATGAAAAAGATGAAGTGAGGCTCGAAAAATTCTGCCGGCATGGCTATACTATAAAGGATAGGCAGATTGTCGAGTTTTCGGGGGTGTACCGGTTTCGACAGGATTGCAGAGGTATTAGTAAGCACGTCGAGGTTCCGCAGGCCTCGTAAAAAAGGCGGAAAAACTTAAATGCAAACTCTAACGACTTTGCTCCAGTGGCACTTGCTGCCTAACTGGTAGACCCGCTGCTTCGGCACCGGGTCGCTCTCTGGGTGACGCGCCCGTAGTTGTCTAGAGGGTAATACTTTCGGGCTAGGTTGAACGCAGTGCTTCGGGCGTTCGATAGAAAAGAAAGAAGCTGGCTCTGGACGATCGAGTGAACTAGAGCTTCCAGGGTGAGATTAAAGTGCTCACTAAACGTGTAGAAAGCTAGTACTAAACTTTCTTGGACGCGGGTTCAATTCCCGCCACCTCCACCATTCCCGCTCGCCGCTCGGGCCCAGGGGCTGCCGCCCCTCTCGCTCGCCATGGCTCGCTTCACCCCGCATCTCGGTGGCCCGTTTGTACCCGGGCTACTGGGTCCCCTGGGGCTCGCGGACAGAGATCCAGCTCGCGCTAGAGTCCTCGATTAGTCTCCCTAACCGACAATTTGTTGAGCCGTATTCGCCTGCAAAATACACAAATACGTTGCGAGAGGGGAACCCGCAAATAGATTGGGAACGGCACGATCACCAAGTCGCTATGGGCTCAGCCAACTTCGGCATATTCGGCGCATATAGGCCAAGAGGATACGGCTCGGAGAAATCCCCAAGCTTCCAAGCTTGGCTGACGCTGCGAGCCCGCTCCATTAAGGCCTTGAAGAATTCGATAAACTGGATTCTCAGTCTCCTGTCGTCGCTGAGGCACCACATCTTTCGCCCGGTGCGCATAGGTCTGTAGAGAAGATCGAAGATCTGCGCTAAAAGTCTCGCTTTGCCGAAGACTCGCTTCTTTTCTCTAAGTCGCTTCGTTCGATATCGCTCCTCAACGGTACGTAATCTCGACAGAATTCTTTCATTGAGGCGGGCTTGTTCAGTAATATCGTGGATCCCGAAGGCATCCATCCATGCATTGGGTTCCAGCACAAATTCGTGACTTGAATGCGCAAGAGATCTAAGTCGCTTAGCCTCTGTCGCATATCCCCGCAGAGAATGTGCGTCCTTGGAAAGTGGCTTGATGTGACTGCGCCGCACCCGAGGCCAAACCTTCTTGGTTTCGCCCGATTGGTACATTTTCCAAGATGTAAATCCAGGATACTCATCAACTGTGTCTTCGAGATTATCTTTGGCAGGATTGGAATACAGATAGACAATAGCTATAAGAGCTCGCAGTGGAGTTAGCACGATTGGACTATCATACCCATCACACCATATGGTGCGCTTTCTGCGGCCAAGAAGTCTGTTGAGAAGGTGCGCTGATTCAGTTTTGAAATGTCGTACGAATGCCGGTAAATCATCGGGGTTATCGACAACGATAATAAGGTGCACATGAGTCCCCTCGACAGCGATGTGACAGATCTTGACGTGATACAGATGTTGCGCGCGGGCGAGACAACTCTTGATGATCAGCTCACAGAGTGGATTGCAAAGAAGCAGTATTCCTTCCTCGATGCTGAAGGTGACGAAGAAAACGCCGTTGTGGGGATGATATTTCATAGCGCGTGACATACTAGAGCACTATTCGGCATTCGTACGCAGATGTTGCCTCGAAGTAGCCCGGCTACAAGAAATTCGTAGGGGGGCGGGAGGTCGGTTTTTTGGCACAGAAGGTGCTATCTCTAACTGGTGTCGGGACTCCGTTGGTGGCGGAGAGTAGAGATCGAGTAGTTTCTAAGTGGTTCTAAAGGTTTACGTGGTTGGTCCTAAGGTTGACCTGCGAAGCGGTTGTGGCGCTCTAGTAAGCGCTTTGCCCACCACTTTTGGCCGGGAATCAGTAACGGTTCTTAGACTCTTAGCTGCCCTTCTCGTCACGGTCCTTTCAACCCTTCTACCCCAGCATGTCCAGGCCGCGTCATCCAATCCGCCAGGGGCCTTCGTTGATCTCCAAGTGTTCTCCGACGATAGCGCCTCCATGTGCTCGCTCTATCTCAACAAGGGCAAGGTAACCGCCTATGTTCAGCGCATCGATGGGACAAAGATCGAGGGCAAAAAATATTGGGAACTCAAGACACTGAAAAAGGAAATTCTCGCCGCTTCCCAGATAGTCAAGCTTCTCAAGAAAAACAAGAGCCCCGCAGGCAAGAAGAAATACAACAAAAAGAAAGCATCACTCGATAAGCTCCTGCGGGCAAAGAGCCAGCTGACCCAATGCATCGCCATCAACAACGTCAAGGGAGAGTCAAGCTCCGTCTCCTTCGAGCATGTGCAGGGAATAATCCAAAAGGACTGCATGACCTGCCACGGACCGCTCGGCTGGCAGAATTCAGAAGAAGCTTTCAAGGCGAGCGGGAAAGTCGTTGCAGGAAATCTCGAGGCATCTCCCTTCTACACCTTCCTCAGCAATAACTCGGAAGGCTACCAGCCCGCCTATATGCCGAAGGGGCTTCCGGCTCTTTCCGATCAGAAACTGCTGCTCCTAGCGCGATGGATAATGAACATACACCAAGAAGTACCGCCAACTCCCACGCCCGGAGGAATTCTTGGTGAAGGGAGAAATCTCTACAACGTCAAGTGCTCAGGGTGCCACGGCCTCGTTGATGTCTCCTCGAAATGGGGAAAGAATGCGACGCAAATTCAGGCCGCCATGGGCTCGGTTCCGCAGATGGTTTACCTGCGCTCTCAGCTCAGTAACGAGCAGATCGAGAAAATCGCTTTGGCACTGAGCAACGTTGCCCCTCCCCAAGAAGGCACCGTTTCAGTCAGCAGCCTTGGCCCGGTGCTCGAAGGCAACCCCGGAGATTCCCAAAGGTACCTGCAGTTCGAGGTGCGCCTAAGCGGAACTACCTCTCAGCCGTTTACCGTCGGCTATGTCTCTACCAGCGGCTCGGCACTGGCCGATAGCGACTTTGAATTTGTCTCGGGCACCGTGCAGTTCCAAGGGAGCGATCAGGAGTCGCATATAATTAACGTGCCGGTCATTGCCGACTCCTTTTCCGAACAGGATGAGTCAGTCTTCGTAGATATCGGCGGCGTCAATTACGGCGGCGTTCGTGTACTCGTCTCCACGGCATCAGGAATTATAACGAACGATGACGGCGCCGCTCCTGCTCCGCCGCCGCAGGCCTCGCGTCTCCGCGCCGGGTATGGCTTCAACGGCAATTACACCGATGTCCTTGGAGCTGCCGATGCCCAGCCGCAAGGCAGCCTCACCTTTACGTCGGCGGCGGAGGCGAGAATCGGATCAGCAGCGCTGCGCTTCGACGATTCCACCGACTATTTGCTCGTCCCCGGTCGCAATTTGGGCAATTTTACTAACTTTACGTTGGCCACCTGGGTCTACTGGGAAAATGCATCCTCTACAACCAGCCCGATCTTCGAATTTGGTAAGGGCACCGGCTCGTACATATATTTCTTGCCCCGCGCCAGTGATGGTAAGTGCCGCTTCGTTTTAAAGGGTGCGGCGGTCACCACGTACAGCGCTTCCTGTGTCGCCGGCCCAGTGCCTTCGAATCAGTGGGTGCATGTCGCCACGACCTACGATACTACCGCACACGAAATGAAGATTTATCTGAACGGAGTTCTTGCGGGGAGTTTGAGCAACGTGACTCCGCCCATGGCGGATGTGCCGTTAACCAACAATCTGATCGCCAGAAGCCGATTTGTCGGAGGCGTAGATTTCCAAGGTCGCATGGATGAACTGATGATCTGGGATGCTGCCTTGAGTGCCACGGAAGTGGTGCAGGTGATGCAGATGAGCAGCAGCCCCGCTTTGAGCTCATCCATAGAAGTTCGAAGTGATGGGCAGATAATACCGAATGGTTCTATCTTGGATTTCGGCTCAGTTCAAACCGGCGCAACCGTGCGCAAGACTTTATTCATTCAGAATAATGGGCTCCTTGGGTTGGGCATTTCGGGAACCCCGATGGTACAAATCGGCGGCCTCGATGCAAGTGCCTTCACCGTGAAAGTGCAACCGATGCCCTGGCAGACGCTCATCGGCGTTTCCTCCATGGCGACGTTTATGCTTGAGTACTCTCCGACAATTTCTGGAGCAAAAAACGCCACATTAATCTTACAGAATTCCGATGTGGCAAATGGAAACTTTGCCTTAGCCCTCCATGCTGGTGCCACGGGAGATCCGATCGTGGGCTCGTCAGGCGGCTCAGAGGAAGATCCTGCGCTTGTCGAGGGCAGGAATCTCTATGAGGTGAATTGCTCGAGTTGTCATGGCGGATTATCACACTCCGCAAAGCTGGGACGTACCTACGAAGAGGTGGTGGTAGCACTCAGCCAAGTGCCGCAGATGCAACCTCTTAGTCTAGCTAGTGACCAAGTGCAAAAGATCACGCTCGCACTCAACTCCGCCCCAGCCGCGGAAGAGCCGGTACCGTATGTCGGAGCCTCGGTGTTCAATGTCGGTTCAGCGAGCTATGTGATCAGCGTGCTCACGAATATATTCCTTCCCGAGGATCCGGCTACCTACATAACCAGTGACAATGACATTGCTGCCAAGATAAATGAGGGCATACTTGGCAAGAAAACCAGCGGCAATCCTATTGGGGGACGCGCACCATTCTTCGGCTATCCTCGGCAGCGTTTTGATACGGAGTACAGGGATGAGCTGCGTCGCAGCACGCTGACTCCGGGCTCGAATACCGTCCGCTCAGGCCTGCTCCAGCTCACCTGCGATATGGTAACCGAACAAGATCGGGCAGTTACGACTGCGCTCGGTAAGGTCGGGATAGGCGGCAGCGACTCTATAACGCCGTCTAAAGTTAAGGATCTCTACGAGAAACTCTTCGCTCACGACAAGACTCTGCCGACATATATAGCTGAGGCCGTATCGACGTTCCCAAATGACGACCCAAACTTCTCCCAACTTGATAAGTGGCGCTTCATACTTAATTACTTCTGCACTTCTGGCGTGAGTGAAGGAATTTGATGAGTAGGGCAGGTTATAAAAGCGCAATTATGTTCATGCTGGTGGCAGCATTGGCTGCGACCACCGCGCGTGCTCAAACAACTCTCAGCAATGAAGGGCTGTTCAGGCGTTGTTATGCTCATATCACCCAGCTGCAGCCAAAACTGAGCGACCCATTGCTGGCGCAAGTAATAGCCGGCAGCAAAACCCCGATTCAAGCCTGTCAGGAAGTTTTTGATTCGGCCCTGCTGACCGCTAGTGGTGGGACTATGCTGGCTGATACATCTAATGCGGTATCGAAGTCCATTTTACGCACCTTTCATGAACTGCACCGCTCATGGGCGCGCGAACAGAAGTTATTCACCGATCTCAGCGATATCGGTATTTTTGAAATTTCTACGGGAAGCGAACCGTGGTACGAAGATAGTCCTTACGGGGCTTACGTCACGCGGGCGCTTCTATCGCCGGGATTCGATGTTGATTCAGTCACCAGCGGCACTGACTTTTTGCAGCCGGTGCGTACGAACATGAGTCCGCCGCATGTATACGGACCCGTCCCAAGAAATCTCCCGGACGATGTTCGTGATTGGCGGCTTGGAGCAAATCATCCATTTGCACCCCAAGGTGAGCTGCTCGGAATTCGCGCTGTAAACCTCATGCCTCTGGCCGTCGCCACGCCGACTCGCTACACAGCGCTCTACGAACTTCCTGATTTCCCGAATCTCGCTGCTACTCCGAATGCAACTCAAAGTATATCGAATATAAATTTTACGACCGTGGACCAGGTAAATGGACCGCTTACTGTTGTGGATCAATTCGCTGTGCGCATTCAAGGGCAGCTGAATATTACTACAGCCGGCAACTATACGTTGTATCTGGATTGCGATGATGGCTGCTCGCTCATTCTAGACGGGGAGCGCGTCGTATTTGTTCCTTACGGGGGGCAAGTGTCGTCCGGGGCCAAGCCCTTGAGCGCCGGTAGTCACTCAGTTGTGGTTGAGTATCGGCAATACAATAACAATGCCCGTTTGATCATGAGGTGGTCTGGACCTTCCTTCCTATATCAAGTTGTTCCAGTAAGCGCCTTCTCGGGTCTTCAGGCGCAGTACTGGAGCGACTATCTGCCATTACCTACGGAAATTACTGGCAATGAGGGCGGCGGATTTTTGGGGAATCACAATTATTTTCTGACGACGTTCATGCAGCCCAGCTCTACCTTTAAGCCTGATGGCGCATTGAAGACTAATCGCACCTGGGGCCGAGCGCTGTTTTCTGATGCGCTCTGCCGCGAAATCCCGGTGGTCCGTGAGGCCGATGTAACTGCGTTCGTCGATGCCGCAAGTCCGGTTCCCTTCAGACAGTACGCCGCATGTACCGCCTGTCATGCCTCACTAGACGGCGGCGTCTCCGGGGTGATTCGCAATGTGCGCTGGAATATTCTTGACAATATTGACCAAGACCCGCCTCTTCCAGACCTCTATGGAATTATGGGCATACATCGCTTTTTGCCATCGCTCAATGAGAACCAGGAATGGCCGGCAGATTCCGGTAGCGATGCCTTTCGTAATGACTATAGTAAGCGCGCTCCATTCGGGCGTTTGTACTTCAGAAATTTGCATGGAAATTTAGTAAATCAAGAGGTTCGTTCGATTGAGGAGCTTGGCGCAGCCATCCGGTCGCAAGATGACTACTACGCCTGCTTTGCCAAGCGCTACTACAAGTACTTCATGGGCATTGATGTGGAATTAGGCGACCCCGGCCGGGCGCAGGCTCCGACGCTCAACCCTGCGGAGGCTCATCATCTGGCTAAAGTTCTGGAGCTTGGGGATCGACTTAAGACTAGTAAGAGCCTTCGCCAGCTAATCTTCGATATCATTGGCTCTGACGAATACCGTATGAGTGACTACGGGGTGTCCTACGCGGGGTCACCCGGTGGAGGCGGGGAGGCACAACAATGAGCAAGTCCTCATCCAAATGTAACTGCTCGATGATAAGTCGGCGACGCTTCCTGGCGAGCCTGACCTCAGCTCCCCTCTTGGGATACAGCGCGTCTCCCGCTATGGCACTCCTAAGCGCGATCTTGGCCGGAGAGAGTCAGAAGGCTTGGGCCGCTGAGCTCGGCCTCAATCCGCGCCGGTTAGTTTTGCTCACCGAAGAAGGCGGGCCAGCCAAATATAACTTCCAGATTCTTACTCCATATTCCACGGCGAATTTTGCGCCCAACGCAATGACAGGGACTCAGTTCGCGATGAACAATGGGCGGTATATAGGAACTCAGTACGTGACTCATGCCGTAAAGGGCATTCAGGTTCCCACTATCTGGACTCAGGGCCTTCCCGCTCCCGGCGGTGGGATGCGGTCAATGGCCGACCTGCTGGATAATCTCCTCAGCGTTCAGGGAATAAACACCAAGAGCGGCGGCCATGAGCAGTCGGCATTTTGGGCTGAAGTGGCACCTGGGGCGGTTCAGAGCACCTCAGCGCTGGCTGGGGACGCGCTTTCAGTTCCATTTTCTGCACTCAATCTCGGCAATAGATACTTCCAGTATAAATCAATATCAGGGAAAACTGCTGTTACTCCGTCCATGAGCACGGGAGGCGGCGAAAATCCGCTCACGAAGCTGCTTGGGCCCTTCGCCAAGGTTGGCTCCTCTCAATTTAAGACCAAGAAGGCTGATGCCTTAGTCGCTTCCAAGCAACTTTGGCGCTTTCTGGACGAACTGGCAGTCGGCGGCCATGTAGGCGCTCAGTCAGTGGTGCAGAATAGGGGCTCCGCGGTAGCTCTCTATGAAAAAAACTTCGGCGATCTGATTGGCGTCTGGAATACTCTGAAAGGAAAGTATCAGGATTTAGTGTCGCGAGCCATCTACGATCCGGAACACCCATTTCCGGGATTCAATGATCTTCCCATCGGCGAGGGTGGATCAACGGCGAATCTCCTATACCAGGTGAATAAGGATACGACTTTTCCTCTGCATTTGGCCGGAGATGTACGCGATACGATTGTTGCGGCGACGACTGTCAATGGGTTGGCAGACAACTTTGCGATGACGGAATTTGTTCTGTTGAACAACCTTTGCGGATCTATCAGCTTTAACGTGTATGGCTTAGACAAGATAAAGAATGTAATGACGGCAAGTCCCGTCGAAATTTCAATGTATAGCGATCAACACGACACTGGCACCTATCCCAGCATGTATTACAATATGCTACGATACCGCGCTATTTCGGCCTGTCTGCTGGAGCTTATCACGCAGCTGCGCGGAGCACAGATGTTCGACGATACCGTGATACGTTGGGGCGGAGAATTCGTACGAAATCCCAGGAATGATGAATTTGGCTCCGATCATGGCTGGGAGGGAGCTGCCTACGACTTCTACTGTGGTAAGTTTAATGGACCGCTGGTCGTGGGGAAACTTACTGCCGATGACCGCGGCACGTGGGGAAAAGGAGCCGTCGTGCCCGCCCTTGGCAGAGTCCTATCCTTGAGCGATCTCGCAATACTGACAGCGCATCTGCTGCGGGTTCCGGCCCCATTTACCAACGGCACGCCGATAGTCACGCTGTCTTCGAATGGCTTGGTCTCGAACATCGGCCTACAAAGCCATATTTAATAGCCTAATAGAAAGTTCCGCTCCCGAAAGCTCATTCTGAAGTTGAAGCAAAATTTCACCCTTTGCGCATCTCAAGTGAGCCTACCTAGGGAGACTCTGCTTCATGCCCACGCTGGAGAGCACCGCCGAGCCTCAAATCTCTGAACTGGACGCAGTGATAGGCTCACCTGAGCCTTTATGGGATCAGGAGACATTTTCGGCCCGGGACATCTCCTCGCATACGGATTCACTGGAGCAAGCACCAGCCGACTTTACCTTTGATGCTGATGTACGACGTTCCATCGAAAAAACCCTAGGCCTTTGGCGAGAGGGGCGGGTATTTAAGTTCGATCTGATCTCGGACTATCAAAGCACTCCCAACAATAAGATTGAGCTCTTTGTCGACGGCACTCGTGCTTACCCCGAGCTTTTTAAAGATATCGATAACGCCGCGTCCTCCATTCATGTCTCTTACTACATCTTCCGCGATGATATGCTGGGACGCTTATTCGTCGACAAGCTCATCGCTGCGCATGAACGGGGAGTCGAGGTGCGGGTGCAGTTCGATATGATAGGTTCGCGGCAGATAGTTCCCTTTAGCGACGGACGCCGAGCTCTAGCGCGCCTAGCTGAGGCCGGTGTCGATGTGCTGCGCAACGGACTTTTTTCGGGTTCGTCTCCGGAAGCGGTGAATAATATCGATCACCGCAAGCTCTGCGTCATTGACGGGAAGGTTGCCTATACCGGCGGCATGAATATGGCTAGCCCGTACCTGGGCGAAATTCATGACTTAATGGTCCGGGTACAAGGACAGGTCGTCCGTCAACTGCAGTCTGAATGGATTAACTCTTGGCTGCACAATGGGGGCACACTAGGAAAGTCTCAAGATAAAGAGGAGGATTTGTGTCAGCGCTATTTTCCTCCGCTGGCATCCGAGCCGGGAAGTTCGACAATCGAGCCGGTGCAATCTATTCCCGGCAATCATCGCGAAGTTTTCCTGCGAGATATTCAGCTCATTCGCGCGGCCAAGCAAACGTTGTATCTGGAATTCCCATATCTCACCGATGAAAGAGTCGAGGATGAGCTGAGCAACGCTGCAAAGCGTGGGGTCGATGTCCGGGTAATTCTGCCCGGCAGAAATGATAATCGCTTTGCAGACATGATCGCGCGGCATCATTATGACAAGATGCTTCGCTCAGGCTGTAAAATCTACGACTACCCTGGTTTCTGTCACGGCAAAGCTATGGTCGTCGATGGCGTAATTACCAAAATTGGAACGTCCAATTTGGATCCGCTATCTCTAAGCCGCAACTATGAACTAGATCTTCAGATTGACGATCCCGATTTTGCCGCTCACTGCACCAAGGAGGTCTTCGAGCGCGATTTGGAAATTTCAAGACCGATTAAGCCCGCTGAGCGGCCCTGGCATCTTCGAATCGCCGGTGGATTTATGGCTATCTTCGCTCCCTGGAGCTGAATCCCTGCCTTGCGGGCTTGCTGCACGCAGCAGCGCGCCTGACGGCAAGGTAATTTTATTTGGCTGAAATGCTAGACTACGATCCACGAACTCGCCCCGTCCATTTACATAGCGTTCCAGATGCGTGACTCCCTCAAGCAATATGGTTCCTTGGTCGGTTTCCACAATCCAGGTCGGTGAAAGGGTCACCGGATACTGCTTGGGAACTTCCTGGACGGAAATCGGCAAGGCTCCTGCCGCAAACAACGGAGCAAAAGTTCCAGTCCCCTCAATATAGTCTCCCGGATCGATCAGCGGGCCGACCAGATAGAGCAGCCCGGGGGAAATGCCGAGGCGGGATGCTGCGTCACCAAGTTGTGCGAGGTTGTCCCGCAGGCTGTCTGGGTTAGCCGTGCTCAACAAGGCGCTGATGGACCTGATCGGCTTACCGGCTGCTTCGTCAAGGATGTTCTCCGTTTTCGGCGCCCCTGGAGCAGCAGCAGTAGTACGTGACTCTGAAATTGCCGGCCTCACCAGAGGAGCTGCCCCCTTGGACGGCTGTTCTCGACCTGGGATTACCGACTTTACGGGAGGTGTTTCTTGTTTTGGCTTGGTTACATAGTTTTTTGGATAGAACTGCATGTTCTCTCGAAGGGGATCCGCAGCGGCAGGTGCCGAGGTGAACACCAATCCGAGGAGCATTGAGCATGCAAGGGATCGAATCATACGCATTGCCTAGTACAGCTTCATAAGGTCTTCTGATTGGCTGAGAATAGGTCCGTACCCGAGAGGCGAGACGCCGGGCAGGGCAAATAATGGATAGTCGCCCTTTTGCGGTATGCCGCCCTTTGCGAGGTTTCTTCCGAAACAGCCCTTGAATATCGGCCAAACTTCCGCCGATTGGTTGAAAGTGCTCCCTGGTTGCTTGAGTCCGCCACGGTCATAGGCCCAGTTGCCCTTTACAAGTTGATCAAGCGGAGCAAATCGCGGAGTTTCGTTCACGAAGTCGCCGCGGCGAGGGAAGAAGCGATACAGGTCGGCGCCGTTTCCTTGTCTGCGGAAGAGGTGACGCCAAGCATGCCAGGCTCCCTGATGATCCGGAGCATAGGCCGGCGGCGTGCCGTTGCCGTTGAATATGGACAGTAAAATGCTGGCAAAGGCCTCCCAATTGAGCCCAACCGCATTGGCATCGATTTCGTTATCAGGCGGGTCGCTGCGAGCGGGGTCGTTGGGATCCTCGACACCAAATTGATACTGCCCGGACAGCATGTCGCCGAATGTTCGCCATTCGAAGCTCGCTCTCCATAGGCTTTGGAAAGTCTTGTCCGTGCCGTGAGGACGCGTGTGTTCGTACTGCATCATTTGCTCGCCCACCTTATCGACGCACAGTCTCATATTGTCGTCGGATGGTAGAGGCAGAGCGGAAAAAAGCAGAGCCCGCCGTTGGTTCGGGTTATTGAGATCTATCGGGGTTCCCGGATTGATTCCCAAGAGAATGTCGAAGGGAGTCTTTTGGTCGTACTTATTATTGGCCATGCAGCGCCACTCACCGAATGGCAGCATGACTGTAGCCCAGCGCTGCATCCACACCGAGCTTAGTGAGAAGAACTTTGAAATCGGAAAGCCGCCGAAGGGCAGGGTCAGCGGAATCAGAGCATCACCGTTGAATCCGAAGGTAGAGAACGGCAAATCAGCGCCTACGAGCGCAAGTTTCGGAACATGCGGCAGGAATCGCCAAATATTGGCGCCGGACAAGGGCTGCGGGAATACCGTCATAGTATTTGCGGTCTCGGGAATAACACGGCCATATCCGTGCCCTCCGCCATTGGCGCCGGGAGCGGTGTGTCTATACTTGCGATCGATTTGATTTACCTGCTGAAAGAAATTTTGATTCAGCTGAGCTGGTGCTGCTGTTGCTGCAGGCGTTGCGCTCACGATCATGGATTCGATTCGTTCCTCGATTTCGCGCTTCCTTTCAATCGCAGTAATTCCCGGCGCGATGAGAAGATTCCCCAGCTGCTCTAAAGCGATCTCGTTTAGAGGCATCACCACTGCTTCAATCAACGGCTTTAGGTAGTAGAGGCTGGAGTAGAGCTGTTCACTGGTATCGACCTTGTAGGCCGGCCAGCGGTACTCCACCATCGAGGAAGTTAAAAAGAGGAGACCGAACGGCAATCCGCCGAGGGAACATACCGGTCCAGGCACTGGAACTATGCCGTTGATGCAGGTTCCGTAGTCAAACCAGCGGATCTGGCTTCTGAGTTCGCAGCCTGGAAGTAATGTCTGATTGACCGGAATGAATCGCTCAACCGGAGGCGCCATGAGTGCAAAGATCGGCAGCAGTGGATTGAGGGTGAAGTAATCGATACTAAGGCTCGCCAAGGCCTCTTGGGCAACTGTCATGGCGTACGTGCCGACATCGGTGCCGTGGTAATTGTCGAACCGCGCGGTGATTTCCTGTCCCGGTGGGGGGGCGTAGTCCTGGGCTCTTTGTATGATGTCCTGCTGCAGCTCGGCAGCCTGCTCAAGCCGCTTTGGCAAGTACTGGTATTTCATCCAGTCCTCATGAAGCAGGAGTTCCGTAGGCGGATCGGTCTGCGCCGAGGCGTAGCTCGAGAGCAACAAGGCCACCGCGGCGCAGAGAAGAAGCGCGCGGATAAGGGGATGACTATTCGATATTATACTTTGCTTTAATATACGCATGATATTCCCCCTCTCCATTCGGGTCATTGGAGTAGTTCTTCAGTGCATTTAATCCCGTATCCCAAAATACTTGTTGTTCGGTTTGCCGCATGCGAAAGGGCAGACAGTGAATGCCAAGGAGTCCTGCATAGAGCGAAATGAAGTCCTTTTCCTTGGTGGTATAGCGATGAATAATAGTGCGCTCGCCAAAAATTTCCGCGGCATCAGTGGGCGGCTCCTCGGCTAGATACAAAACATCTAATGTGCTGTGACTTGCCTGCGGCGGCAGGCCTTCTTGCTGCTCGCTCGTGGGTACGGCGACCGTGAATGTCTTAGACTCCGTGCACTTTGGCAGCTCGGGTGCTGCGAGCTTCAATTTAAGATTTTTGCCGCTCATAAGATCTTGATTTAGTGCCAGGGCACCTTTGAATGAGGGATCCTCGGTAAGAGCGAGTTTTTTTCCGTCCTTGGGGAAGGGAACTCCCTCATCGGAGCGGATATGCTTGATAATTGTCGGAGCTTGTCCGCTCGTGGCCGTAGTGAGCAGTCGCCGTTGACTTGCGAAAATTGCGCTATGGTCTGGACGGGAAAGACTGGGCAATGGTTGATCACGCGAGAGTCTCGGAATCTGAAAGGACCCGCTTCCTAGGAAGTAGTTACCGAGTGCGGCTTTAAGTTCGGGCACCGCGGCGATTTCTGGCATCGCGCTAACTTCTTGAAATACTTTGAGATTGTCGGCCCTGGAGGGTTGGGCGTGGAGCTCCGTCGCTGTTCCCCAGGGGAACCCCAACAGCAGCGCAGACAAATAGCGCCGAGCCCGATTACGCATCTCGTAAAACCTATAGGGATATTCTGTGGGGGGAGTACTAAGGGTTATGGGGCCTTGGGCCTCGCATGTCACATTTTCTTATCAAACTGATGCGACACCTGAAATGTAGTCCTCATAACAGTAGTGAATAGTCCAATCAGAAGCTGCGGCTTTCCCCCCGTCCATAGTCTCTGAAGTATAGCGGCATTGTGCTGAGCTACAGCCTTGCCGTGTATTCATCGATCCTTGGCGGGGTTCTGCATGGTTTTCCGGTACTTGCCACTTGGCATCCTTCTCGGTGCTGTTCAGCTTGGAGTTCTCCTGGCTGTAGACTCGCCGCTTGCGGCTGAGACTCGCTCTGTTCTTGATCCCCGTTCGCGCAACGATGCTCCCTATCTGCGCCCCGCCGTAGGATTCTTCTCCCGCGGCGCTGCCCAGACAACTTTCAATGAGCGTGTAACCTGGACTGAAAAGCCGCAGCTAGAATATTTTCCAGCGGTACATCCAAAAGTGCAGGAAGCAGAAGAGACTCCTGCGGCTGACAGCGTCCAGGATCCCAAAGCTAAGAAGTTTTTACCCACATCCGAGGCAATTCTGAAGGAATATGGCGATCCTGCCACCGATATTCCCGTACTCGCACAGCCCGATGCGCCAACTCCCTACAAAGGATTGATGGCTGCGCTGCAGCTAAACGATGAAAAACTGGCGTTTCAGTATGCGCGGCAATGGGCCCGCTATCTTAGCAATCTCAACAGCCGCACGCTTAAAGTGACCGGGCTTACAGGGCTCGCGATGAAGCGCGAGGGGCAGCTCGAAGACGGCACGTGGATTGACGATCCTCAGTTTAGCCAGTACCGAAGACTTTTGGAGGATGATCTCAAAAACTCGAAGGCCACTGAGGGCAAAGCCGCCGCCAAGCTCAGTCTAGACGGTGCTGCCAGGGAGCTGCTTGAACGAGCGCGGGATGAGCAGGAGCTGTCCCCGAAGCAGCCGGCCGAAAAATTTACTGCACTCAGCAATTCACATGACGACGAAGTGCTTGAACGTCGCAACGTGCGTAGTGAATTGGGCAGCTCAGTGCCGGTGGATCCGCAAGGAAAAGTCAGCATCTTCTTCTTCCTTGGCATGCGAGATAACGAGTCATTGGCGATGGCACCGGCCATTGAAGCGCTCTATCGGGCGGTGGCCAAAGATGCTGCGGTTACATTCTCCGCAATCTCGCTCGAAAATGCTCCGGACGAACAAATAAAGCGCTTTCACCTAGTCACGAATACTACATTTCCCATCTTGCAGGCTGACCTAATGGCCCAGGTGTTTAAGATTTCAAAAACTCCGTCGAGTGTTTTTCTCACCGATACTACTAATCGAGCAGTCATTCATCAGGGAGCAAAGTCCTTCTACTTTTTAGATGAGCTTCTCAAAGCCATGCGGGGGAGACGATAACCATGAACAGAACTCCGCTGCTCCTTCTAGTCTCCACGGTCATCGGCTTGGCAGGGACATCATATGCCCAAAATAGTCCGCCAACCTTCCTCATCGAGCGCGCCCAGCGCGGCGGGCAAGTTGGTTCGCCGGACTCGTCCATGAAGGGCGCTGATTGGCTTACCAGCGTCATGAAGGACGGATTTCCCTCTCGGGGCACCAGCGACGAGAGTCTTTGGTGTCCTAACGGGCAATGTGTGTCCGGTTCCGGCATGGGAACAAACACAAGCGCCAAGATGCCCAGTATGGAAGGGGAAAAGCATTATCACTTTCCCAGTGTAGCGTCCTTCGGCGGATTTGCCGATCTTCGCAGCGGCGTGTCGACCTTGAACGTTGATAGAGGCTCCCGCATGGGACCTATCGGTATAGAGTTCATGAGTTTGGCACTTGCTGAGCCTTCGGTTCAGAAGGCTGACGCCGACGCTGCCAAGGTATCGGCCGACCTGTACGGCAATCTCTTGCACTCACTTAACGGCTTTCTCAATATGGCTTCGGGCAATCCCGAGACCAGAGAGTGGGTGCTTCAAGCCCTTAATTCCTGCGTCAAAAAGAAGCAGGAAACTATGTCCTCGGTGCAAGCGTTAGCGCAGTGTCTCTATGACCGCGAGGTGGCAGTTACGCAGGGCGTGGGGGCGGTCACAGGTATCGGCTTCAAACTCTCCGATCATCCGGATATTACCCAAGCTTCTTCCGGCAGTAATACCAGGCTATGCTTGGACGATCTCGCATTTAACCGTGCCCAAGAATCAATGGGCGGAGCAGCAGGTCCGCCCGCTCCACCACTCAATACGGGCGGTGGCTCATGCTTAAGTGACCTAGGGAGCACAAATCTCTCGGGGCAGGCAACTCCCACCGATCTTCGCCGCTATATAAATTCCCGTATCGGCTGTTTCTGCAACACTTCAACCTGGGATACGGCAACTGCTAGCAGCGGGACAGCGGCTGGAGACCCAGCTGCGGCTAGAGAACTCAGCTTTG
This sequence comes from Bdellovibrionota bacterium, assembly GCA_041907145.1. GTDB lineage: Bacteria > Bdellovibrionota_C > UBA2361 > UBA2361 > JAFLCA01 > JAFLCA01. Next base: position 28,915 of record JAYRHW010000261.1, read on the forward strand.
CTTACACAGCTCCGCGGCCGACCAATGGACGCACACCGCTCCAGCAGGATTTTTTCAACAATTTTGAATCCGTCTACACCACTATGCAGCAGGTAATGCTTAACTACTGCACCAGCAAAACGCAGTCTATATCGTTGGGCGATAATCCATTGAACTTCAATCAACCAACACGGCGATACTGGGAGGTGCAGAACGGATTTACCCCTGAGCAGATCAGAACTTTGTCGATGGAGGGGTTTACTGTGGATCCTCCGCTCCTGGAGGCAATCTATTCATTCTTTGAGCGCAGTAAATTGCCGACGGCGCATACACCGCTCACTTCGACTGATTGCACCCAAAACTTTGGACCTTCAGCTGCAGATGCTCAGTTGACTGCAATCATACAAGATCCAAAAAGGGCCGCCGATTACACGAGATTTATCTTCAAGTATTCACTCATTGTGGCCAGAGGACAGTATTTGAGTTCTCTGCAGGTGATGCAGCAGTTCTTGACCAGTGTTCCTGCCAACGCCTGGGTGCGTGGAAAAATTTACGAAAACTATGTCGATAAGATCGCCAAGGCGGCGCGTATTGGAGACGATGACAACCGTTCTTTAAGTAAAATGCTCGAGGATAATGTTCAAGAGGCTCAAAACTGGCGCCGTGATCTCTTCCTGTATGTGCAGAGTAAGATTGGTAACGGAGGTCGCAACGTCACTGGACATGTCAAGGACAGCACCATGGGTGGTTCACCTGATATCGCGGCGGGGCAATAGGGGCATTCTATGCTGATGCACGATCTATTGCAGGTCCTTCTTCAGGCTCAGGTTCCCGTGGGTGGTGGGTCCGTTTGTCCTACCTGTCCAGCGTCGGCATTTACCTCGATTGGCGCGGCTTATGCGACGGAAGGATATTATGTCCAATCAGATATTATCTTTCAGATTCTGAATACTGATTTCGGACTCTGGGCGCCGATGCTCTATGTGCTGGCTGCCTTTGCCGGGCTCATTGGTGTTGCAACTGGAGCTCCTCCGCGAACCTATATGTGGTTCTTCATGGGGCCCGCCATTTATGCCTGGCTTATCGACAATACCAGTGAAACACATGGCGTAAGTTGGAAGATTGGCAATCGCGCACAAGATCAGGATCAAGTTTGGAAGCTTTCCGAGGCGGGGCTCGCCAATACCAATCACGCGGCGTGGAATGTCTTTCGAGTTTACTCGGACCGCGAGCCCAGTGAGCCGGCACAAGTTGCCACGGTATTCTTGTGGTTTGATGAGCTGGTGAGCAGCACTGCACAGGCGCTTACCGAATGGACCGGAATTCATCATCAGGGTGGTCGGGGAGGTCCGGGCACCAACTTGGCGAAGCGAGATGATGCTTTGGCGGAGGGGAAAAACTATCTTATGTCCAACCTTAAGTGGGGCATGATTGAAAACATCACCAGCGCCAGTCTCCACAGCGTGGATTTGCGGGACACTTTTGCCACTTTTATGGCCAGTGAATGCGGCGATGCGTTCGCAGCCTCCCTAGACCAGGGCAGTGTTATCGCGGCCCAGAATACCCGCGGCGAGAACCTTACGACAACAAGCTCGGTCTTCCCGCGAAGCGGAAGCGGGGCGGGGGCAACTGCCGATTACAATGGTCTCAATTTCAATTTAGCTCCGCGCTATGTGCCCACTCCGGAGTCACTAAAGCGAGTGCTCAACAACGATGCAAGTGCGACGGGATCTTTCCGAAGCTTTTTGCAAGGTAGACTTGGGGGAGCGGTTACCGTCCCCCCCGTATTGCCGGAGTCCATTGATTGCCGTCAGTATTTGGCGCTCATTACGCAGGCCTTTCGCTGGGAGGCTGGGCATATCTACCACCAACTTGTTTCAAGCGCTCCGACGGGCATTGCGCCCGAAGACATCGTTTACAATTTATTCTACGGCTGGAATATCAAAATGGGGCGCAGTCCAAGCGGGACAGGCGGATCCACTCTTACCACCGAGCAATACGCATCATTTTTAATCGATTTAATTCTAATTCACCTCTATCGTAACGAGGTCGAAATCGCACCGAACGCGCCTGATGGTAAGTTCTCAACCTCGCAGAAAGCAGAGAAATTCGTCAAGGCCTACGCTCGAACAACCGGCAGCCGCGGCAAGTACGGAGAAATCTACAGCTGGGCCATGATGATCCCGCATATTCAAGGGATACTCTTGTACTTGCTGGCCGCTGGCTATCCCATTGCCTGCATACTCATTGTTATTCCAGGAATGCACAAAAGTATTCTGACCTGGGCCAAGTTTTGGTTCTGGGTGAAAATGTGGGATGTGGGATTTGCGGTGGTCATGGTGCTCGAGCGCAGCGTTTGGGCTATGATTGGAAATGGATCCAATTCTTCCAAAATCTTCGACTTGGTCACGCAAATGCAGCAGTGGGGCAGCGTAGGGGTGGCCTGTCCTACAGGCGCTGCCGGCAGTCCAAGCGGCAGTGGTAGAATCTGTCCCATTCCAGAAGTTCTTAGCGTGGACGGGGCAACTCCAAACTTTACCTTTGGACCTTGGGGTATCCCTCATATCTCAGGCTATTCCAGCACCCCTCAGAGCCTGCAGCATATGTATCAGACTTTGGATCGGGCCTTGGTACTTTCGGCGAATCTCGATTTAGATTTGGCAAACTCATATTACATTTACATTATGGCAGCGCTGTACTTTGCTGTTCCAGCGGTCACTGGACAGGTGATTCTCGGCGCACACGCTGGGGCCTCCAGCATGATCAACAACGCCATCGGCGGAGTGGCTCAGGAAAACGGCAAGCTAGCCGGCAG
>JAYRHW010000262.1:0-22761 GCA_041907145.1 Bdellovibrionota bacterium
ATATATGTTCCGATCGGCCTAGTACCGCTGCTTCCTCAAATTCAGAGCATGCTTGAAAAGCGGGAGTATATGGCAATTGCCTCGATGCCGCACTGGTATGACCTGATCTTCTCGACGATTCCGCTGTTGCCCCTTCTTGTTTTCTCCTTGGCATATTTTATGGCATCGGGAATTGCCGGGGCGTTGAAGTCGCGAAGCCCTTCGACCCTCTCCAAGGATAGCTGCTCGCAAATGGACAAAAGGGTGCCCCCGTTTGCCCTGGCTTGGATGCTGCTCCCTCCATTGGTGGTAGTGGGATCATCCTGGATATTGGGGAGCTCACTCAACGTGCCTCGCTACTATGCATGGGCAGCCCCCGGTATAGCGCTTACTGCTGCTTGTCTGGTCAATGGATTATCGAGTCCAATTGGCCGCAGGGTGGTTCCGGCAGTCATGGTACTTTTGACGCTTAGTTTGGAACTTTCCAAGACACGGCAGATAGAGGACTGGCGCGGGGCGACGGCAGCGGTCCGGCAGTTGCAGCAACGCGAGGGGGCTCCGGTACTCCTTTATTCCGGAGTGGTCGAGTCCGCACACTCGGAATGGTTGGTTGACCCCATCAAGCAGGGGCAATTCGCCAGTCCCGTACTGTATTATCCGGTTCAAGATCCTTGGTACCTGTTACCCTTTTCATTCGAAGATCCTGGATCAGTAGAACACTGGCGTGATGCTGTCTCCGCAAAGCTGGCCAGTACGCATTCAGTGGTGCTCCTGGCCTTAGACAATTTGAGCTGGGCCGGGGAAAATGGGCAGCGCAAGCATATTGTTGAAGAGCTTAAGTCTCGCATTGGCCAGGAGGGTTTCCTTGTCACCTCAGAATCCCCTTATGGGAGAGTCTGGGTCTTAAACTTTACTCGAAAAGCAACTGAAAATCTTTCGGTGATCGGGGAGAAATCATAGTCTATACTGCCTCCTGAATTTGCATTTGCATTAGGCTGCAACCATGAAAAATTTCGTCCTGCTGGCTTTTCCCCTTCTCATTCTCGGCTCGGTTGTCGCGCGCGCTGAAGACCAGGCCTCCGGCGCTGCCCCAGTCAAAGAGAGCATGGCTGCGGTTTATGAATCCTTCAAGGGTTTGCAGAAATTCATGTTCAATCGAGATGCCTTCATCGATTCTTCGAATGAGAAGGAGATTGCTGAGCTAATTAATGGACTGCGAGCCGGAATTCACCGCGTTGGGTTGTCAAATACCAAGTATCAAGACGATCCGGGGTTTGAATCTACCCTCAAAGTGTTGAATGAAATGCTGAACGATGCCCGCAATCGATTTTTCGAGGGGAAGAAGGGCTACGCGTTATGGAGGCTCAAGACTTCGGCCAATTACTGTGTCTCCTGCCATACCCGACACGAGGTGCCAGTCGAGTTCTCAGACTCAAATGTTACGCTTCCCACATTGAACTCATTCGAAGCAGGGGAGTTTTATCTTGCAAGCAGACAGTTTGAGAAGGCACAGGCTAGTTTCATGAAGGCGGTGCTCGATCCGGGCCTGGCCCCGATTAAGATGGATGCCTTACGAAAGTGGCTTGTCGTTCATGTGCGTGTCCATCCTGATCCACAGGCAGCGATTACGCAACTCAATAAGCTGCGCCCGCGTGCGCAATTTACCCGTTACGAAGAAGAAGAGATTGTGGGGTGGCTCGAGTCGCTTCGGCGCTGGCAGAATGAGGGGCCCTTGAGAGTTCCACCTATGGCCAAGGCCGAGAACCTTATTCGTCAGGGTCTCGGCATGAACGATCCATTGGCTCGGAAAAAGGGTACGGTCGAGCTGCTACGCGCGTCGGCCTTGCTGCACTCGGTTCTCGAGGAGAAGGGTGCCAATGTCGGAGAGCGCGGGCATGCCCTCTATCTTCTCGGCTTGGCATATAGTGAGCTGCCATTCTTTTTCGTCAATGAACTTCCTGAACTTTTTCTGGAGCAGTGCATACGGGAAAATCCTGGAACTGATGATGCAAAGCGCGCCTTCAATCTCTATCGGGAGATCGTAACGCTCGGCTATACCGGCAGTGGTGGAACTCGTATCCCGGACGATGTGCAGCTCGACATTCGCGAGCTCAACGATCTTGCCTACGGATTGCCTCAGCTGAAGGGTAAGGTTTAAACGAGCTTGCCTTTAATCTGTCGGAAGTGACCGTTGGCGCGGATGCGCTCCTGAACATCTTCGCGCCAGCTCAGAACGGGAATGAGCTCGCGATAGTATTTAATGAGGTACTCGAGTCGCTCCTGTTCGGAACGCATCTCAAGCAGCACCTGTCGAGCGCCAGCCTCGAGCCCGGAGCCGTGGGCCAGAATGAACGACATGCGCGGCGACGGAGTAAGATTTCCCTTAGGCAGATGTCCCTTGGCCATCTCTACTACTTTCATGAACAATGTGATGGCGATGTCGGCGGTTTCTGCGTTGAAGCTCCTATTTTCGTCATCTAGGTGATCTATCTCGATTTCCGGGTATGACTTTTCCCGAATGATTCTGCGCGTGCGGTAGCGCTCCCGCCCCATCGTAATAATGTCTAGCCGCCCGTCTTCGTACCGCTTAACTACCTGTTGAATCAGCACTGCGCAGCCGATATCTCTCAATTCATCATCCGTGGCATACGAAATTCCGAATGGTCGAAGTTTTCCCAGGGCAGGGCCTTCAAGACAGAAAGCGATCAACTCTTTGTAACGATCCTCGAAAATATGCAGTGGCAAAAGTTCCCCGGGGAAAACATTCGCCGGCAAGGCGAAGAGGGGAATGATCAGTCCGGGCTGAGGTTGGTCAGTCATGGTCGGCCTAGAATGCCTATTCTGGGCGCTTAAATCAATCAAGCTTCAACGGCGCCCATAACACTTAGAACGTCTGCGTTCTTTTTCATTCTCATATGGGAAGACAGGTCTTCCTAGGTTGTCAGCGGAGTGTGCACTGCGTCAGTGCCCGCAACGTTGACCGAGAGGTTTTACGATATGAGAAACGTAAAGCTCGTATTGGCGCTCTGTTCTGTGGTCTGTGTCCTGCTCTCTCTGGGAGTTGGACTCGATACGGCTCATGGCGTTCAGTCGCCCGCCCGTATCCACCCCGCCTCCACCGGAAAGCCCACTTCGGCTCCGGTTGAAACCCGCATCCCTGTCCAAGGAGTGCGGAAGCCGGGGCTGACTCTTGAGCGACTGCGGCCGCTGCTTGTTCCGAAACCCGGGGCAGCCTATAAGCGGTCGTCGGTCGTCAAGCACTCTCGCTACCTAACCCCTGTGAAGGGCGAGGGACTGCGAGGCAAGAGTAGACGTTGGGGAGATGCTGACCTTTCCGTGCAAGCGGAATGCGTCAACAGCCTCATCAGCGATCTGCGAGGCGCAGGATACAGCAAAAGCGAAATTTGCTTTGCTGTGGCCCTGTGGCGCTGTGAATCAGGATTCAATCCTGACGCGGCAGCCGGTACTTCATCAGCGTGCGGCCTTGGCCAATTCTTGGACCGCACCCGCGCTGTGCTGTGTAAGCGAGCTGGCGTCAATGATTCCGATCCCTTTAGTGTGGATATGAACATTGCGTGCACGCGTGAGACGCTCAAAGAGTGTTTCGCGTTTGCTCGAAAGTACGCCCCTCGTGACAGTACCCGCTACTTCGAGTTTGCCTATGCCTATCACCATGATGGGCCTTCTGCTGACTCTGGTGGCCGGGAAATCGCGCGAGAATCAGTACTTCCTTGGCTGGAGACTGCCAAGAGGTGCATTTCAGAGTGAGACATTGCTCACGACCGGATCAAGAGTGGAACTCTTGATCCGGCTTCTTTTTTCTTTAGGTTAGACCTGTCTTTCCCTCCTTTCTCCCCCGGGGATCATCCTATCCTCGCAGAGACCGGAGAACATGGCCGTCCTCATTCAGCAGTGGATGCCCAAAAACGCACCGAGCCGTTGCACAGAAATTACCGCACCGCGGCTTCAAGTATCGAAAATGTTTGCGTATTGGAGTCGACTCGAGCACGGATGCCAAAGGGCAGCGTCATCATCGGATCAGTGTGCCCAAAATCCATATTAGTGACGACAGGCAGGCGGTCAAGCCCGAGTTCATCGCGAATGACTCCCAGAATCACCCGGTCGTAGTCCTCGACTGAGGCTGCATTGTTGTGGCCGCCGGGGCGCCCCATAAGCAAGCCCCCTGCGCTGGTGAGCGCGCCTGCGGCTGCGAGAGATCGCAGCATACGGCGAACGGCATCGGGACTTGGGGCTTCCTCGGAAGTCTCCAGAAAAACGATTGCTCCCTTCCAAGTTTCAGCGTCGGGCCAAACCGAACTTCCGCGCAGCCAATCGACGACCTCGATACAGCCGCCGATCAACTGACCTTCGGCGCTGCCGCTCCCTTGCAGCCAATGCCATCCAGTGCACGGTGCTAGGGCGCGCTTCCTGGCCTGGTTTGCAGGCTCGGCCCAGTCCAGCATTTCTACGGTCCAGCCGGCCGCATTCGGTTCGATGCGTCCTGGCGCCTGCGGGCTAAAACAAATCGTGCGGAAAGATTCCCTGAGGTACTCGTGGAGGCCGCCATTCTCGCCAAATCCGGCCATGACGCTGGGTCCATAGAATGAGCCGACCCCGGCCTTGAGGCAGGCGAAGTGACTGACGGTAGTGTCCGAGTAACCTACGAAGACCTTGGGGTTTTGCCGTATCACTTCAAGATCTAAGTGCGGTAGAATGCGGATGGAATCATCTCCTCCAATCGTCGAAATCACGCCAGCAATTTTTGGATCGGCAAACGCCTGCATGAGGTCTGCCGCCCGTGCCTGGGGATTCTGGGCAACCCATTCCGGGGAACGGCAGGTATTCGGCATTTCAACTACCCGCAGATCAAAGGCTTCCGCAAGTTGCTGCTTTCCGGCCTCGTAACGATGGGGAAATTGACCTGGTCCGCCCCACGAGGAGCTCACTGCGGCTACGGTGTCGCCAGCGTTAAGTTTGGCAGGTTTAGAAGTATGGAACATCAGAAAAATATAGCATAGCAGAGACGAGTTAGGCCAAGATTTCTGATACACTCCGCACATGCCGATCGATAGCCTTGAATTGCCCCTTACCGAAAAGATCTCTCGCTTTACTCGTTATCTTGTCACGAGAGGACGCAACCACGGATGGATCTCGGTGGTGCGACTCATGCGGCGTCGATTGAACATGTACTGGTTTGAAGCAAAACTCGGCATCAACACCCGCGGCTGGATCGGGAAGGAGAGTATTTCCAACAATCCGCTCTGCTTAAGCTATGAACCTTTCGACTATGAAACCATTTATGCAGCTCTCTCGAAAATTCCCATAGATCCGCAGGTGGATGGGTTTTTGGATTATGGAGCCGGAAAGGGTCGAGTGATGGCTGTTGCGGCGCAGTATCCATTCAAACGTATCTTGGGGGTCGAACTTTCGGCTTACCTATGTCAAGCAGCGCAGAGGAACTTTACTCTGCTGAAGCGGCGTGTTTGCAAGGGGCCGATAGAAATAGTGACGGCTGATGCTTGCGACTTCGAGGTCCCCGCCGATATTACGGCGATCTTTCTCTTTAACCCATTTTGCGGTGAAGTCCTCGACCGTGTTGTAGCGAGAATAGAGGCGAGTGTATCCCGGTATCCTCGGGAAGTCCGCGTCGTCCATGTACATTTCAAGGCAGCGCCAAGTCCCTTCCTTCACTTGAAGAATTTTACTCGGCTGGAGGAGCTTCCTCTCATTTGCCGGGAGGATATGAGCGCGGAAATGTTCTTAGGCAGCGGCAAGTAGCTGCTCACGAATTCGCTCGAGCATGCGCCGTTTAACGGGTTCGGAAAGGATGACCTTCTCTTCGCTTACGCGCCGGGCAGCTACCGGAGGTGTGGCGCTTGCCAGTGTCGGCAGTACTTCAAAATAGAGTTCGAGTAAATCGGGCTCCAGCTCCCGCAGCACGGAGCACATTTCACGCAGGAGTAAAGTGCTGACAGCCGCTTTGCCGCCATTCGCAGTTAGCTGAGCCGTTTCATCGAGCTGATCGAGGATCTCCTTGATAAGGATCACCAGCGAGCGCTTTTGAAAGCTTCGATTGTCCATAAAGTACTATAAGCGTCTGTCGTCGCTTTATTCGCACTACTTGAGACGCAGGGAGATAAGGTGTTAGAAAGGCCAGGCTTTTTATTTTAGGACGCATGGAATCGGGATCTCCGTCTCTACAATCGCGAGGTGACCTCTATGAGATAGAGGTTCTGCCCGGACTCGCCACGGTATGTTCGCAGGAGCTGCGCGATCGATTCGCCGCTGAGGCGGTGGTGGAGCAGATGAGCGACGATTCTCTGATTCTTTCGTTTTCCGGGCCTGCAGGGCGGCTCACCGAGCTTCGCACGGCGGTGGCTGTCTACCGGCTGCTCTATTACAAGGTCCCACGTCCGCAAATGATATGCGAAGGCGGGCATCTACGAAGGCTTGCCGAGGTCATCACTGAGCTTCGCCGAGATCAGAGTTACACGGGGTTTCGTATAAGCGCTGCGGGCAGCGACTCGACCGCCTTTCGCCGAATCAAGACAGCCATCGCCGAACAGTCCGGACTTTCGTTCGAGGAGGAGGGGCAGCTGCTTATCAGACTTCGTCGATCGCAGCTTAAGAAGGTATTTGGCTGGGAAGTGCTGCTTAGGCTTACGCCATTACCGCTTTCAGCTCGCGCATGGAGAGTCTGCAACATGCCGGGGGCGCTCAATGCTACCATCGCAGCTGCGATGAATCGCATGCTCAAGATTGGGCCGCAGGAGCGCTATCTAAATATCGCTTGCGGCTCCGGCACGCTCATTGCAGAAGTGCCGCCGGGTCATGCGGCGAGCGGCTTTATCGGATTGGATATATCCCGAGAGGCCTTGAGGATGGCTAAGCAAAATAGCGGCAAGCGCGGGATATTTGTCCAGGGCAATGCGCAAAAGCTTCCGTTTGGCCCAGACAGCGTGGATGTTTTTACGGCCGACTTGCCGTGGGGCAGGTTAATCGGCGACAGACAGGAACTTGGCTCGCTCTACCAGAGCCTACTCGCTGAAATGGACAGGGTGGGGACTCGCCACTGTCGTGCGGCGATAATTACCCAGGAGAATAAGATGTTCGATGAAGCGATTAGGAGAGCTGGGGGAGCATGGACGGTATCCTCAACGATGCGCGTGCTTCAGTCCGAGTATAAGCCGAAAATTTACTTTCTCGAGCGGGGCGCAAAGTCCTAGAACCGTACCTCGGTGCCAATCGGCAGAGGTTCATATCCCATGAGCGCTTGCAAGTGATGGAGAAACGCGTGCTGCCCTTGCTTACGCCAGATGGCAGTGACGCAATCCGAAGCTTTTTCGTATGCTTCCAAGAGAGAATCCAGAGAAGAATCCTTAGCGGGCGGCAAGCAAGCGCGCGTGAGGGAAAGCCAGGACTTACTTACTCCCATGGCAAAATACGGCCAGGCTTCTTGGAGCTTAGGATCCCAGCCTGCGTCGCTCGTTTTGGCGATCGACGTTGCGCTGAGATTTTGTGCGGGGTCAAGTAGCAGCTTCTGAATTATGCCGCGGCGCGAGAGGGACTTTGCGACTGAGTTATAAACGATTTGCTGTTGGAGCTTGGCGGCCTGCTGGGCTGAGGCGTAAAATAAGAAGGAAAATTGATAGCCGCTGGCATCAGCCTTGGCACGGCGATGAAATCGCCACAGCTCCGGCTCAACACCGGCTGCGCTCATGGCCTTGGCAAAAACCTCATTGGCGAGCAGGCCATCGAGCCACCAACGTGGAGAATCCTCCTCATTCCACTTAAGCTTGTATCGAGCTTGCCACCATGATGAGGTGACGGACTGAGAAGAACTTTGACCTACCGGAGGCAATACAGCGGGGGCACTCACGCAGGAAGGGGTGAACGCTAGAACGATGAGAATGAGCAGGATTTTATTCATCGGTGGGTGCCATGACTCTAGCAGAGCAGCGCCATTTCCGTAATTCCATTTCTTGAAGCGGTAATGTCCGGCCTGGCAGGCCTGTGCTACAGTAGTGCGATGCGAGCTTGGATGGCCCTCCTCATTATTTTCTTCTTCGGAATTCTTGGTAGTCCGGGGTGGGCAGATTCTCGCTGTGAGTGGGCACAGTGTTCGCCCGGCACTCCGGCTGCCAGTTCTTGGACTGTTGAGCAGGGGAACGGAGGGGCGAGCGTATGCGGTGTCGGTGACAAGGCTGCCTGCGCGGAGCAATGTCGAAGGGAATTCGATGCCAAATACAAGCGCTGTGTCGAGACCTGCTTAGGAGGGCGCTGTGTGCAGCCTACTCCGGTTCCTTCCAAGGGTCCTGAGCAGTCGATAGGCTCACCTTGTGTCGAGATTGAGTCTCCGGCTTGCCAGGAGCAATGCGTCACTGAATCCAGCGGGAAGCAGCCGCGCTGCCGGCGTGATTGCCTGCAGCGTGCCTGTCCCGACGCAAGCCAGCTTGATATTGCTAAAGAGAGCCTGGATCCCGGCACGTTTCGCTGTGAACGCTGCAAGCAGCAGTATGCGATTTCTTGCGGGCGGCAGTGCGCGCTCGGAATGCTTGGCACATTTCCTGGAATAGAGCGCTGGGGCTGCGAAAAAGCTTGCGTGATAAGTTATTGCAGTAAGTCCTGCGGCAGGCTGAGCCTCGTCCCTTAGGCCGTCACAAGATGAATGATTTAATGATCTCGAACGCGATCAATATGATGATCACGATCTCCATTATTTCCGCCCGCCGAGCATTCAGGACTTCAAGCAGTAATTCCGAGACATCGGAGCAGAGCCCCAGCATCTTCTCGAGGCGCTCGATGCGATCCTTCATATCAAAGTTCTTGAACAAGTCTAGATAGAGCTTGTAGAGGTCCTCCTTCTCCCATGTTTTTTCGGGTTCGTTGAGTAACAGCAGCTGATTCACAATTCGATGGCGAGCGCTCAGGCCCTCACCTATGAATTTCAGGAGCCGCGAACGGCTTCTGCTCACAAGTCCCCCGCGCTTGAGGCCTTTGGTCATGGCCTCGGATTCAGCGAGGAAGTCTTCCACTTCCCATTCGATAATTTCGAGCGCGCTGGACTGCGCGAGAATGTAGGCGACGAGCTGCAGCTTGGCCAAGTCAAATTCGGGAATCTTCACTGAATTGAAGGCAACTTCAGTTACGCCGGGCTCGATCGTCAGCGTGAAGTCGTCTTCAGCCAGCTCGTCCAAGTCCTTGGCCTTTTCGGTCGTACGGAGGGTAGGGGACATCCCGAGGGTGCCCAGGTAACCCGCATGCTCCTCGACAGGAACATTGAAAAACACCACCGTTCCGAAACGGAATACAAAAATCTTCTCGGTATTGTTGCGGTGAACGATCAGACAGTCCGGGCTGTAGCGCTCCTTCTTCTCGTTAATTAGCAGCTCGCTGACTTGGCGCATGGAGAAGCGCTCGGGCGAGCTGTACGTATGAAGCACGTACCGCGCACGAAAAGTGAGTACAGAGATGGTGGCTTTCTCACTCATGACACGGAGTCCAAATAGTCTGCTAAGTTCAGGGAATTATTACAGGAATGACGGACTATACCTAATATTGTACCTCATCGGCGGGGGGCCTCTCAAGGATTGAACAGAGGCTTATTTACTAAGGAAAAACAACAGGTTAGCTAGAGAAAGGAGATGGAAAGAGTGAGAAAGTGAACCAAAGAAAAAAAGAAAGAAACCGAAAAACCAGTAGTTAACCTCAATGTGATTTTGCCAAGACAATCCCCAAACAATGGTTTAAAAACCACTCTTTGGGAATTGTCCGACGCCATCGAACCTAAAAAAACCTGATTAACCTAAGCTCTCTCACTCAATCCACTGAAATCCATAAATGAAATTCAATGGATTGAGCCAAATTCCCGCTTCTACCCTGAACTTACTATTTGGACGTTAGCGCTGCCCGCCTGGATTCGCCCTTTCATTAACTATCGGACGCGGGGCTCAAAACTTTACAAACTTGGTACATCTATCCGCAATTTTATCTGTATTTGCGCAATGTTATCAGGGTTTCTTTGCGTTGGATCTGCATCCAAATATGGCCCGGTCAATTCTTTGACGAGGTCTCAGTGACTTCGGGCGGTGGTCTCGTTGATTGGGGAGTAAATCCAGTGTGTTAGTCGGCGCAAGTTGTGCACGGTCCTTGCAAACTTGTCAGGAAGCTGCAGGAAGACGCCTTCGAGAGCAGGCGGCGAAATCAGCTGAACACGGAAGTTTAGATGGGAAAATTTAAGTACTTAGGAACAAGACACAGGCGTGGCCAAGGGTGCGAATTTCCGACACCCCTGCCGGAATTGCGACAGGCAGTTCCCGCACTGGTGTCAGCGAAAGCCTCACCCTGTGAAGAGTTAAGGAGATAGACGTGAATACAAGCAATTCAAGTTACGGCCAGCCGGCTCTAAGAGTACTCATGCAGATCCGGCCCAACGCCCTCATGCAGCGCGGCGGCGATACCGTCGTGATGGAGAACCTCGCGGCCGGGCTGCGTGCCCGAGGCATCGAGGTGACCGTCGATGTTGACGGCAGGGCTAATCCCAAGGACTACGATGTCGTTCATCTCTTCAACTTCGCTTTGCCCGAGCATACCAAGATGCTGGGCATGAAGGCATACGAGGCGGGCACTCCGTTTGTGGTAACCACGCTCTATGAGGAAGTTTCCAAATTTCATAATCAATCAACGGTAGCGGCTAATCGTCTGGTCGAGTACGTCAATCGCGGACAGAACCGTGAATGGTGGAATGCGAATAAGGTCGACTTCGCCCGAGTTACTCCCAGCGGAACGTTTGATAATCATTGGACCGCCGAACATGCGGCTGCGCTCTTCACCAACGGCGGCCAAGAGTCGAAGGCTATTCGCCGCGATTATCCGAATGCCAGTGCAACGATCGAAATCAAGCTCGGTCATGAAGTCGGCGTCGCGGGTGATGCCGCTCTATTCGAGCAAGCCTATGGCGTAAAAGACTTCGTTCTGTGCGTGGGACGCTTCGAGTCCCGTAAAAATCAGCTCATGCTCCTCAAGGCACTCGAAGATAGCGATATCACCGTGGTGCTCTGTGGCGGGGGATTTACTTACCAGCCGGACTATGACCGTGCCGTAAGAAACTTCAAACGCCAGGGGAAGACAATCGTGCTTGATCGGATCTCTCCGCAAATGCTGGCGAGCGCATACGCCGCGGCAAAAGTGCATGCCTTGCCAAGCTGGTACGAGCTTCCGGGACTCGTAAGTTTGGAAGCTGCTCATCACGGTTGCAATGTGGTTGCAGCGGATAGCGGAACGACTCCGGACTATTTCGGAGATCTGGCATTCTACTGCGATCCAAGCAGCGAGCGGTCGATATTTAACGCTGTCATGGCCGCATATTTTAGCCCGCTCCAGAGCGGACTGCGCGAGCGTGCCATGAGCTATACCTGGGCTCAGACCATCGAACAAACTGCCCAAGCCTATGATCGGGTCATGGCAGGACGTCAGCGTAAGGGAACAAATCAGCCGCAGCAGCCGGCCTATGCGCCGCCATCATTTCCTCATCCTATCTCGAGTCAACCGACTACGCCGGCATTCTCCAATGTCGAATTGACGAACGTGATCGAACGCGGCGAGGCAGCTGCCATGAACGAGCAGTATCAGGATGCGCATGAGTTACTGGCGCAGGCTGAGCGTATGGATCCACATTCCTCGCGTGCACTCAAAGCCAGAGGAACGGTGTTTCTTGCCGAAGGCAAGACCTCCACGGCTCGAGGATACTTCGAACGCGCGCATACGGCTAATCCTGCCGATCCACGACCCCTGAGCGGGCTAGCGATGTGTGAAATGCGCGAGCAGCGAGTGCATCAGGCATATACGCTGTTCGTTAAGGCGCTGGACATTGATCCTATGCACCTTACTTCGCTGCTCCAGTTGATGGAATGTGCGTATAACCTGTTGCGGTTCGATGATCTCGAGCGCGTACTGAGGAATTATCTTGTGCAGCGCCCCGCGGATGTGGAAATGAGATTCTGCTTGGCAGGATGCTGCTACAAGCAGGGTAAGTTCGATGAGGCTGCGCATCTCGCGGACGACGTTTTGCGTGAGCGAACCGATCACCAGGGAGCTCGTGAACTCAAGGAGGCTATTCGCCAGCGCCCTGCAGCCCCCAGAACCAATCCAGTCGTCAATTCGATGGTGCAGTCAGCTGCCGCCACTTCTTCCGAGCCCTTTGACGGTATTGACCGTCAGATTATGGAGCTCGAGGAGGCTAAGCGTGAACGGCGACTTGATGATGTCCGTTCCGGTTGTCAAAGGCTCGCTGCTATCGGCAGCATCAAGCCCGCGCAGGCGGAGAAAATCAAACTCCTCCAGGCCGAAGTTTTCGTACTTGAGGAAAACCTGGTGGCTGCAAAGTCGATCTACGATCAGGTTCTTGCTCAGAATCCGCAGTCAGCACGCGGACTCTGCGGACAGGGTGCACTTGCTGCGCACGCCGGACGATGGGACGATGCCCGCAATAGTTTCGAGCGTGCATTGATTGCCAAGCCGGAGTACGACGTAGCGCTTGCCGGTATGGGGCTTTGCTGCTCGTGGTTCAAGGAACATGAGCGCGCATGGGACTTCTACAAGCGAGCCGTTCGCACGAATCCGGAAAATGCCAGAGCTTTGCTCGGTATCATCGAGCTCGGGTACCCGTTGAAGCGTCTGATCGACGTCGAATCGGCGGTGCGAGCTTACCTCGATATGCATCCGCTGGACTTTGAGTTCTTGTATGCTTTGGCCGGCTGCTTATATGCACAGGGAAAACTTGACGAAGCGACCGCCGAAGTTCGCAAGATCACTATGTTCGAACCGGATAACCAGCGTGCCCGAGAGTTGCAGCGGCTGATCGACGAGCGAACGACCCAGCCTGGTCGCGCGCAGGTGGTTGCCGGACGTTAACCTCGGTGCTCGCTCTCTAAGCGCGAGTCGTGAAAATACTTTGCCTTAATCAGAATTGGTTCGTACGCGACTTGCGTGAGGCGGGGCATACCGTCACGACCTGCGGCATAGGCAGTCATCTGGACGTTCCGCTTGATGTTCCTCTTATCCACCTTGATACGGTGATAAAGGGGCTGCCACCCGAGAGGTCGCCGGACCTTATTCTTATTCTCGATAACAGCTCTCCAGTCATTGTCACGGGATTCGAGGAATCCCCCCTGCCGATAGTGTTCTACGCTGTCGATACGCATCATCACTTGGCGCTGCACCGTTACTTGGCCCATGTCGCCGACAAAACTATCGTTGCGCAGAAGGACTATCTACCCGAATTCAGCGGTGTTGGACTCGAGGTTTCGTGGATGCCGCTCTGGGCCTCCGCTAGAGTCGAACCGCAAGCTCAAAAGCAGCACGGGGCGGTCTTCGTGGGAACCCTGAACCCCCAACTCAATCCTGAGCGAGTAAAGTTCTTCGACGAGTTAAAATCGAAGTGCGATTTGCTTTGCATGACGGGAGCATGGCCAGAGATTTTTTCTAAGTCGGAAATTGTCGTCAATCAGACCGTCAAGCGCGATTTAAATTTTCGTGTTTTTGAAGCCATGATGTCCGGTGCCATGCTCCTTACCGAACGCATCGACAATGGACTGTTTGACTTGTTCGAAGATCGCAAGCATCTGGTCACTTATGAGAAGGGGAACGTTGAGGAGGCTTCCGAGCTTATAAGACACTTTTTGGCCGACAAAACGACCTGTCGCCGCATTGCCGATCAAGGACGAGAAGAAATTCTGGCACGGCACCTTGAAAGCCATCGCTCGCAGGTGATCCTGCAGGCACTGCAGTCGGTTACGAAGAAGACCTCACCGATAAAATTTGCTGCCGCGATGGCTAACTACGCCACCTTGGGACGAAATGTGTCAAAGATAGATACCGTGCTTAGTAATCGGGCGTACCTAAGTTCATTACGCGCAGGCGAAGAGGCGATCAAGCGAGGGGAGCCGATTGACGAGAGCCTTGCTGCTTACTTGGTACTCGCAGCCGTGCGTTACGACGCAGCGCTGTCGAGCACTGCCGGAGCATTGTTGCTCGAGGTCGCCAGTGAAGCGAATCCTGACAACGCGTTCCTTGCGCTCGCCCGTATGCGCTCGCTCCTTAACGCCGGGAAGCGCAAGCAGGCTGAGGAACTTGCCAGTGGACTGGGCGTCGCGGATCCACAGCGGGCATTTGTCGCCGCGGAACAGGCAGTTGCAAACCTAATCGCAGAGAACTAGATGTCGATAGCGGCCTGGCATGCACTACAGCTTCCAGGAATTTTGGAAGCGGGATACAGCTGCTACTCGATAGAGACAATTGAGCCCTTCTCAATCCTACGCAGCTGAGTGACCGGCTCAAAGGCACGAACGATGCCGTCAGAGCCGAATTGAATATGTCCTGACAGTCCCTGATAATCAGTCTTAATCAAGCAATCTCGAATTTGCTCGGGCGACAGACCGCAGCGCTCCATGGCAGCCTTTAATACAAAAACGTTGTCGTAAGCTTTGGCAACGGTCCACAAGGGCTCAAATCCGAAGCGCTTGCGATAGCGTTCCTCGAGTGCGGGATCAGACTTCCCGGTGTAGAGCATGAAAACCAAGCCGTCGGCAAGCGCCAAGTCCTTCATAAGTACATCATCGTAGCTGATGTCTCCCGCATAGAGAGCCGGGCTGTACTTCAAAGTTCGCAGCTGCCGGATCAACGTGGCAAGGTCTCCACCCTCCTGCAAAAATAACACCGCTGCGTCGATGCGCTGCTTTTGCAGTTTGAGTACCACGGATCGCAGATCGGATTCCTTGGGGGTAAGCGCTATGTAGGAGGCAACTGACATGCCCTTCTGTTCAAGGGCGGACTTCAGTCCTTCCGCTATACCGTCGAAGTAGGTGCTCGACGAATGTAGAATGGCGAGACGCTCGTGCTTTTGTTTGGCGATAAATGCGCCAAGAGGAGCAACCTGGTCGTTGAAATTTTGCAAAGCAGTGAAAATAAATCTTCGATTTCTGGTTAGAGTCCAGCTAAACCCGGAAGCGGTAAGCATCGGTATCTTGTCTTGCTCGGCAAGCGGAGCCGTGACTTCTGCAAACTCGGCCCAGTTCGGACCGAGTAACGCCGGGATCTTGTTGACGCTCACAAGCTTGCGGTATGCCGTTACCGTGCGGGCAAGGTCCGACTGATTATCTTCAAAGACAATCTCCAGCGGCCGACCGTTAATTCCGCCTTGCGCGTTGATATCATCCTTTGCAAGCAGCGAGGCGTTGAGCTCGGCCTGCCCTCCAACGGCCGCCCAGCTGCTGAGCGAGAAAATTCCGCCTATCTTCACTGAATCCTTTCCAGTGTCGGCCAGACACGGAGGAATCAGAAGTGCCGGCAGAGACAACAGCAATGACAGGTATAGTTTCATGGCAAAAAGTTTAGGTACTCGGCTTATAGTCTCAATCCTACTTCCTAGGAGATTCCCACAGAGAATCCATAACCGACCTTAACGTACTGAAACTACTAAATCCAGGAGCAGTGAAGTCTCGCGGCAAGAAAATTGCTCTCCTCTCTAGCGAGAACCTCCGGGACCAATCCGCCTAGACGGTTGTTACTCTTTTGGAATGTACCGGGGCGCGCCTATATATCCGGCTGGCGCTCCAAAGCAGTAGGTTGTGTATGAAGTTGTTGCAGTGGCTTGTCGTGTCCCTCTTCGTGATTGCCCCCGCCGCTCAGGCCATTGAGGCCGGGAAGACTGCTCCCCCCATCATGCTTCGTACCCTGGACGACAAAGTTGTCCGGCTCAGTGACTATTCTGACAAAGTTGTTTTCGTCGACTTTTGGGCCTCCTGGTGCGGTCCATGCAAGCAATCCTTGCCGTGGTTGCAAAAAATGCAGGAGAAGTATGGGGCAAATGGTCTTCAGATCCTCGCGATAAACGTTGATACGGATCCCGCGCTTGCTCGCGACATGCTCAAGGAGCTTAACGTCAATCTACTGACCCTCTCCGACCCTGATGGCAAAACGCCGGAGACCTATGAGGTCGAGTCCATGCCCAGCTCATTTCTCATCGGCCGCAATGGACACGTTGCGGTAAAACATTGCGGCTTCTCGAATTCCGACCGGCAAGCGCTGGAGCATGCTATTGAGGCTATGCTCTAAGAGTGCGTAGCAAGCCTGATCTTCTGCCTAAGTAGGTTCAGCGGCGCGACATTCATCCTTGCCTGACTGCCGATCAGGGGACAAAATCAAGAGATACCAATTAGGAGCTAAACCTTGAGTCGAGCACTCTACATTGTTTGTCTTCTTGGTCTTCTGTCGGGCCTAAGCGCCTGCGCGGAGGTGAAGCCCTGGCAGAAGGGACACCTGGCACGATCGCATATGGCCTTTGAGACCGATCCCCTCGAATCAAAATTCCGTCAGCATGTGTTCCAATCGAAGGAAGCGGCTTCCGGGGGGTACGGAGTTGGCGGCGGAGGTTGCGGCTGTAATTAGGCCGGCGCTATGAAGGCAAGGATCAGGAAAGGAAAGGCGGCGAGGAGGCGCACTCTGAAAGGGGCGTCGCTGCGCGCATTTCTATCGGCCGCTTTGGCGATCCCTGGACTCGGCTTGCAAAAGGAGTGCGCCGCACAGAACTTGCCCGACGCTCCGGTAGTTCGGTTGCGATATAATTTCTATCGAGACTTTCAGGCGGGGAAGGAGCGGCGCATGAAGATTCACGCGCCGACGGCTTTTGTCGGCACCCCGCTTGGAGAGAAGAACTACATCGAAGGGAGCTTTGTTTTCGACACCATGTCGGGAGCCTCTCCTCACTACTTGCACTCCCTTTCCGGAGCCTCCGAGGTGGGAATCAAGGACAACCGCCGGGCCTGGGACTTGAAACTAACGCATATGTTTGAGCGATTCAGTATCGGCCTAGGCGGGCATATGTCGGATGAGGATGACTACACCTCCCGAGGTGGAGCAATTGAAAGCAAGGTTTGGAGTTCGGACAAGAACACGACACTTGCCCTGGGTCTTTCGGTTGATAGTGACGAAGTTGGGTCATCGCAGGATCCGGCTTTCAGCGAGGATCGTAGAACTTTCAATTATTTGCTCGGCATTACGCAGGTCCTTTCAGCCGAATCAATCGTACAATCGAACATTACGTACAGCAGTGCGAGGGGATATCAAAGTGATGTCTATAAGGCGCTTGATAACCGTCCACAGTCCCGCGGTATGTGGGCCTGGCTTACTCGCTACAATCGCTTCTTCCAAGACATGGAATCTTCGCTGCACGTGGATTATCGCTTGTACACCGATACCTGGGACGTCCTGTCCCATATGTTTGAAGTTGCCTGGTATCAACCTTTAGGACAATCGTGGATGGTGCGTCCATTCATTCGATATTACTCGCAGGGGGCAGCGCAGTTCTTTGAGGATAATTTCCCACCTTCTTCCGAGCGATCCTTCTTCTCGGCCGATCAGAGATTGGGAGATTTTGGCAGCATTGGTGGCGGGTTGAACCTGGCCTATGATTTTGGTTCCGGTCTTTCGGTCGATGCAAGCGTGGAGTCCTTTCTCCAGAAGCCCTCGCTTAAACTCGGAGGCGGGGGCTCTGATAATATCGAGGACTTTTACGCCTGGTTCTTTAGTATAGGACTCGCCAAGAAATTCTAATTAAAGCGGCCTTTCATGCAGCTTTACTCCTTTGCCTTCAAGGTTATGGGTGGCCCCGCCGAGCTGCAGCTTGCGGGCGAGAACCCTGATGCAGTTCAGCCGGTCGCGCAAGCTCTCGAAAAGGAATGTCGTCGCATAGAGGCGAAATTTTCGCGGTACGATTTCACAAGCACCGTTTCCCAAATTAATAATGTTGCCGGAAGTGCTGGAATGGAAGTCGACGATGAGTTTGCCGCTCTCTTCGATTATGCGGGAGTTTGCTTTGTTCAAAGTGACGGATTGTTTGATATTACATCGGGTATTTTGCGCCAAGCATGGGATTTCAAAGGAGCTGTGCTTCCGACTCCGAACGATATCGCTGCGCTGCTGCCGAAGATTGGCTGGGAAAAGGTTATATGGCGGCGTCCGTATATACAGCTTTCACTGCCAGGGATGGAAATTGACCTCGGAGGCTTGGCCAAGGAGTACGCCGTCGATCGCTGCGTGGCGCTTGCCCAAGCAGCGCAGATCCCCGCAGGACTGGTGAACTTAGCAGGTGATGTACGAGTGTTCGGCAAGCCGCCTGGAGCCGCGCATTGGAGTATTGGACTGGTGCATCCCCGCCATGCGGGTGAGACGCTGGCACGTATTCAAATCGACAGGGGTGCCGTTGCGACAAGCGGCGATTATGAGAGGTATTTTGAAATCAATGGTAAACGCTACTGCCATATTCTCAATCCCAAGACCGGCTATCCGGTGGATGAATTGCAGTCTGTTTCAGTAGTCGCTGAATCATGTCTCATCGCTGGAACTGCGAGTACCATCGCCATGCTGTATGGAGCCACGCGTGGATTGAGTTTTTTGGACGAGTTGGGCCTGCCGTATATTTCCAGAACCGCGCTTGGAGAGCTGAAACGGGCCGGCGTGCGTGAGGGATAACTGCCTCGAGTTACACCAGTTTCGGCTTGGCTTGCCGGGCGAATTATTTTTGACTAGCAGCGCCCATGGCACTATTCTTTCCCCCGGGGGTCGAGGGCATTGCATTAGGAAAAAAATGAAAAACACCACCATCGACAATCGACCCGGCAGATTCCTCCTCAAGCCATCCGCGATTCGCAGTAAATTTATAATTTCCGCGCTTACCTGGGTTAATCTCCTATTGGTTACCTTTGCTATTTTCTCCGAGCTGACGGGCGAGACGGCTGTGCGCTGGCTGTTCGTCATGAGCTTTCTTAATACGGTGGCGGTAGGCCTGGCCTATCGTGAAATCTTGCGCCTCATTGTGCACCAGGAGACTGAGATTCTGGCGGCATCGAAGCTCCAGGCTTCCTTGCATGCTCCGGCTGCTGAGCGTGCAAGCCCTGCGGCGAGAGATTCGGTCATCCCCATTCGTCCGCAGGCCAGTTTCCGCAACTAAGCGGGACGCCAAACAAAATAGCCGTCAGAACTAAAGTGTTTTGCGCCGCCGCCGATGTAATTGCATTGGACTATCGAAAGGGCTGCGCCGTGAAAATTGCATCACTCATCGCGTTTTCTATTGCTCTACTGGGGCCTCAGCTTGCTGCTGCCGCGCCGCAGGCTCGAATCGTAGAGCTTGCGGTACTCGATAAGGGCAGCTTTGAATCTGACGGCAGTATCCCTCAGGTTGATGTGGTGCAGGATGTTTGCTCGGTCGAGGATACCGTTATCACGTACGAGCCATTCTTCGATTCGGTGGCGTCGATTAGGGTCGTCAATAGCGGAAGGTCCGCGATTCGCTTCTCGAAATTTTGGTACCGCCTAACACTTGATAGTCAGAACTTTGCAGCTACTATCTTCCCGCCCTCGCAGCGCTTTGAAGTACTTCCCGGAAAGTCGGGGACTTCCGTGCTTAATCTCTTTCTGCGAGCCAGCGCCGGCTCTAAATTTTTTTCCGGCAGTAATACGGCAATTTCAGACTCGCTGGGGCCCAAAGCTTTGACTTTCTATCTTGAGGGTCGTGATGGCCGCGGTAAGCGGGTCAGGGTACAGGCCACAACGACCGTAGTATTTTCAAACTACGATCGTTGTGGATCCTAAAGTGACTAGCGGCGTCTGACTACGTACGTACGCGTAACCGCAATACTTCGAGAATCGCCATTTCGCACCTGGCCGATGATCTTATAGGTACCTCTTGCCAAGTTAAGCTGTATCTCGTTCGAAGCACTGGTGCGCGGGAAGCCGCTGATATTTCTCCAGCGACGCGAGCCCGGGCGCTGGGAACGCACGGTGACCACGTAGCTGACCGCTCCCTGGAAGCGAGAGAGTCGTACTCTGATTCTGCCGCCCCGGCCGTTCAGGGACATGCTGATGTCCTGGTCTTCCGGATTGTCGCATTCAACGGTGCCATCCTCGAAGGCGTCCGGCTCAAAGTACCCGCAACCGCAGGAAAGTGGTTCGACTTTGTCTGTATCAGTCGGACACAGATCCGGCCCCTCCTGACAACTTGGACCCTGGTCCACCCAACCATCATGGTCGCTGTCCGCGTCAGGTATGCCGCAGCCGCAGGTGCCCGGATAGAATTTTAGTCGGTCATTCGGACATTCGTCTTCGCAGTCCGGGACATCATCGCCGTCGGAATCGAGGTCGGGGTCGGCATCAGGGTCCTCGCAATCAGCAAAGGCTAGCGCCGCGCCGACGGGAGTATGATTGAACGGGGCTGGAAGTGGAATGAGGAGTAGTCCAAGGGCAAGGAGAACAGAGCGGGACATACACGAACATTGCGCGGTCATAAAACCTCTTACAAAAACGCATACTATTTCAAAGTGGGGTTTCTGAGGCGCAAGTAGAGGGGATGGTCTTTGCCTCCCATTTACTTTGGTTATGGAACGGGCAGGTTCAGGCGTAGCATCGCCCAAACCCTACCCCGGCCTTGAAAGCAAACCCGCGTCCGAATTCCGGCTAAATTTGCAGTCGTTCTGATAGGCTAGCCCGGCTGATATTCGGGAACTTCCAGGCCTAACTGGCTAAAAACATTTGGCATTCTAATTGCTCCCTTCCATTTCGCTGGTTGTGGGTGGTTGGATGTTCAAAAGGTTAATTCAAGGAATTCTTTTCCTGGGCCCGCTCCTGGTCCTGCCTCAAATTTCCGCCGCCCTTGTTCATGATCCGGCTGCTGCCGACATGCCGCCGCCATCAAATGGTTTTGTCGATCGCTGGAATGGATCATCAGGCGTCATGATAGGGCCGCATTGGATTCTCACGGCTAATCACACTGGTGGCGGAGTGGGCTCGCAGTTTTGGATCGGTGATGTTATCTGTTTTGCCACCGAATACACTCGGCATCCCACACAAGATTTGGCTGTTGCGCGCATTGGCACTGATTGCGTAGATCGATTTACCAACGCACCGATAGTTTTGCCGCAGCTTCCCGGGTGGCACTCGATTTTGGATACCGTGCCGGCCGTTGGCCAACTTGTTTTTCTGGGTGGTTGGGGAAGGGTTGCAGGGAGCGCGCTGCCCGACAATAGCGGGATAACCTGGGCCGGATGGGGTCGAACTTGGGGGCGCAATAAGCTCACCTATTCCGGTATTGACGGTCTGGGGTTTACTTTCAATCGAGCGGGTAACGGAGACTACGTCCAGTATGAGGTAAACGGCGCGATGAATGACTCCGGCGGAGGAGTATTTGTGCAGCAGCCTGACGGCTCGCTGGCACTCGCGGGCATAATCTATACGGCGTCGATTGGTTGCAACTCCACAGCGGATTGCACTCCGTATAATGGCTCGACAGGTGCCTACGCCCTGCAGCAGTACAAGAGCTGGATCCTCGCCGCCATGGGCGGTGTTGCCACGCCGACTCCAACAAGTTCGCCCACGAGCACACCTACGGCAACTCCAACCCGCACTTCTACTCCAACAGCTACTCCGACAAGAACTCCGACGAACACTGCCACTCCAGTGGTGACCAGTACTCCAACGAGCACGCCCACACGTACGCCAACGCCGATAATCACGGCGACGAGCACTCCTACGCGGACTGCCACACCGACACCGACAGTTACACCAACGGCGACACGGACTCCGACCGGGACCGCTTCTCCGACGCCGACGCGAACCTCCGTGCCGACAAGTAGTCCTACTCCGCCGGCAACCTTTACTGCTACATCCGTACCAACTAGCAGTCCGACCCCGACATTGACTCCGACGTCAACGAGGGCTCCCGCTCCCATTCCTTCGGTGATTTCGACAGGGACATCGACTCCGACGGCAACGCCCATCTCTTCGGATCTGCCCATCAGCAGAATAGAATTGAAAGCTACCAATAAGGATGGAGATCGCGGGAAGATTCAATTGGCGCTGCGGTTTTTCGATAGCTCCGGGCAATTGCTGAAGTCAGGTATTTCGCAGTCAGCAGGCTGTCAGTATGCGTTGCAAGCAGCCACTAAAGCCTCTCTGCTATCAGCGGCGACGAGATATCGTCTCGATCTTTCCAAGACGCTCAAGCTGACGCTGGATCCGCGTAAGATTCCTGTGCAGCGAATATTCCTGGCGAGTCACATTCGTTGTGAGGTCATTGAAGGGGAGACGAATGTGGCGCGAGTAACTATTCACGATAGGAAGCCGAGAAGAACGGATACGCAGCGAGCTACTAAGGTCCTTAACCGCGTCCTGGCTAACCTCGAGCGAAGGCAACGCTAAGGAGCTCTACTGGGCTATAAGTGACCACATATTAGTTCATAATATCAAGGGGTTAGCACAAAAAATTGGGTAAGATTTGCGATGGGAGTAAAATCGGAAGGTCCCGTAGCTGTTGTAACTCCTCACCGTTGGGTGCCGCGAAACCGATAGGCTATGTCGTTGATGTCGTCCCCAGGGCAATCACCGGATGCGCATAAAGGCGCTGGAGCGTCAGCGGAGCAGCAGGCTCCTGAGAGCGCCTCAACCCTTGAATCACCGAATACCCTGGCAGGCCTTCGCCCTAATCCCCAGCTCCAAATAGATTTCAAGGTGCCTGCTGCGGTAAAAACCGCCGAGGCCTTCATTGCCTGGGCTAGTTCGCACAGCGATGGCGTGCATAAGGAAATCGGCAGAATTGTGGATGAGGGAACTGCTCAGGGCAATTGGACAACCCTAACTCCAAAGGAGAAGGGAGATTTAAGCTTTGCCTGTCGTTTGATTGCCGAGGAGGGTATCGCCAATCTTATTGGGTATGGAATCGCGGATCTTACCCAA
>JAYRHW010000263.1:0-2916 GCA_041907145.1 Bdellovibrionota bacterium
CAAGTGCCAGCTGGTTGGCGGTTTGATCATCGTTGATGCGCTCGATACGTTCGAGCGATTTGCCGACATCATAGTCAATCTTCCGGATTAGTTCCCAGAACATTGATGAGTCGCGCGCCCCTATGTACTTGCTGAGGTCATTCAGGAAGCGCACCAGGTTCGTATTGTGCTCGCGCTCAGCCGTCAGGTAGTCCTTGAGAATCGACTCCCAGAGAACGCGCAAAAAACGGCGCTTCAGCTTTATGATGAGGTTTCCAATGAAGCCTCCGCGATGAGATGTCAAAGAATCCACCGGCATACGCGCACTGTATGCATACGTGCGGTTCAGATTTCTAAGCTCTTCGGAATTGACGATCTCGTCTGCGGACTTCGCTTCCTTGCCTTCGATATCGGCCTTGAAATTCTTGAATGGTAATTTGCGATCACTGTGGGCAGCGACGTCGCTCTTAACTTTTTCGCGAATTTCAGCCATGATTGAGACAATATCCGGCCGTGATGATGCCTCTGCCAGGACCTTGTCCTTCACTGAACTTGCCAACGGTGCGGGTTTAGCTGCCATTCACTTCACTACGCAAAAAGCCCAAGCGGGGCCAAAAAGAAGCGTTATACGCGAGCGGCAGTTATACCAGGAATGCCGCCGATCTCCCAGGCAGGCGAATTATGAATGATTGCGTGTGTTATAACAAGCAATTCAGGGGCTTAGCTGTCCCGCTAGCGAAGGGTTTGCTTCTCGCTGCAGATATTCTGCAGGGCCGCCCAATCGGCGGGCGCAAGTGCGGCCCCGGTGCCTGGCGAGCCTGAGGCCCTGCCGATAGTCATTCCGGCTTGGGCATGATGAGTAATAAAACTATCTGGGCCCCCACCCTGCGTTCTTAGGCGGGTAAACAAATCAACGACGCCCGTCGTTGCGATGGAAGCGGCCCTCAGAATCTCTATGCTGGTAGCATCAGCATCAGCCTCATTGCCTGCTGAATATGAAAGTGCCAGCAATTTCTCCTTGAACGCTGCAGAAGAAAAGGCCAGCTCCGAAAGCCCCTCGGAATAGGCGCTTATGATAAAGGGGATTCCGAGAGTGCGAATCATTCCCTCCACCGGGTGCCGCAGAGCGGTATGTGCCACCTCATGCGCAAGCAATCCGGCGAATTCCTCCGGATTTTTGGCTTCGTCAATCATGCCGCGGAAAACAACCATGGCTCCGCCGGAAACGGCGAAGGAATTAACGCGTCTGTCATCGGTCACCTGAATCCGGATAGGGAACGGAGCACTAACCACGGCAGCGATGCGACCGGTAAGCTTGTCGAGAGCGCGAATTCCAGGAGTCGATGAACAAATTCCAGTTTCCTCCGTCATGCGCTTAGCGATCTGCGTGCCAAGCTGACGCTCCCAAGTCGCGGGAACAATTTGGGCCAGAGGTCCGGCCAGGAATCCTACAGCAATCGTGAGGAACCACACTGCGCATGCTGCGGCAAGGGCGAGCATACTCAAGCGAAATATGAATCGTCGAAATGGAGATGCCGTACGCTCCTCTATGCGCGGACAAACCTGGGACAAGGTCTTGAGGAGTAATTTGTCTTCGGAGGTGATGGAGGCTTGCCCAAAGCCGGAGTGCATCAAGCGATACGGCTCTCTGCGCCCAGCTGCTTCGGCGAGATCGAGTCCTTCATAGGTCCAAAAGGCAACCACAATGCCGGTCTCATCAACCAGGCGCAGGCCTTCCGCGGAGAGCTCAATGCGGACTGGGCGTCGATCTGCCCGTCTGCCGTCGTTGTAAAAATAGGGAGAACTCACCTGCTTTAAACCTCAAAGAACCGATCAAAACTTCCTCCACCGATCTGCCCTAGTGCGCGATCTGCTTCAGGGGAACGCGGATATGCGCAAATTTCGTAGGCCGATCTAACAAGTTTTGTGAGCGTAAATCCTTGTCTTCTCTATTCATTTAAGGTCCGTATTCGGCGAAACTAGTTCTTGAGAGACGGCTCTGTCGATTCTGGATTGGGAAGCGCTCTCTCGCCCCCCTTGAGTCTGAGCAAGCGCGCGGATTGCAGGGAAGAGTCTGAAGGGTTTTTGATAGTTTTTAACGAGAAGTTGGAGGCACAGGCGTATGTCAAAGGCAAAACAACCACTACTATTGACGGTTCGGGAAGTTTCGAAGCTTCTGAGGATTCACCGGCCGAAAGTATACGATCTGCTCAGAGCAGGCACGATCGAGGGATTCAAGCTCGGATCGGATTGGCGGATCAAGCGCGAGTCGGTGGAGAAGCTTGTCGGGCCAATCCCGGAGAATTTCTTTGCTGATAAAGCCGGCGATAAAGTGCACGATGGCGAAGATGAAGATCTGCACCAGTTCAAAATGAGAGCAGTTTAGGCAAATCGGGACGATCCTATTTAACTGATCGAATAATAGGATCGTCCCTTAGTTCCCCTTGTACGGCGTTACAACTTATCGGCTAAATGAGCAGATAAAGCGTAATAGGGAACGGTTTCCAGCGGATTTCATGTTCCAACTTACCATCGAAGAGGTCGATGCTTTGAGATCGCAAATTGCGATCTCAAACAAAACCCGGGGCGGAAGGAGGCATCTTCCTTATGCCTTCACGGAGCATGGTGCTGTGATGGCGGCTACAGTCTTAAATAGCCCCGTCGCCGTCGAAGCAAGTATTTTAGTCGTTCGCGCGTTCATACGACTTCGGGAAATGCTCAGAGAGCACTCAGACTTAAGGCGACGACTTCAAGATATTGAGATCCGATTAGCAAAGGGCTTTGCCGCTCATGAACAAGAATTACAAGAGATTCGATTTCTCATTGCACAACTTGAAGAGCCCATCGATTCAAAGAAAGGAAAGATCGGCTTCTAAATTATACTATTCACGGGAATTATGGCGGAGGGATAACGGCTACGCGCACCGGGGCGAAACC
>JAYRHW010000264.1:0-8390 GCA_041907145.1 Bdellovibrionota bacterium
AGGGCGCTGCGGTCGCTATAGCCAATGCTCGGACCCAGGAACGTATAACGGCCTACACCGAACGATTGGAAGAGTTAGTCGAGTCACGCACTGCCGACCTGGCTGTGCAAACCGCGCGCGCAGAGGAGGCAAACCAGGCCAAGTCGCAATTCCTTGCCAACATGAGCCATGAGCTGCGCACTCCACTCACCGCTATCGTCGGCTACTCGAGCGTGCTGGCTGACGGCGTGTTTGGGCCTCTGAGCGACCGGCAGCGCGATGCCCTCAACGCTATCACGCGCTCGAGCGAACATCTGAAAAATCTTATCGATGACGTGCTGAACCTTGCCCGCATCGAGTCCGGCAAGGAAGAGGCCGAACCGACTCGCGTCGTCGTCAAAGACGTCTTGACGCAAGCGCACAAGCTCATGATGCAAACCGCTCTAGGCAAGGGCGTCACCCTTCAGCCGCTTCAAGTTCCGCCTGACGTCGGCAGCGTCAGCATGTTCGTCGACACCAAACATATCCATCAAATTGTAATCAATTTAATGTCGAACGCAGTTAAGTATACTCCTCGCGGCGGCAAGGTAACGGTCACCGCCAGCCTTCTCGGCGACAAGGTGACAATTTCGGTATCTGATACCGGAGTAGGAATTTCAGCCGCGAAGATGGAGAAGCTCTTTCAACGCTTCGAGCGCGGAGAGGACACCTATAGCAAGAGCCAGGAGGGCACGGGTATCGGTCTAAACCTTACTCGCCGATTGATTGAGCTTAACGGCGGAAGGATTGAGGTTGAAAGTCAGGAGGGCCGAGGCTCGACTTTTACTATCTTCATGCCGCTCGCGAGTGCTACCGACAGCGCAGTGGTCACGCAAACAGAAGGCGCCGAGATCCGTGTCCGTCTCGATGGCCTATCAACACTCGTGGTTGATGACAACAAAGATACCTGCGAGGTTCTAAAACAAATTCTCCTATCTGCCGGCGCTACGGTACAGACCGCTCACACCGTGCGAGATGGTGTTTCGATCTTGCAACAGACGCAGCCTGATATCGTGCTCACCGACCTTGCGATACCGGGAGAAAGCGGTTTAATATTAATTCAGCACATGAAAAATTCTCCGGAAGCTCTATCGCGCGTTCCGATTATCGTGCTCAGCGCCTGTGCATTCCAAACAGATCGCGACGAAGCACTGAAGGCTGGTGCATCGATGTTTATTCCCAAGCCCTTTCGGCCCAATGAGGTGTTGAAGTCGGTGCGTCAGTTGACTCTCTCGAGCGCCATTCGTAACGGCTAACCCAAGGCAGGAGCATGACGGATATCCGCCCCCCCGAATCGACACCCCGCACGACCCAAGACGTGACTGCTGAGCAGTTTGTCGAAAAACTGCGCAACGCATTGCGTAAGGATGGAGATTTCCCGGCAAGCGCCAAGATCGTCAGCGAGTTGCGCATGCTCACGTCCGACCCGCGCACTACCGCCAATCAAATCACCGAAATCATACTGCGCGAGCCCTCGCTCGGCACGCGCGTGCTGCATTTGGTGAACAGCTCATTCTACCGTCGGGCTAAGCCCATCATGACCGTAAGCCAGGCCGTGGTACAGATTGGCATGAAACCGCTGGCCGACCTATGCGCCGGGCTCGTTCTACTGCAGAAATTTGTGCCTACGGCGCGCCGAGGTGGGGCCTTCGCGAATTGTTTGCAGAAGACGATTTTAACATCCTTGCTTTCAAGCTCTCTAACATCGGAAACCAAGACCTCGCTGGGTGCTCCTGCAGCTCCGTCCAAGGGGGATGAATGCGGATTTCTAGCCGGCTCGTTCGCCGAACTGGGGACGCTGCTGCTTGCCTACTATTTCCCGCAAGTGTACGAGTCGGCGCTCAAGCGGGCGGATCAAAAGCGAGTCGACCTGCAGCAAGCCATTACTGAAATCACCGGTCTTAGCCCGTTGCAGCTTAGCCTCGAGGTGGTGAACGCGCTCGACCTGCCCCCCTTCTATCGGGACGTTCTGCAGGCCTCCCTGGGTAAAGTTCCAGAGACGCTTCCTGGCGGTGGACTGCCAAATGAACGCAACGACGTCCTGCGCGTGGCCAAATCGGTGCAATCAGCGCGAGAAATCTCCGATGTGCTCGTAACAAGCAAAAATCAGGCTGAGCTGGAGCGCGCCCTCGCGACGGCTCAGAACTCCTTGAATGTTCCGAGCCGGGCGCTCGAGAAAATTATCGGAGAGTTGCCTCAGGTATTCAAGAAGCAGTGTGAATGTATCGAGCTTACGCTGCCAGCACTCCCCCCATTTGTGAGCAGCTACTCCCAGACCAAATCCGAGTCGGGCGGAACCGCACAGCCCGCCGGCATAAAGACGGACGAGTTCATGCAGTATGTCGAGGAAATCCGGCAGGCCGTTGAAAGCGGCGAATCGACTGCTTCAATCATCACTAC
This sequence comes from Bdellovibrionota bacterium, assembly GCA_041907145.1. Lineage (GTDB taxonomy): Bacteria > Bdellovibrionota_C > UBA2361 > UBA2361 > JAFLCA01 > JAFLCA01. The sequence continues at coordinate 2,419 of JAYRHW010000264.1, forward strand.
CGTGATGGAAACCTTGGCGTGGAACATAAAATTCGATCGCGTCCTGCTGCTGCTTCTGGGACAAGGTCGCCGCCGTCTTTCCGGCCGCATGCTTCTGGGCAAGGGGGACGCCATCGATCCTAAGAAAATTGACCGTTCCCTTGGGGCCGATGCAGGGCCGCACGCTTCCGATGCGCAGGCCTTCCGCGAGGGACGCCCCGTATTTCGCGGCGACTCTGTTCTTCCGGATGGGTGGCCGATTGCCGCCATCCCGATCGGCTTTGGCCAGCGCGCGATTGGCGTTATCTACGCCGATCGCATCAGCGAAGCAGCCGGGGACCTGAGCGAGCGGGAGCAGGCCGCCATTCTCGTACTCGCCGAATTGCTTGACCGCTCCGTAGGGATGAGTTCATAGTTATTATTGCCGCCATGAAAAAGAAAGTTCTCATAGTCGACGATGATCCCATGATCCGAAGCCTCGTTCAGGCCATTCTGGAGGACTCTGGATTCGAGGTTACCGCCGCTGATGACGGCCCTAAAGCGATTGAAATTCTCGATACTGCCTCGCGCCCTATTGACTACTCGCTGGTGGTGCTCGACGTGATGATGCCCGGCATGAATGGGCTTGATGTGCTTACCCGTATGAAGCTGCACTCGCATACTCAGAAGCTCCCGGTTCTGATGCTCACGGGGGAGGATAAGGCAGAGGATATCATGGCCGGGTACAGCGTCGGCGCGGACTACTACATCACCAAACCCTTTACTCGGCAGCAGCTCCTCTACGGCATTAATTTGGTATTGGGCGGCTAGCGACAGACCTACCCCCAAGCGTAGACAACTACAGCACGAACTGAGCTTCCACACCAAACACGCCTGCCCTCCTTCACGCCACCGTTACAATATTCTGCCCGCAATTACTGTACTTTGCCCATCGTAGACTGTCCGAGCACACTCCCTTTATTGCTAGCGGGCCGGTATTCGTTTCATAGTAGCTGAATGGATCAGTGGTTACTCGGTCAGAGCGGGGTGTGGGTTTATATCACGCTCTTTCTCCTCCTGATGGGAGGCGCTATCGGCTTGCCGATTCCCGAGGATATTCCGGTGCTCCTCGCCGGGATTTTAGTTCACCAAGAGCGCGCGCGCCTTGATGTCGTTTTCCCCGTCGCCTACACGGCAATTGTATTGGGAGACCTTCTGATTTACTCCGTCGGCAGGACGCTCGGTACTTCGATGACTAAAAAGGGCTGGCTGCGTATGCGGCTCAGCGAATCACAGCTTCGCAGAGTAAAATATAACCTAGACAAGCGCAGCTTGATTATGATCTTCGTCGCACGGCACCTGTTTTATGTCCGCACGCTGACCTTCCTGAGCTGCGGCGCGCTGAAGATGAACATTTGGCGCTTTCTCATTTCCGATATGGCAGCGGCGCTTATCAGCGTGCCACTCGTGCTCGGACTCGGATATTTCGCTTCCGAACACTATGACGCCGCGGTAGCACTTCTTAAACAGGCAAAGGCTTGGTCGCTGGTATTGGTCGTCGTTATCGTGATCGCGCTAATCTTTTATGCGCGCAGGAAAGGCTTGTTCAAGAAGATTGCCGGGGATGAATCCGAAGATCCGCCGGTCAGCTAGCATTATTTTTAATGAAAGCGTCGCTAATTAAGCTGCTCGGTGTGGTTAGCCAGCAGCAGATTTCGCAGTGCCATTCCAACCGAAACTCGCAGGGACTCGGCTCGTGACTCAATGTTGCCTACCTGCGATTGGACAACCGTCTTGTAATACAAGTTCTGAGCGCTCACTTCCAAACCGGCATGAAAGAGAATTGCCTGCCGAGCTTCGAATTGTTGAATCATCTGCTCAATGGTCGGCAGCCAGAGGAAAGTCGAGCGCAGTTCAATGGGGGTCATTCCTTGCGGATCGACCAGAATTGAGACAGCTTCAGGGCGGTTTCGGTCTGAAACCTCATCCCCGATTTCAGGTCGCCACACTAGCCCCGCTAATTCGAGGTCTTCGGCGACAGGTACAAATGGGAAAAGAATCATGGCTCTTAAACCCTATAAAACCGATCTTAAAGTCTATATCGGCGTCTTGGCAAGAGAACTAAATGATCGTTCATAGTTGCCACACCAACCTATCTTTATGATGAAGGTATTAGCTCGTAGGAATGGGCCCGACAGGCTCGGTTAGAATGTGCGTTCTATTTGCAGCACAGGGGCAATGAAAGGGGCCCTAGGAGCCATTCTTTGACGATGAAGCGCGCTCCTCAGGCAGGGCGATCTGCCAAACGAGAAAGGCCAAGAAAGCCAATAGCAGCACCGCCATAAAGAAAATACGGAATTCAAGCACGATGGCTATTCCTACCACGAAGGCGATCAGCGCCGAAAGCTCGCCGTTGCCTTGAATCCAGGCACGCATTTGATCGAAGAAGCCTACTGCTTCGCGCTGCCACTGTTCCCGGCTCTTTCGCCGTATATGCAGAACTAGGCGGTTCATACTGTAAATGCAAACTAGACTTCTCCTCGGAGTGTAATGGAGAGCGGCACGGAACATCAAGTTTGCTTCGCGGTATTTCGGGCTTCCGCTTGCAAACCAGCCACCGCGGTCCTATATTTTGCGTAAGGCCGTCAGCTGGAGGGATTATGCTTAAAAATTTCAGTTTTGCTCTCGTACTTGGTTTTGTTCTGTTGCCTCTTGCGGCACAAGCTGCCGATGTCGAGAAGGGCAAGGCTGCCTATGCTGCGCGGTGCTCCTCCTGCCACGGCGTCAGCGGTGCTGGAGACGGTCCGGTTGCGCAAGCACTGCCGCCGGGAACTGTCCGAAATCTCGCGACGGGCCCCTTCAAATTTGCAACGGACGCCGCAAAGCTTACCGAGCTTCTGCACAAAGGCGGCGCCGGGGTTGGCTTGAACCCCTTGATGCCGGCGCAGGCAGGGGTTGCTGATGACGAATTGGCCAACATCGTTGCCTACACGATGTCGCTTCGTAAGTGAGCAAGAACGATAGAGAGTCCTCTCAGTATGCCCAGCTGGGCGCTTCCTCCTCCAAAGCGGGAGTGCACGCGGCCGTGGGATATAAGACAGGGCGCGATTTCTTTGCTGAGGTGCTTCCCGATGTAAGCGGAGACCGGAGTTATTACTCCCTGCTGCATGCCGACGGTGCTGGAACCAAGAGCATCGTCGCTTATCTGGCATTTCGTGAGACGAATAATCCTTCCTGGTTTCGCTCCCTGGCTCAGGACAGTCTCGTCATGAATCTCGACGACGTGGCTTGTGTCGGCGCCTTCGAGAATCTAACTCTCAGCAATACCATCGGACGCAATCGTTTTCTCGTGGGCGATAACTGCGTGGAAGCAGTGGTCCAGGGCTATCGTGAATACGCGGAAACCCTCCGTCGAGCCGGCATCGAGATTGAACTCGCCGGCGGGGAGACTGCCGACATGGGGGATCTCGTTCGCACGATAGTGGTCGATTCCACCCTCTTTGCTCGCGTCAAGCGCTCCCAAGCCGTGTCTTTTGCGGCAGCCCAGGCGGGCGATGTACTCATCGGCTTTTCCAATACAGGGCGCGCCACCTATGAATCTGAGGACAACTCGGGGATTGGCAGCAATGGACTCACCCTCGCGCGCCATGCGCTCATCGCTGCTGAATATGCCGCTCGTTACCCTGAAATCGTCGCGCCCGAAGTTCGACAGGAACAGAGCTATCGCGGTACGACCAAGCTCTTCGACTCCCCCGCTCCGCTCACTATGTCCGTTGCAAAGGCGCTTTTGTCGCCCACTCGCTGCTATGCGCCACTGCTGAAGGCCGTGCTGCAGGAATGCGGCGGAGAGATTCACGGAATCTGCCATTGCTCAGGCGGAGGACAGACTAAAATCAACAATTTTGGCAAAGGGCTGCACTATATCAAGGACAATCTCTTTGCTGTGCCCGCGGTGTTCGAGCTCATTCAAGCTTCCCTTTCGGTCCCGTGGCGCGAGATGTACTCAGTGTTCAACATGGGTCATCGTATGGAGCTCGCCTGCCCTGAGGGCCGTTTTGGATCTATCGAAGCAATCGCAAAGCATTTTGCGATTGAAGCCCAAATTATCGGAAGAATCGAACACTCAGGCAGCGCGAAGAACCGCCTGACCATTCGTAGCGTTTTGGGTGAGTTCCAATACGAGTAGATTCTCGAGTTCTCCAGTCAACTCGCACCTGAACCGAAACTTCTCCGCAACCGCGGGATGCTCGGTACGATTTATGGGCAGATATTTACCAGTATTTCTCGAGGTGTAGATTTCCCGGTGTCTTGCGCGAATGAACGACATAACTCTGCTTGAGCAAAAGCTGCTCCATCTCATTAATCATGGCAGGGTTGCCGCACAGGAAGACATGATCGTGCTGTGGATTGAGCACGATAACTCCGCGCTCGAAGAGCCGCTGGAGATGTCCCCGCTCCCCTTGCCACGATGAGTCTTCGCGGCTCACGATCGGCACATAGCGCACCTTGCCCTGAGCCTCATACTGCTTAAGCTCGTCGCGATATCCCAGGTCTTTGGGATATCGAACGCCGTGAACAATGGTGATCTTCCGATCGGGAGTCCAGGTCGAGGAAGTACGCAGCATCGCCATGTACGGAGCAATGCCCGTTCCAGTCGAGACAAGCACCAAATTTGCCGCTGTCGGCACATCATGCAAAGTAAAGGTACCGGTAATTTTTGGAGCCATGAAAATTCTATCGCCCGGCTTGGTGAGTGCTAACCGCGAGGTCAATCCGCCGTCCGGGACTATCGCGATATAGAACTCCACATATTCTTTTTCCTCTGGGGTAGACCCAATAGAATACGCTCGCTTAATAAGCTTTCCCGGGGTTTGAGTCTCACGTTCGGGAGGGAAATGCGATGGCCGCGGCGCCTCGGGGAAGAGACCAAGAGCGACGTATTGCCCCGGATGAAAGTCGGTTATGGCCTGGTCCGGCTTCACCCGCAAAATGACCAATTCCGGTGTAACTTCGATGCGCTGTGCGACGGTTGCATTTAACATGCGCCAAGCATATAGAAATTCTCACATGGAATAAAGGAGGGTGCCGCTGCATGGATATTGTCCTCGTAAACCCGCAGATCCCCCAAAATACGGGCTCAATTGCGCGCACCTGCGCCGCCACACAAACACCGCTGCATCTAGTGGGAGAGCTGGGCTTCGAATTGACCGAGAAGTCAGTTCGCCGAGCAGGCTTGGATTACTGGCCGTGGGTGCCGCTGCATCGCCATGCATCCTGGCCTGCTTATTTGGAGAAGAGCCGTCCACGCCAGATTTGGCTCTTTTCGAAATTCGGCTCCAGGCTCTACTACACTGCAGATTTCCAGCCCAATGATGCGCTCGTTTTTGGCAGCGAAACCAAAGGCCTTGGCCATGAGTTCCTAAGCCAGTTCCCTGAAGATCAGATACTTAAAATTCCGATTGTCTGCGAAGAAGTGCGCAGCTTGAACTTGAGCAACGCTGTTTCTATCGCACTCTACGAGGCACGCCGCCAGCTAAAGATTGACGAAGGAGAGGCAGTAACTTCTCCAAAGCAAGCACGCGATGAGTCTTCAAGCCGGGATCAAACTCCGTCGAACGAGGATCTTTGAGTTCGGCTAAGGTATGCATGCTTCCGTCCGGAACAAAAACTGAGTCATAACCGAAGCCGCCCTTTCCCGTCTGCACATCGATGATGCGACCACGAAAATGAGCCTCGCTCTGCAAAACTTCCCCATTCGGCAGCACGGCACAAAGGGCGCAGACGAACCGAGCCTCGCGATTCTGCAGGCCTTTAAGCGAACCCAAGAGCTTCTCGATATTACGTTGAGAATTGGACGGAGAACCGGCATATCGCGCCGAGATCACACCGGGAGCGCCCCCCAGGGCGGCCACTTCCAAGCCGGTATCATCCGCGATGACGGGAAACCCCGACCAAGCAGAATAGGCCCTGGCCTTGATAGCAGCATTTTGAGAATAGGTTTCCGCGGGCTCCTC
>JAYRHW010000265.1:0-3822 GCA_041907145.1 Bdellovibrionota bacterium
GGCTTATGCGCTGATGATGATCGTGATTCTCAGCGGCATATATGGCGCAGTTGAGTACACGCGGTCAGCTCCGCTGATCGCGGCGCACCGAGGGGGCGGACATGCCCCAGCTCTCGTCGACTCGATCGCAAGGGTGTCGCGAGAGATTGACGACCTCTCAGCGGGCAAGTCTACAGGATTTTCCCAGCTTATTTCCCTGGCTGATTTTCGTTTCGAGCCGTCAGCTTGGAAAGCTCTCCGTGGAGCCATCGTGCCGCCTCTTCGACAGCAATTGATTTCCGAGCAGCTTGCTACACTGCCGAGCGCTGAGCACGAGGATGGGCTGAAGGTTATTGGTCTTGTCTCGCGAAAGCGTGAATTGGCGGAGAAGCTGCAGTCTGATGTGAGAATTCTTACAAGACTGCGGCTTTGGTTGTGGCTGCACGTCCCTGTTTCGATGGCGCTTCTCGTCGCAGTGGTAGCCCATGTATGTATCGTGACGTGGTATCGGTAGCGCAGATGACAATCAGACTGATACAGGAGCGTAAGGCAAGCAACGGAGCGGTCGACTACGCTCGTAAGGAATTTGGAGGGGATTCCATCCTTATCGGCAGAGCCGGAGATTGCGATGTGGTGCTCCAGGGCTCGCAGTTCGCGCTTAAACATGCCCGTATTGTTCGGGAGGGGACCAGCTACTACATCGAGGACCTGGATCCCGTTTACGAAGTGCTGCTCAATGGAAAGCTCGTGCAGCGTGCGGCGCTGCGCAAGGGCGACAGGCTCTCGCTTTCGGGCGCGGTCTTCAGAATCACCGATGTTAGCCAGGACTTGGAAATTACCCAGTACATTTCCGAGTCGGAGAACGAGTCTGCAGAAGCACGCAGCGAGCGACTGTTTCGCAGTCTTGATATCCGTCGAGTGTTGCCGAGCATGCGGGCTCTGAGCCTCGTACTAATGCTCGCGGTTCTAAGTCTTGTCGCCCTGGTTCCGCAAGTATTCGAAGAACGCAGACATTTGGAGGCTGGACCAGTCACGAACCATCATCGAATGATTGAAGGGCAGTGTGCTAACTGTCATACCGGAAGCTTCGAGCGTGTCTCTGACGGCTCGTGCGCCACCTGTCACCATGTGAGCGAGCATGCGGCTGCCTTTGGCAAGACCGCACATCACCCGATGTTGGGCAGAAATTGCGTCGAGTGTCACCGAGAGCACGGAGAGCAGAGGACGCTTATGCCCTCTGAGACGAAGCTCTGCGCTGATTGTCATAGTCAGATCAAAGCCATCTATCCTGAAAGCAAGATCGAGAATATTACGACCTGGGACGAGCATCCGGAATTTTCGGTGACTTTGCAGCCAAGTCAGCCAGGTGAGACAGGGAGTAAGGTTAGTTTAGCGGATAGATCCAAGCTGGCTGACAATTCGCATGTGAAATTAAATCACGCGGTGCATCTGAAGCCGGAGATTCGCGGGCCTCACGGGCCTGTTACCCTTCAGTGCTCCGACTGTCACAAAATGAATGCCGACTACAAGACCATTGCGCCGGTCACCATGGAAGGTAACTGCAGGAGTTGTCACGGATTGCAATTCGACGAGCGTTTGGCTGACAAAGAGGTGCCGCACGGGGATCCGGATGTAGTCTACAATTTTTTATACGCCGAGTACGCCAAACTCATGCTCGCCGATCAGCCGGATATTGCAGAGTCTCAGCGCTTGAGACCTGGCGTCGCTCCTGAGCCCGGTCAGACTCAGACGGCTTTCGTTCGAAGCGAGGTTGAGAGGGCCGCTCGCGGCGCGGAACGCGAGTTGTTTACGAGAACTGCATGCAAAACCTGCCATGAGGTGAGCGAGGTTAGCGATTCCCTGATCGACGGTCAGCAGCGAAGCCGCTTCCGGATCCTAAAGCCTGCCATTCCTGTTTCCTGGATGCCGAATGCCAGATTTAATCACGGATCACATGAGGAACTGAGCTGCGAGAGCTGCCATACAGGCGTACGAAAATCCGAGAAGACTACCGATGTTCTACTGCCACTTAAGGCTACATGTCAGCATTGCCATGCGTCGCAAGCGGGAGGCGGAAAATTGGGCAGCGACTGTGTACTTTGCCACTCGTATCATGATTCTCTTCCGCTTGATCCCAAACAGAAGAAGCAATGGAAGTTGGGGACTGCTCTGGCCGGTGACCTAGGGTAAAGATCATGCGACCACTCTATCTGTCCGTCATAGTGCTGGCTGCATTGATCAGCTGCTCCGGTGGCGGCGGAGGCGATGCGGGTCGCGATGAGGGTTCGAATACCGCTGACTTTGGCTGCGATGGGAGCTGTGCGCATCAGAGTCTAAGCAGAGCGGAGGTGCAAACGGTAGTAGCACAAGCCGTAGGGACAGCTCTGCACTTCGGACGAGCGGGAACATTTGCGGTCGTTGATAGAGTCGGCAATGTTCTTGCTGTTTATCAAATGTCAGGAGCGGCCGTCTCGACGACGATAAATGGTCAGATTGCTGCGGTGGGAGGATTAGAAGGCGTTGCAGTTCCTGCGACGCTCGCTGCCATCTCGAAGGCGGGTACGGGCGCCTACCTAAGCAGTCAAGGCAACGCCTTTTCCACCCGCACCGCCAGTCAGATCGTGCAAGAGAATTTCAACCCTGGCGAGCACAATGCTCCTGGCGGTCCGCTCTTCGGTGTTCAGTTCTCGCAGCTTCCGTGTAGCGATGTGACAGTGCGCAACCCCGAGGCGGCGCTTTCTCTCGATGCCGGAAGCAAGGTCTCAGCCCCCGGCAGTATCGGCCCGCGCGCGCTTCCGCTGGGGCTCTCTGCTGACCCTGGCGGGTTGCCGCTATACAAGCAAGGAGACCTGGTCGGAGGGATCGGCGTCGAGATCGACGGAGCCTACCGGCTCGATCGCGACATAACCGACGAAGATAATGATATAGATGAGATTGTTGCTGTCGCTGCGAGTCGAGGATTTGAAGCTCCCTCAGAGAGAGTGGCTCCCAATGTTTTTGCGGGCGGCAAGTCTCTGCGATTTTCCGATGCTCGTTATGGCGAAATCGACGAGCCCTCCGCGGTGTTCGATGAAACTCGATTGATAGGGGTGGGAGAGTTTTTTTCAGGTGCATTGCGCGATGGCGCTGTCTTCGGGACGGCAGCATCCGGAATCCTCGATACCGTGCGCGCAGGAGTGCCCTCCGGATCTCTCGTGTTCGAGAACGGATCGCCGAGATATCCGAGCCGTTCCGGCAGCCCTCTACGCGGGGAAGAGCTCGCCGTTGCCGAGGTTGACGCCCTCTTGGATTCGGCGTTGCATGCAGCATCGAAACTTCGAGCGGCAATTCGGCGTCCGCTCGATACCGCGGCACGAGTTTCGATTTGGGTGGTGGATAGTCAGGGCATTCCTCTTGGCTTCACGCGCTCCCAGGATGCCCCGGTATTCGGCATCGATGTTGCCCTTCAGAAGGCGAGAACAGCGGCATTTTTCAGCTCATCGGATGCTTTGCAGAAGCTGTCTCAGGTCCGAGCCAAGAATTCGGTCGGAGCGTTTGCCGATTACGCGGCTGCGCTGGCTGCGTTTGTGCCGGGATTCGGAACAGGCAGCGCCATTGCCGCCCGCAGCGTCGGAAACCTTACTCGCCCATTCTATCCGGATGGAATTCAGGGAAACCAGCCGGGACCGCTTTCGCTGGCCTTTCCCGGCAACGGAGCAAGTCGAAGCTGGAGCCCCTTCAATACCGGACTTCAATTAGACCTTATCTTTCAGCGCCTGGTAGCCCCGCTTGGTGTACCGGCCGCCCCAAAGAGCTTGCCTGACTCCTGTACGGATAGCTCCGTTCTCGGCAGGAGGCTCGCAA
>JAYRHW010000266.1:0-3420 GCA_041907145.1 Bdellovibrionota bacterium
ACGGCAGTTATAGCAATACGCAGCGCGGAGCGCTCGATGAGGAAGCCTACCGGTTGACCCTTGAATTCAATCGTCTCGTCAGTGGGACTTCGTTCAATGGCCGCATGGTCATTCAAGCCTCAACAGAACAACTCAATCTTCAGGCAGGCTTCAGCACCCTAAGCCTTGGCATTATGGATGGTCTTGAGCGCCAACTTGGGACCGGAACATTTGAAATGCGTTCGAGCTTCGGCGGGGCCAATATGACTACTCGAGCAGTGGCCGATGTCAATGGTGACGGCAAACTGGACGTTCTCGGTATGGCAGGGATGGGTACCGGAAGCCTATCAATCGCACTTGGTAATGGTGACGGCACATTCGGAGTTGTTACCAATTCGACAGTTTCAGGATTTACCGGTGGGACAGCAACACAAGTAGGCGACTTTAACGGGGATGGAAAGGTTGATCTCTATGGGGCCGCCGGCGGGCAGCTATCAGTGGCCTTTGGAAATGGCGATGGAACTTTCAGTGCTGCGGTTTCCGCTGCATATGCAGGAGCCGGGGGTGCGCAGATCTCCAGCGGTGATGCCAACGGAGATGGCATCTCTGATATTTCCGTTTTAGTCGCCGATGGAACGATTAACGTATTCTTGGCCTCGGCAGGCGGGACAATCACAAAGTCCCAGCAATTAAGTACGTCGGCCAATGGGCAAAATGCTAAATTTGGTGATTTCAACGGCGATGGAAGAAAGGACTTAATCGCTATTAATGCCACGACGGGGCAAGTCTCAATCTGCTTAGGCAATGGTAATGGCACCTTTCAATCGTCCATGATTGCAGCAACTCTGGCGAGTGGATTGACCTCCTACACCGTGGGAGATTTCGATGCCGATGGAATTGACGATCTGGCTTTCGTTGTGGGGGGTGGAGGTACTTACGTTTATGGCGGGTCGCAAACAGGACAGTTATCGCAGCGTCAATATTTAGCGGCCGGATCCACAAGTAATATCTTCTACGCGGATATCGATGGTGATGGAATCAAGGATCTCACTACGCTCGGATCTCTCATAAAGGGAAACCGCGACGGCAGCTTTGCCGCGCCGACCTCGATGACTGGAGTCACCCAGAATAGTGTCGAATACTATGACTTTACGGGGGATGGTGTCCTGGATGCTATCGGACTAAGCGGAAACTTCGGCGTATGGGCCCAACAAACTTCCAATACCACATCGCAGCAGTACATTCGCTTGAAGACGGTCAGTGAAGCGAAGTCTGCCATCACCTTGCTTGATGGGACTCTCGACCGCATCAACAAAGAGCGCGGGCTCACTGGCAGCTATCTAAGCAGGCTGGAATCAGCGCTCAATACACTTTCCAGCTCGCGTGAAAATTACTTGGCGAGCGAGGCTCGCATCAAGGACACTGATGTAGCATTTGAAACCGCGAATCTGGTGCGAGCCAATATCTTGCAGCAGTCAGCCTCTGCGATCTTAGCTCAGGCCACTCAAAGTCCGCGCCTCGCGCTTACTCTGCTCTCTGGAGTATAGTTTTTCCGATGAACCTTACTGCACTTCAGTCCTTCTGGTTTAGCCCATTCTCGGCGAAGCTCAGCACGCGCTTTCGTGGAGGGTTTCCCCATGAGAAGTATTTTTGGGCGAGCGCTGCCCTTTCGGCGCTGCTTGCGCGGCGGCATTTTTCTCAACTCGAGTTTCATACCAACAGCGAGGGGGCGCGGCTTGTCGACTCGTTTGGATTTCCCTTTGAGCGCGTCCATTGCACTTTTGACAGCCTCAAGCCGGTTCCCGAGTTCCTGTGGGCGTATGGAAAGATGCAGGCCTGCGCGCTGCAGGAGCGCCCCTTCATTCATCTTGATTTAGACTTGTTCTTGTTGGAGCCGCTGCCTGAACGAATTCTCTCGGCGTCCGTTTTTGGGCAGACTATCGAGTGCGGCACACATCACCTGCAATACTACCTTCCGGCAATACGGGAGCTAAGCGGCTTCCCGGCTATTCCCGCTGCGTATAGAGAATTGGCGCAGGGAGCGCTTCCCTTTGCAGCGCTGAACTGTGGAATTGTCGGGGGCGCGCGAATCGATGTGCTGAGAAGTTGTTTCAACGAAAGCCTCGGCATTATGGACCGCGGGGAAAATGCCGCTGCCTGGAGTTCAGTAGCCAAAAGGCATACTAGGTATCGTGAGGCTTTTAACTGCGCCATTGAGCAGGTAAATTTATCCTTGCATTGCCATCGCATGGGCATTCTGCCGGAGTTAGTATTCCAGACGAATCCGCAAACCGGTGCAGCTCCTGATCTTCCCGGGTATGTGCATTTAGTAGGGGAAGCGAAATCAGATGCGGCTGCTCTTCGATTTGTCGTACAGCAGCTCAGAGTTTTGGGTGCCGATATCCTTGCAAAGATAGAGAGTAAGTTCGGACCATTCTAAGGCCGGACGCAGAGCCGAAGCATAAGATCTATCCGGTAATCCAGTACTCATTCTGAATGGTACGTTGTGGGTTATTGCTCGATCGTGAAGAATACCCTGCCATGAGAGCAGTACAAAGTTTTTGGTTTGCCCCGCTTAAGCAGCGTGCTTCCGGCCTTGTTGCCGGATTCCAATCTCCCGAAGATTTTCTTGCTTGTTGGGCGCTCTCAGCAATGCTGCTTAGAGGACAATTCGAGGAGTTAGTTTTTGTCTCGGACTCTGTCGGCTGCGCTTTGGCTGCGGAACTAGAACTGCCTTACACTTTGTCCCAGGATTTGCTCTCGGCTTGTACCGAAAATATCCGCCTTTGGAATGCGGGAAAGTTTCACGCATATTTGGCACAGAAACAGGGCTTTCTGCACTTCGACCTCGATTTCCTTCTATGGCGTGCGCTGCCGAACGCTTTTACCACTGCTGCCTTTTGTGGGCAGCATCTTGAGGCTGCGCCGGCTGAGCAGTTTTTCTACCGCGACGCGATCCGGGGGCTGCAACTGCTGCCTGAGTTTTCCAAGTATGTAGGAAACCCCCAAGATTTCACGGCAATTAACTGCGGGGTTTTCGGGGGAGCGGATATCAAGATGCTGCATGAGTACGCAAAAGCCTGCTTAGCGCTACTTAGTAGCACCCCAGATAGTGACTACTGGCAGCGGCTCGAGGAAGCGAATCCAGCGCATGTTTGGAAATATTCCGTAGCAATTGAGCAGCTCTTGGCGCGCGAATGGATGAAACGAGCCGGCGAAGCTGGGCAGGTGCTGTGCTCGATTTCTCCATTGGCTTGCGATTCACTGCAGGAGTATGGCTTCTTGCATCTTGTAGGGCATGGCAAAGCCGATCGAGCATTGTCCCAGAAAATATCAAAGGAAGTATGGGAGCGTGCACCTAGGACTTTCGCAGCCATTCAACGAGCAGCGAAGCAATTCGCCGCTCGATAGAGCTATCTCCCTCGTACAGGGTAAGCGCGC
>JAYRHW010000267.1:0-19159 GCA_041907145.1 Bdellovibrionota bacterium
GGGTTCGGACCACCTGCTGAAGTCGATAAACTGCCCATTTTTTAATCTCCGTCACGAATCTGGAAAGGATTCCCGCTAATGTACCTGCTCTTGGGATTTACTCAAGGGTGAAGCGGCAATGGGCGATAACCAATTCAATTTGCTGCCTCCCGCTCGCAGCATTAGTCGATGGGATCGGGAAACGCCTCATCGACCTGCACCCTGCCACTGAGCACGGACTTTGCGCGCTCCAGCACATCAAGAAAAGCCTCGCCGTGATCAAGCACGTACTTGGCAGTCAGACTACCTGGAAGCTTTACACCTTCGGTCTGCACTGACTCAAGAGCCAGCTCGACTTGCTCCTGCGCCACGGCGGCACAGCCCAGGAGATTTCGCTGCACCGCATCGTGAAGGTTCGCCGCATGGCCATTTTGACCGAGGCGAGCCAAAGTAATCAGAGCACCCTGCCATAATTTCTCGTAGCGCTCGCCCGTCGCATCAAAGTGCCAGAAGGCGGGACCATATCCCTGCTGCGCAGGTGGAATGAGCAAGCCCTCCTCTTCGACAAGCGTATGCTCCAAGAGCGTTCCTTCGCGAAATTGCTCCAACCGCAGGGCCAAATTTCCGGTTGATATGCCCAGTCGCTCCAACTCCGCTAGGGCCGGCGGCAATCCTTCAGCCAGGCTCTGGCGCTCCCCATCCTGCACGAAGAATTCGTGCGCGGCCATAAATTGTTCGTGCATCTGAACAAGGAGAGATTCAAAAGCCTTGCGAACTTCCGGACGCTGCAGGGACTCCGGAGAGATTTCCCTCAGGCCGCGGGCCAGCTGTTCGCAATCGATGACGGCAAGGCTCAAACTTTGACTCGCTCGATCAACAACTCGCAGCGGCGTTCGTTCTCCCGTGCTTCGAATATCGAGGCCGAATCGAGCGAGCGTGCGTGAGGAGTCAGAAAATATTGACTCGAACTCCTCCTTCATGGCTCGACGCGGGTCGGTGCTTGGAGGCAATGGAAGTCCCTGCTGCTCGGCCAAACCGGCCATCAAGATAGCACCCAGGCCCTTCAGCGCAGCTTGATCCTCGCCAAAATTGCCGTTGTACTGCTCGATTCGAGCACAAACCTGCGCAAGAGCAGCGCCGGCGTCCAATACTGGTTTCATGGGATACTTCTACAGCACTAGTCCCTAATAGTTATGCAGAGGCCGATGAAGCTGCCACATTCCGGGGAGGAACCCAATAAGGGCGGCCACTTATCTATTGCCCCTGCCTAGAATAATCCAGCTAATTCTGTATACTGTCGGCGCCTAACAAACCATAGAGGTCACGTGGGTTTTACCTGTGGAATTATCGGACTTCCAAACGTCGGAAAGTCCACCATTTTCAATGCTCTCACTTCGGCCAAAGCCGCAGCAGCAAACTTCCCATTTTGTACCATAGAGCCTAACACCGGAGCGGTGCCGGTTCCCGACCCCCGCCTTGAGGTGCTTTCGAATTTAGCCAAGTCAGAGAAAATTATTCCGACTCAGATCACCTTCGTCGATATCGCGGGCCTAATTCGTGGAGCCTCAAAGGGCGAGGGCTTGGGCAATCAGTTCTTGGGGCATATTCGCTCCGTTGACGCAGTGGCACACGTCGTGCGCTGCTTTGAAGATGAAAATATCGTGCATGTCGAGGGGCGTATCGATCCGATGAGTGATATCGAAACTATCGATACCGAACTATGCCTCGCCGATCTCGATTCAGTACAAAAGAACATCGGCAAATTCGAGAAACTTTCAAAATCTGGAGACAAGGACGCCAAGGCACGCTTGGCAGTTTTTCAGGAACTTGAAAAGCACCTCTCCCAGGGCCTTCCGGCTCGCACCTTCAGTTCTAAAGCTCTAGACGAACTTATTGTAGAAGCGTTGTCGAACTTACTCACCGCGAAGCCGATGCTCTTCGTTGCTAACGTAGCGGAGGGAGAAATGGACACAGCTCCCGTCCCCGGGGGCAGCAAGCATATCGATCGCGTCGCCGATCATGCCAAAAAATTGGGCTCCGATTTAGTCATTATTTCTGGCAAGGTCGAATCGGAGATAGCCGAGTTGAGCGGCGATGATCGCAAGGCGTACCTACATGAACTGGGAATGGAAACCTCCGGTTTGGACCGCCTCACCATCGCAGGTTACAAGCTTCTCAAACTCATAACTTTCTTCACGGTAGGCCCCAAGGAAACCCACGCCTGGACTGCCTCGTACGGCACCAAAGCTCCCCAGTGCGCCGGCAAGATTCATACAGACTTCGAACGCGGATTTATTCGCGCCGAGGTTATTAGCTATCAAGATTACATCGACGGCAGTGGAGAAGTCGGGGCTAGAGAGAAGGGAAAACTTCGCGTCGAGGGCAAGGATTACGTCATGCAAGACGGAGATATCGTGCACTTTCGCTTTAACGTCTAGACCGCAACTCGAAAAGCCGAGATCCGCACCTCGAGCGGAGTGGCTACAGGTACGAACGGCCCTGCTGCTTCCAATTTGACGGAATATGTTTTTTCTATCAGAGGCTGCCGTAGTATCTGCTCCCCTTCCGGCACTACATCCCCTCGCGGTGAGACACGTGGATCAATCGCCACAACCCCAACTTCATGACAATTAGATCCTGTTTCCAGTACTAGCTTGCTAACCCCGACAATAGGCGAAAGAGCCGGAGTTGTATGCGGCATGCGCTGCCCGCTGTCGAGAAGCCAAACCGGAATATCACAGTCAAAACGCTCGTGAGAAAGCTGGATAGCGTGAAACATCACTGCCAGCTGCACCGACCCTGCGCCCAGCTCGACAAAATATCGCCGGCTCGTGCTGCGAGCCTGGACGGAGTTAAGATGGGAAGCGATAACTTTTGCGTGCTGCCCAGCTTCCGTCCGAGCAGCAGGCGAAAATACGGGCTCAATTTCGGTCAGGAGATCTCCGGAAACTATCTTGGCTATAATACCAACAGGAGCGGAGAAGCGCTCCTCGCTATCCGATTTCCAAAATGGCGCCAGCTCCAAACCTACGTTATCGGGGCGCAGCACCTCCAAGGGCACTACCGAGTGACCAGTCTCGGCGACTAATAGCTCCTCACACAGGGCCAGCGTTTCCCGACCATCCCATCCGGCTATCCCAGCGGCAGCGAGTTGACGCGCCCGAAACAGTGAGGACGCCCGCTGTCCCTCTCCCAAAAAGCCCAGGACAGCGCCCCTAAATTGCTCCTGAAGGGCTATGTCCGCGAGCGTTAGAGTTCTTTCCTGCCCTAGGCTGGCACAGTATGACTCAAATACAGGCAGCAACGCAGCTTCAGCCTCTGGCCCACGATGTGAAAGCAGCTCGTCTGCCGAAAAAAAATCTGAAGGGTGCTGCTCCCCAGGATCTGGAGCATCAGGTGCGGGGGAATTGTGGTTGGTAGGATCGGGCATACAACGATTACGAAGGGTTACTTCAGCTCTACTGTAGCAAACACCCAAAGCTAAACAATAGGTTTCGCTAACCCGGCAACTTCAGAGCCCAATTTTGCGAATAACTCCTGTCCTCTGCGTACCAGACCCGGAACCTACTCGCGTTCCTGATCCAATAAGGAGACTATTTATGCTTAATTCCGTATCCAATTCGAATCCAATCCAGACAGTATTGGCGCAAAACGATCCACGCCTGCTCAGCACCGGCGCCTCCGGCTTTCCAATGCAAAATCTGATTGCCATGGCGGACGACCCGCTTGCAGCCGTTTCGAGCCGCGATCGCATCTCACTCACTCCACAATCATTTGCCTCGATTATAGCGAAATCGATCGTGCAGGCAGTGCAAGGCGTCGTCAGCATTTTCGTCGATAAACTCGCCGAAATTTTCGGCATGCGAAAGAGCGGCAGCGTTCAGGGAGCTGGGAGCAGCGGCGCTACAAGCGAAAGTACGGGAACTGGATCTACTTCCGGTACGCAGGGGACCAGCGGAACCTCGGGCACAAGCGGAGCTGACGATACAGAGGCGTCCTCAGGAACCCAGGAATCCGGGGGAATCGTCGACAGCGTCAAAGACTTCTTCGGAAAAATCGGAGATTTCTTTTTCGGAGGAAAAGGCGGAATCGGAGAAGTTCTCAAAGACATCGTGACGGCATTTATCCCGGGTGGCGCGCTCAAAATTGGCGCCGTGCTCAAGAAGTTCAAAGGCGCGGGCAAAGCGCTCAAGAACATATTAAGACTCGGCAAGAGCGCCATCGGAAGCCTCTTCAAGACGGGTTCAAGTGTAGTGAGTAAGTTGTTTAAGTCGGGAAAAAACTTCTTTAAAAAGCTCTTCTAACCACCTCATGCAGTTCTTAAAATTTCAGGGCAGGTCGGCCGGACAGTCGGACTGCCCTGCTCCATTGTGCGCGCTATTTGACATAAACTGCCGAAAGATATAGAAAACTTGGGCATTTCTTCCGCAAAATGCTGCTCGTCTTCTAGGCTCTTAGCCTCTGTAGACAGCATTCTTACCCCTCTATGGGCCGATAGCTCAGTCGGTAGAGCAACTGGCTTTTAACCAGTGGGTCGTTGGTTCGATTCCAACTCGGCTCAGTTTTTTCCGCTCGGCGCTCGGCCCGGCTGCGTCTTCCGCTCGGCGCTCGGCATGTCCTTCTATGCTTCTGTGCTTCTGGACTTAGACCTACAGCTCGGACTCTGGGATTATCACAGAAGCACCGAACAACCGGAGAACAAGTTGCCCCTATTTCTGAACTCCTAGTCGCGATTAATGGGCGCGATAAACTCATACCCCTCTGGCGCCTTCCAAGCCGTCTTCCAACGGCCATTGTGCTCCTTGACGTAGTCGATCAATTCAAAAATACAATCGAGATCGTGGCTGGTCTTTTCGGCCCAATCTCGCACTTCAGTGATAGTCCCCGCTGAAGGCCCCTCGCCCTGCTCCATGAGTGCCAGGCGATAATTGCAGGCCTTCTCACACAGGGCTCGATGACAATCTATCGCGGTAGTGTATTTTTGTTTCAGATTTCTATCCAACGCTACCACCGGCCAAAAAACAACCATGGCCTCAGCACGCAGATCTTCTAGGCGCTGCAGTTTCTGCTCAACCTGCATCAAGCTCTCTAAACACTCGTTACAGCCGGGCTCGCTGCTGACAATTCCTGCGCCACGATCGACAAATAGATACTGTCTAGGTGCGGAACAACTACTTGAAGCCAAGGCCATCGCACCAACGGCCAGCGTGCCGACAATGCCGCCGCCAAAATGATGTCGATGGGAAGAGAAGAGAGGAGCGCTATCAGGCGCGTTATCCTGCACTGGTCGGGAATGCTGAGAGGCGGACAAATCGCCTGGCATAGGGGAAGTATAGGACCAGAGGCGCTGCTAACAAAGGCACGATCTCTTGGCTACGGCTAGTTGCGCTTCGGCGACGCCCACCTTACATGCTGAGAAAGGTCGAGATTTTAACCACTTAGAGGGACCAAGGGGGCTGGTAGACTTATCGTGACTAGCCCCACCCCCGGTGGTAAGTTTGCCGCGTTGTATTCGTAGGTAGTTCGTTATGTGCCCATCCCCAAGCGCAACCGTACTAGAGCCGTTCCCCCTTGACGCTCCGGCCTCTCAGCTTCCCTCTCACCATGAGAATCGATTTAGCCACCGCGTGGCTGAAACCAACATCTACCAGAGCTGGGCGAAGAAACTCTCGGGAATGACAGACCGAGCGGAACTGACGGAACAGTCGGCGAAGCATTATCGCGCTCAGGGCCTTAAGTTCTTTTGCTATCTTCTCACCACGCAGCATGAGCCCCATGCATTAGAGACGGCCCTTACCTCGGCGGATTCTTCTGAACGCCTGAATACCCTACTCGCGCGCAGCCTTCGAAAGCTCGATCTCCCCACCATCATGACCCACCTACGGGCGCAGGAAACGCCGGAGAGCAGGCAAGGAGTGCACCAAGCTCGCTCACTTCTTGTCACGCACCTTTTGCCGTGGGCGCACACTCAGAACCTCACGAACTTTGACGTTCGAGACTACAACCGTCAAAGTTTTCGTCTGGAGAAGTCCCTCGACGACCATATGGTCAGAAGAAATGAGCTGCTCCTTAAATGGGGAGCCGAGCTGGATACTTATTTTTCCGAGGCCACAGCCGCCAACTATAAGAATGTAGTGCGCCGTTACCTGCGCTATCTGCGAGAAAATTACCTCAGCGCAGAAGATCGCAGAGCAATAGAATCCGGATCCCTGCACCCTGCCAGAGCCCTAAACGATTTAATCCTCAAGGAGCCTTTCGAGCGCTTAGACGCATTCCTCAAGCAATATTCAGGCTGGCAGGGAGACTCCGCCCGCTCGATCATATTGAATGATTTCTATGAATATCTGCACCGCAAAGGGCTGACTAAATTCGATCCTCATAGCTATCCGCGAGGAACATTCTTCCCCGAATTGCCCGCGTCAGAAGCCATCGTGCGTGAAAGTCCCTTGCTGGCTGCATGGGCGGAGTCTGTCCGAGAAGATCCGAACGTGGGGGCAGATGCCGCAGCGGGATACATTCGCTGCGTAGCCCGCTATATGTTCTTCGTCAGAGACGAGGAAATGATGGTTTCGACCGGCAGGGGCAAACGCGGGCTCGATCCGAGTATTCGCGAGCCCGAAAAGGCCCTCGACCGTTTCGTCGTGCGACTCGAGCCTGAGTTTCGGTTGGCAAAGTTCCTAAAGTCCGTGGAAAGCGAGCGCTCGTACGAGGTTCTACGCTGGCTTCTAGCCGAACGGTTCTATCCTTGGCTTGCGGAGCAGGACTCGGGAACCACTTTTAATCACGATCGCTTTGCCACGCTGCTGGCGGCTTAAAGAGTGCTACCTCATTCTGTCAAGCGCTCCCTCGAGCGCGCTGCGCACCTCTGGATCAAGATTGTCGGAAAATTTCAGCGGATAGAGGTCGACAACTAGCTCACGCATAGCGACTTTGAATTTGGAAATCTCGAGCAGCGTCCGCTGCAAGTCCCGAAATTCCGCAGAATCTTTCCGCTTCAAATCCATGGCCAGATCAAAGAGCTTGAGATCGAGTGCGTGCAGCTCGCCATCCTTCTTTGCGATATCCTCGAATAGCCGTGATGAATACCCGAAGAGCCGGATGGCGCGCTCGTAGTCTTTCGCCTTGTACGCCGCAATCGCCTCCTCAGCTGAGCTCATTCCAAGCTCTATAGGAGAATTTATTCCGACCGAGTGCAGCGCAGCGTTTAGCGCTCGATCGGGGTCCGACCTGCCCCACTGTCTAGCCCCGAACCAGGCAGCAGCGCCAAGCGCAACGATTGCGCCACCAACCGCAAGCTTACGCGAGAATCCGTGCGGAGCTCTCACTTCGACGCCTTCCGCCGTGCCTGGCGGATGCCGAGCTGTCGGGTACTCGTAGGGCACGAAGGTAAGGTGCCGATCAAAATCCCCCCTGAACAGGTCCGACACTATGTTCATGGCACCCGGCTCCGCTTGGCTGTCAAACGCGACAACTTCATAGCGGTCCCCTATCTCCACTTGATACTTGAGCCAGTCACGGGGGAAGCTTTCCCCCAAGCCGAGAATGAGGCCATTGAGGAGACGCACATGCCCGACAAAGGCCAGATACTCCTTTGTAAGGAGCCGAATGGGACACGGGGTCCCTAATTCGAGGAAGAGCTTGCTCTCGATGGCTAGAGGATCACTCTCCACGGTAAGCCTAAAAACGCCGGCACCACGCAGCGGACCGTCGGCAAATATCAACAAGTTACTTGGCAAGGCATCAAAACTAGACTGAATGGTATAGTTTCTCGAAACATTCTCCACACCGCATTCCTTAAGCAGTGCCGCGTGTCTCGCCTGATGCTGGTTTGGAAAGGCTGGCGATGGCATAGAATCGAGGCTTCTATAGTACGATCCCCGTAACGAGCCGGTCCATAGAATCAAGATAGCGCTCAGCACGTTCGCAGAAGCGGGAATCAAAGGAAACAGTAAACGCGCGCTGCGCGCAATGCGGGCTGACGGGGATGCTCTTTTCCCGACACTCGGCACTAACATCAGCGATTAAGCCCTCTAATCGGCGCAGCCGCTCACTCTCTTCCTGGAGCAGCCACGGAAGGCTCTGCGCTGCGAGAAATTCATTTAGAGAACGCGGGGACGCCGAAGTAAGCTGGTTTGCAACGCTTTCCGAAATATGCAAGCTGGTCGGGTTAATTGCGACGATACTGTTGACCAAGGCGATGCGAAGCTGCTGGGTAAGGGAAGTATCAACATCTTTTGCTGCGCTCAATACTCGACCCTCCATGTGATCCTGGCGCGCCTGCTCGACCGCGGACACGAAATCCTCCTGCGCAGCCTCGAGATCAAGCATAAGCTCGCGATCCTCGATTGCTACGGCACGGAGCATCTCACGCACTTCGGAATTTAGCTCGAGGATGAGCCGAAACTCAACTTCCTCTACCCAGGAAGGCGGGAGATGCAACTCGAAGCGGCGATCATAGGCGTGCAACTTACTCGTCCAAGGACTTGCCCCGGAGCTCACTCCGGCTTGATCGGCCACTCGGCAAAGAATCGCTTGAGCCAGGTCCCTGGTCGCTTCATGCTCGAACATCAACGAATAGCCGCGCTGCAACAAGTCCGGCGGTAGTGTCGGCAACCTAGTGAGGCGCTTGAGCTCATCGCTTAGCAGCAATTCTCTATCAACTCTTGTCTTCTCGACGACCAAATCTTCGTAGTGCGGGCCTTGGGACCCGGCCGCCCGAGCCTCGCGCGCCGCGGACTCTTGATGCTGGAATTCGGTATAGTGCTTGGCATATTGCAAACGTGCCAAGCAGCGCTTCAAGGTGCGAATGCCCTCCGAAGCAGTTAACGCCTGAGCAAAATGCTGATCCTCCGCAATATCTGCTGGGACCGAGACCTCCAAGGCGTACTCGTCCTCGGCACTCACAGCTCGGCAAAGGTACGCGACTTTGCCGTCGATATGCCGGGATCTACCGACCTGATTGAGGGCGCCGGTAAGCGCCCGTGCCGCGCCCTCCGCCTCAAGTCGGCAGTGATAGGCTCCTTCGCCGCTCAGCACGGCTCCTATTTCGAGATTTCCAGGACCGGACACATACTTCCAGGGAACCCCTGTCAGCGCCTCCAGTCGAGCAAGAGTATCTCTCATCGCGGGAGTAGGCACGCGAGTGAAGTGTGTCGAGTCCATTTGCTGCTCGAGCTGCGGATTCACCTCCGCGCGAGTTTCATAATCGGAAACTCCGGCCGCACGAAGCACCGCGACCTGATAGGCGGTGCTCTGAGTTTTCGCGCCATCACCGTGCACAGCTCGTACGGCGGCATCAGCCAGAGTTCGAAGAAAAATTGAGTAGTGTTCTGCTCTATTGAAGGGCTCCTCGGAACCGAGCTCTGTCGAGCCAACGCGACGCCAAAGTTCAAAAGCCGCCTCACCCAGACATCTCGCTGCAGGCACTCGCTCCTCCAGCCAGCCTGCCAATTCAAACTGATCGAGTTCGATTGCCTGCGTTTTGAGCAAAGAAAGTTGCGCGTTAGCTAGCGCCTCACAGGCACTTCTGATTTGAGGATCGTGGGGGGAGATCATGAATTAGGTTATACATCTGAAAATACTACCCTTTCGTATCACTCCCGTACCCCTTACTCAAATGCAGCCCTCATAAACGCTCGTAAACTGCCTAACTTCCTGAAGTCTGTTAAGATTCGTCGCTAAGTGTTAGAACGTGGCGCTGCCTGAATACAGCCGATAGCCGCATGAAGATTAAGTCATTCATTAAACTCCTTATAAGCCTGGTAATGCTCGGGCTGGTATTACGCTTTGTAAACCTAAAGGACCTGGAACGCATCATCGCCGGTATTCCAACCCATACCGCGGTCTACGTGGTGCTCATTTTCAGCGCCGGGCAAATTCTGAGCTCCTTCAAATGGTGGCTGATTGCAAGGTCTGGCGGCATCGACGTGCCTTGGAGCACCGCACTCAAGGCCTATTTCATAGGGATGTTCGTTAACTGCTTCGGCTTTGGAACAGTCGGCGGCGATGTGGCCAGGGGGATCCTCCTGGCCGATGGCAAGAAAAGCAAAACGGTTGCTCTTGCCTCCGTGATTGCCGACCGTGCACAGGGACTCGCAGTCTTGAGCAGCATCGCCTTGATATCGATTGCTTTTTTCGGGCAGCCGCTTATCGATCAACGGTTGGTGTTGGTGCTCCTAGGGCTGCTGATTTCGGTCATTGGGGTATGGCTATTTGCTCCCTCGATCATTTTTAGGATCATCCCCAAAGGCACCAAGCTTGGGCGAATAGTGCATCAAATTTTGCAAGTCTTGCCTCGCTCGCCGGGAACCCTTTTCGCCATCACTGTGTTATCGACGATCTTCCATTTCTCCCAACTATGGCTCCATTCAGTAATGGCGGAAGGGCTGGGAGTGACTCTGCCGTGGCCGATTTTGCTTACCACCATCCCGTTCGTAAATATCTTGGCTACCTTGCCCTTAAGTTGGAATGGACTGGGGGTGCGCGAGCAGTCTTATAGATTTTTCCTGTTCCCTGCTGTCCTGACGAACGAGCAAGCTGTGGCATTTGGCGCCATGTGGCTCTTTGCCGTGGCAATCATCAGCAGCATTGGGGGCATCGTTTCGGTGCTCACCAAGGATTTCGAAGTAATCGAAGAGGAAGAAAAGCGGCTCGAGGCTTCCGCCGCTGCGGACTAAATGAAGATATCCCGGTAGACCTCTGGATTGTCCAGACACTTTCCAGCACCTTCAACCACCGAAGCCAGGGGATCCTGCGCCACCTTCACGTTGATGCTTAACTCCTCGCCAATTCGACGGTCCAGCCCCTTGAGCAAGGCACCGCCTCCAGCCAAGGACAGGCCCGTAGAAATAATGTCGCCAGAAAGCTCGGGCGGAGTATTCTCTAGGGCCTGACGAATAGCGGCAATAATCGCAGAGACCACTTCACTAATTGCTTCGCGTACTTCGCCGCCCGTAACTACGATGCAGCCCGGAGCTCCGCTCGTAAGACTCCGGCCACGCACTTCCATTTGCTGATTGTCGTAGTCCGGATGGGCGCTCCCGATGGTAGTTTTGATGAGTTCAGCGGTTGATTCACCAATCAACAGATGATGACGGCGACGGAGATAATTGATGATGGCCTCATCCATGGAGTCCCCACCCTGCCGAACCGATACCGAATAGACGATATCCTTGAGACTGATCACCGCGATATCGGTGGTGCCGCCCCCGATGTCAACGATCAGACTGGCTGAAGCTTCCGTCACCGGAAGGTTGCAGCCGATGGCGGATGCCATCGCCTCGTCAATCAATTTCACTTCCCGAGCTTCCCCCTCAATAGAGTCGCGAATCGCCCGCTTTTCAACTTCAGTGATCCCGGAGGGAACCCCTACCAATACTCTCGGCTTAAACAGGGCTTTCGACTTGCGGCGGGCCTTTCCCAAAAAATGCGAGAGCATGAGTCCTGCTACTTCGAAGTCAGCGATGACTCCGGTACGCACCGGACGAATGACCTTTACCCCTTCTGGCGTACGCCCAAGCATGGCCTTGGCTTCAGCCCCGTATGCTACTGCCTGCTTACGATGTCCATCCTGTCGGAGCGCAACTATAGACGGCTCGTTGAGAACGATGCCCCGGCCCTGCTCGTAGATGAGAGTATTAGCAGTGCCTAAATCAATCGCAATATCCCGCGCAACCAATCGAAACATGAAAATCCAACAGAATAAAAATGGCTCTGCAAAATACCTTACCTGCAACTTGAATTCCACTCCGTTGCGGGCACCTTGGTCCGGATCCGGCTGCGGCACCGTCGTTCCTATCGGCGCTGACTCAGACCGTGGTAAGGCGTGAATATTACAGGCATTTTGTTCCTGACCACAAGAGCCTGCAGGGCGGTAAATGTGTCCTCACTAAGCTAGCGCGGCCGACTAACTCGTACTAGAACTAAGAGGCACTACAACTGTCCTCTTACGGTAAACCTATGAAAGAAATTCGCACTATCGGAGTTATCGGCGCAGGTCAAATGGGCGCCGGCATTGCTCAAGTTTCTGCGGCAAGCGGCTTCAATTGCCTGCTCTGGGACGCCAATGCCGCTGCTCTTGAGCGCGGCATGAAAGGCATTCAAGGCCAGCTCAAGAAGTTGGTCGAAAAGGAGAAGATAACCGCCGACCAATCAGCGCAAACTTGGTCAAGACTGAAGGCGCCTAAGGCGCTCAGCGAGTTTTCCTCTTGCGATATGGTCGTCGAAGCCATCATCGAGAACCTCGACATCAAGCTCAAGCTCTTTACAGAACTTGATGGCATTCTGCCGAAGGACTCCTTGCTCACCAGCAATACCTCCTCCATATCGATAACTCGGCTCGCCGCCGGAACGAAGCGTCCTGATCGAGTGATGGGTGCTCACTTTATGAACCCTGTTCCGGTTATGAAGCTCGTCGAGCTTATTCGCGGATTGCAGACGAGCGACGATACCTATAGCAGCGTCAAGGCCGTCTCCGAAAAAATGGGTAAGACCACGGTGCTGGCCATCGATAGCCCCGGCTTTATCGTAAACCGTATACTGTGCCCTATGCTCAATGAAGCAATCTACTTGCTGCAGGAAGGCGTGAAGCCCGAGGACGTGGACAATGCCATGAAACTTGGCACCAACCAGCCGATGGGGCCGCTTACGCTGGCGGATTTCGTCGGATTGGACACGCTGCTGTATATTCTACGCATCCTGCACAGCGAACTCGGCGAGGACAAATACCGTCCCTGCCCCCTGCTTGTTAAGTACGTCGAGGCAGGATGGTATGGCAAAAAGAGCGGGAGAGGATTTTACCGCTACGACCAGGCATAGGCTCGAGTTAATCGGATCGCTGTCGTAACTTTAGAGATCGTCATCCCTCCCGGCCATTCGCACTGGCGGGCTTCGGACTATTCGAGAGCAGGGTCCGAGCCCGAGAATTCGAATGATATGATTTGGTATTACGGTAAAAATCTACGGCCTAAGCGTCTCGCGAATGGCCTTGAGCAGAGCAATATTATCCGAATGCCCTGTCATGCAAGCAGTAACCTTGCCGCGCAGCGGGCGGCCAAGCAAATAAAGATCGCCAATCAGGTCCAAGATTTTATGCCGTACGGGTTCATTCTCGAATCGCAGCGCGTCGTTGATTGGCCCGCCATCTCCAAAGAGCACAAAGTTATCGAATCGTCCACCGAGTGCCAAGCCCATCTTCTGCAGCATTCCAATATCTTTCACGAATCCGAATGTGCGCGCCGGGGCTATTTCCGTACGATAGCTTCGCACGTCGCTTAGATTGAAATGTAAATGCTGGCGTCCGACAGGCTTCGGATAGTCGAGGGTGTACTCGACACTAAACCCCTCGGCCGGTTCGATTTGGATGAATTCCCTTTCCTTGCCGACCCGAATGGGTTTCTGAATCGCAATCTCGTACCAGCCACCTCCTTGGGTTTCAATGCCGACCTCTTCGAAGAGAGCGCAAAAATCCCGCGCGGATCCATCTAATACCGGGATCTCGCCATTGCATTTGACCAGTAAATTCGAAATGCCGTACGCCCTGAGCGCGGACATCAAATGCTCTATGGTGCCAGCTTGAGTTTGCCCCAAGCGCAAGGTAGTAGCAAAGCCCGTCGACTCAACGAAATCAACATGCGCCGGGACCGGAGTGGTCTCTGATACGCCGACAAAATGAATACCAGAATTGGCGGGCAGCGGCTCCAATATTAGACCGCTCTTTCGCCCCGAATGCAGCCCCTGTCCGTACAGCACTGCAGAACGTGCCAACGTATGCTGGGTTACTTCCTTCCCGCGCAGCCTTTGCTCGCTAAAAACGATTGGGTTGAGATCGCTTAGCGGCAGAGAGCGTCCGAGTTCAATATGCGACGTATCATCGATCTGATTCTCCTTCCTATCCTGCAGTGCGCATTCAAGCCCTAGGGCGCGGCGGACTGCAGCGAGCAGCATATGCAAATCGAGCGGCTTTTCGACGAAGTCTGCCGCGCCCTGCCGTGTTGCTGCGATAGCAGTCGCTATGGTCGCATGGCCACTAATCATAATAACAGGGAGCTGCGGCGCTATTTCCTTGATTTTCACCAAAGTTTCGATACCGTCCATTCCCGACATCCAAATGTCGAGCAGAACCAATGTCGGCTTGCATTCCCCGACTTTTCGCAACGCTTCGCTGCCATCCTGCGCGACGATCGTGCGAAATCCCTCGTCTTGAAGCACCGCCTCCAGCGATTTCCGTATCCCAAGCTCATCGTCAACGATCAAAACGAGTTGACCGCCGCCGCCAAGCGACTTTTCGGATTCGCCTGCGGCACAAGCGTCTACGCTCATAGAGCCCCCTCGGAGACAAAATTCTTTATATAGCTCGCTCCACTCGAGAACAAGGTCGAGCTGCGCTCGGCTCCAACACTAACGACAGAGATCGGACACGCAATGATCTCCGAGAGCGTGCTGAGGTAAAGCCGGGCGCTTGCCGGAAGCTGATGCCACTTGGTGATCCCCCCTAAGTTCTCGCTCCATCCATCCATCTCGATGAAAATCGGTACCACCTTAGCATATTCGGAGGCCAAGGCCGGGATATCATCGATCTTTTGGCCGTCCAGCATATAGCTGATACATACCTTAATCTTTTCAAGTCCGGAGAGAACATCAAGCTTGGTAATCACCAGGGAATCAGCGCCGTTAAGACGCACCGCGCGCTTCATGGCCACACAGTCGAACCAGCCACAGCGTCGTGGCCGTCCGGTGGTCGTGCCATATTCTCCGCCTCGTTCACGAATGCGGTCGCCGAGTTCTCCTGATATCTCGGTTGGGAACGGTCCGCTACCGACACGGGTACAGTAGGCTTTTGCAACACCAAGAACATAGTCTATGGCAGAGGGTCCAACGCCGACCCCGGTTAAGGCCGCGCCTGAAATAGTACTGGAGGAAGTTACGAACGGAAATGTGCCAAAGGACTGGTCCAACAACGTGCCCTGCGCTCCCTCAAACACGACCTTGTCGCCATGCTTGAGCGCCTCGTGCACCAAGAGACTCACGTTGCCAATGTACGGACATATCTCGCGGGCCGCCCGCTCTATATGCTGCCAAATCTCATCAAATGCAATCCGCACAGGACTCCTCAACACGTGCTCGAGGTACAAATTCTTTTCCCGTATATTCTCAGCCAGCTTCTCCTTGAGCTCTGTCAAGGCGAACAGCTCGGCCGCTCGTATTCCGGTACGGCTAGCCCGATCCTCATAAGCTGGTCCGATGCCACGACCCGTAGTTCCAATTTTATTGGCGCCCTTCGCCTCCTCACGGGCCCTATCAACCGCGCCGTGGTAGCCCAAAATTAAATGGGCATTGCCGTCAATCACCAAGCGCGCGGGGCTGACATCGACGCCGTTCTTCCGCAGCCCTTCAAGCTCACCGAGGAAAACGATCGGATCGATGACAACGCCCGCCCCGATGAGACAGCGAGTATCCTTTCGCAAGATCCCGGAGGGCACCAAATGGAGCTTGGTTACCTTGCCATCGACGACAAGGGTGTGTCCGGCGTTGTTGCCACCCTGAAATCTGACTACCCAGTCAGCATTCGAGGTAAGGTAATCGACAACCTTCCCCTTTCCTTCGTCGCCCCACTGAGCGCCTATAACGACAAGAGATGGCATTTCGAATTCTCCCTAGCCGACATTCAATACAAAGTCCCAAACTTTTCCGGTATTACGTAGCAAGCCAAGGGGCCGATCGGCGCCGTACACCGCCAGCTGAATATCGGCGCTTGGCAGCCGCCCTACTACATCAGCCAAAACTCTGCGCTCGCCGTTGAGGAGCCGCCGAGCTTCCGTCTCAGTCACCGATATTTTCGTTATCGAGGGGAATAGAGCATTCCAAGGCAAGATATCTGCTGCAGTAACGTCCTCGAGCGACTTAGCAGACGCGACTGAAAATGGCTCGGTGATTTCTCTACGCAAAGTAGCGATACATGCCCCGCAGCCGAGCTTCTCCCCTAAATCGCGGGCCAGGGATCGAATGTAGGTACCTTTTGAGCAGCGCACGCGGTATGCAACGCGGGAAGGATCTGCCAGCGGCGCTATCTCAAACGCAAGGACTTGCACTTGCCGCGCCGTGATCTCGAAATCCTCTCCGCGCCTGGCGCGACGATAAGAGCGTTCGCCGTCTATCTTTACGGCGCTAATTCGCGGAGGAACCTGCGAAATATGCCCTACAAAAGCAGGGATGGCGCTCTCGATGGTAGCGAATGAGGGGATCTCCTCGGATCGGGTCAAAATCTCGCCATCTAAATCGTCACTGCTGGTTCGAATTCCAAGTTGAATCTCTCCCGAGTACACCTTGATTCCACCCTGGGCATAATCTGCAAGCCTCGTGGCGGCACCGCAGAGGCAGACCAGTAGTCCACTGGCCATGGGATCGAGGGTTCCCGCATGACCGATGCGGTCGAGGTGCAAGGAACGCTTCAGCCGCCCCACCACGGCAGCCGAACTGAGGCCCGTAGCTTTATCTATCAAAATCACGCCGGATTTCATGACTACTGTAACGCCTGAGTAATTTCCGAAAATAACTTGGACTCCAACTCTGCCCTATCCCGGCGCCAACGAAAACCTGCCGCCGCCTTGTGCCCGCCCCCGCCGAACAGAGTTGCAATTTTCGATACGTCGACTTTCGATCCCTTTGCCCGCAAGCTCACGCGCCAAAGACCCTCGTCCTGCTTGAACAGCACCGCGACGATCACTCCCTCGATGTCCCGAGCGATATCCACCAACGGGTCGGCATCCTCCCGTGAGGCGCCGCTCGATGACAGCATCTCGGACGTGACGGCCACAAATGCTGTTTGGCCGTTATCGAGAAGCCTAAGTCTCGAAAGGGCTTCAGCGTGTAGCTTCACTGACTCAGAAGAATTACTAGCGTACAGATGCTGAGCTATCCCAAACGGGCTAGCGCCGTAGGCAACGAGCTTTGAAGCTACGGTAAACGTCTTCTGAGATGTAGACGAATATTTAAAGGACCCCGTGTCGCTGGAGAGTCCGGCGTAAAGGCAGGTCGCCATATCCGCATTCACGGACACCCGCAACGCTTCAAGCACCTCAGCAATCAATTCCGAGGTGGAGCAGGCATCAGGAATGACGTAATTCAACGTGCCGAAGTAGTCGTTCGAAGCATGGTGATCGATATTGACGACAACCGGATAATTCGAAATGCGTGATTTCAAAGAATCCCCGACTCGCCCCCGGTCTCCGCAATCGCAGGCAACTAACGCATCCCAGTTGCCCTCGGGGAGAGTGCTTTGGATTTTTTCGACTCCGGGAATCCAGGTCAGGCGCGGAAGGACGCCGCTCTCATTTACCAAAGCAACTTCCTTGCCGAGTGACTGCAGACCCAACGCCAAACCGCAGCTCGATCCGTATGCGTCAGGATCGGGGTTGTAATGACTCATGACTATGATGCGCCTAGCCGATTTCAGCGCTGCTGCGATTTCGGCCAGGGAATTCGAAGTCATAAAAGTCCTCAAAACTAGGTCTGGGGATCCTTAGGGTCTTGAATTGTCGGTCGTCCGTTTGCCTGATCGTCAGCTCGTATTCTATCGAAGAGGCGCTGCACCTCTTCACTGGCGTCCAGCGTATCATCGTAATAGAAAGTCAGCTCAGGCACGAATTTAATTCCAAGCTCGCGCCCCACAATGCGCTTAAAAACTCCTAAGGCTGACTGAAACGCGTCGGCAACTTCCTCCCGCCGGTCAGGACCGCCGTTCACCATCCAGTAAATTTTCACATTGCGCAAATCAGGACTGGCGACCGCCGAACTTATAGTGACTAGGTGGAAGCGAGGATCAGCCAAGCGCTGGAGCTCTAGAGCCACCGACTCACGAACCTTCTCTGCTACTCTATGCACACGACGCTGCTTGGCCATGAATCACCGCCCTTCCGCCCCGACAAATCC
Organism: Bdellovibrionota bacterium; assembly: GCA_041907145.1. Taxonomy (GTDB): domain Bacteria; phylum Bdellovibrionota_C; class UBA2361; order UBA2361; family JAFLCA01; genus JAFLCA01. The sequence goes on from JAYRHW010000267.1 coordinate 17,908, forward strand.
TAATCTAGAGTTGCGGCAATTTCTTTGATTTCAAAGACCTCGATCACATCGCCGGTCTTGATATCGTTATAGCCTTCGATTCCGATACCACATTCGAATCCTGTCTGCACTTCACGCACGTCATCCTTGAAGCGGCGCAAACTAGCCATCTTGCCCTCGTGGATCACGCGATTATCACGCAAAAGCCGCAAGAACGCTCCGCGTCGGATCATACCGTCCGCAACGTACGATCCCGCCACCATGCCCAATTTCGGCACAGGAAAAGTCTCGCGAACCTCGGCACGTCCAAGGCGCACCTCCTCCTTGATCGGCTCGAGTAGTCCGGCCATGGCCTTCTTCACGTCGTCGATCAACTCGTAAATGATCCTATAAAAGCGAAGCTGTACGCCAACTGACTCGGCATCGGCTGTTGCTCGAGCGTCGGCGCGTACGCCGAAGCCGACCACGATGGCTTTCGAAGCGATAGCAAGCTGAACGTCGCTCTCGTTAATGCCCCCAACTGCCGCATGCAATACGCGCACTCTGACCTTTGGTGTCGAGAGCTTCTCGATAGCCTCCTTTGCAGCTTCCACCGAACCATGCACATCAGCCTTGAGGATGACGTTAAGCTCAGCGACAGTCATGTTATTAGCACGACGAGCAAATTCTTCGAGTGTAATCGGTCCAGTGGCCAGGGCGCGCTGCGCCTTAGCGGAACGAACCGTCGCACGGTTGAGGGCGACCTCACGAGCATCAGCCTCGGTATCAACCACGAGGCAATCCTCTCCGGCTTCCGGGACGGCATCCAGACCGGTGATCTCGACCGGTGTTGATGGGCCGGCAGATTCAAGCTTTTCTCCGTTGTCATCGGTCATTGAGCGAACGCGGCCATAGTTCGCGCCCGCGACGAAAATCTCCCCGACGTGCAGTGTTCCGGATTGAACAAGTACGGTAGCCACGGTGCCGCGCCCCTTTTCCTGGCGAGCTTCGATGATAGTTCCGCGAGCTTTACGGTCGGGGTTGGCCTTGAGCTCCTTTACGTCAGCAAGGAGTAACAACCCTTCCAGCATTTCCTTGATTCCCGTCCCTTTGAGCGCCGAAACTTGGAAGAACATGGTATCGCCGCCCCAGTCTTCCGGCTGTAATCCGTGCTCGACCAACTGCTGCTTAATCTTCTCTACGTTCGCGCCCGGCTTATCGATCTTATTGATTGCTACGGCTATCGTAACATTCGCCGCCTTGGCATGGTTGATGGCCTCAATCGTCTGGGGCA
>JAYRHW010000268.1:0-19502 GCA_041907145.1 Bdellovibrionota bacterium
GACGACGTTTTCAATTTGCTCATAATCGGTGCGCGAGGATATATCGTTAAGCCGTTTACACAGGACTCCATAGACGAGGCGATCATCATGGCCACCAAGGGTGAGCAGATCTCTGACGCAATTCTATTTGCCAAAGATCGCAATGAAGCACTCGTTTCATTGATCATGACCGCTCTGGATAAATTAGCAGTCACCCTCAAGCAGGTGCGGCACTTCGAAACCGCCAAGCGAGAAATGCCGCGACGAGTGATGAATTTCAAGCGTGCGGTAGAAATTTCAAAAATGTTTGCGCAAGGTGGCAGGCCTCAACTCATCGAAGCCATGATGAATTTCTGCATCGATCGAAGTAACGGCCCGGCTTCCCGCTTAGGGCGGCTTAGAAAACGCCTTGGGGAAAAGAAGCAGACCGACAAGCAGGATAGTAAACCACTTGAGGGGGTTCCCTCTAATTCCGTCGAGCCCCCTAAATCCTGAGTCAACCGATTTTCAACGCCCCACGCAAAATCTCGCAAATTTGAACGTCGGTACGCAGCAAATCAATCAAAAAGCGCTTCTCCTGCTCCCGTATTTCCGGAGTCGAACCTGCTTTCTCGAGAACTGCCTCGGCAAGACTCTCAATTGCGCATTCCAGATTTGCAAACGTTTGACCTCGAAGGGCCTGAATTTCATCGCTCCATTGCGACCCGCTAGGACTCGTCGATCTCGTTTCAGTCCGCCGCGGCGTAGCCCTCTTGGGTATACCCGGAGCATTTCTTGATTTTTGTTTTGATTGCTGCTTAACCATACTAGTGCGCCTCAGAGTAATGAATATTTTCGATCGAATCCAGGGTTTTGAGATTGTCGCGAATAATGGGGTGATCGGCTACAACCGCCGCTCCTAGGATTTGCTCACGAGCTCCCTGCACGTCGCCAGAATCAGAAAGGGCGGCCGAAAGGTTGTTTCGGGCCCGAGCATCTCGTGGATCAGCGTTCAGGACCCGCTGATAAAGCTCACGGGCAGACTGAGCGCGGTTCGTATGTTCATAGACAGCGGCAAGGTTGCGCGCAGCGTCGACGTACCAGGGATCAAACGCTAAACTGCGAAGGTACAACTTCTCGGCAAGTTCCATGTCGTTGCGGGCAAAGGCGACACAACCGAGCCCATCGACAGCGGTAGCGCCAGGATAGACTTCAAGGGAAATAGTGTATGCGGCGGCTGCCTCGTCAAGGCGACCTTGTCGAAGCAATGCCGTTCCCTGATCGATAAGTTCTCGGGCTACGCGCTGCATCTCGCCTGACGGTGACTTTGCTGCAGATACACAGGAACAAAGAATGATCGCGACTGCAAAAGAAGTACAGAATCGACTGCTCATGCCGCCAAGGCCTCCAAGATTTCGCGCTGTCCATCGGCGCTACCGACCATGCCGCGCTGCACAAGAATCCTTCCCTCATCGCAGATCTCCTCATAGGCTAGGATAGTCCGTTTCACCCCCAGTCCAAGCACCAGTTCGTACAACAGCTTACGCGCACCCTTTGAGCATACGATAACTGCCTCCGCGACCGGGCTAAGGCGTAGGTCACGACTCAGTCTCTGTAGAACGGACTCCTCAAGCGGACGCCCCTCGCGCTCAGCCCCGTGCAGTGCAGCATCGTAGAGCGGAGCTAGAACGAGCGATTCGATCGTCCCCGTTGAAGACTGAAACTGTGCGGTTATGACCCGACGCAAGGCAACTCGCACGTCTTCGAGCAAGACTCGCTCATTTTTGGCCTTGGCACCTCGTTCGGCTATGGCTTGCAAGATCACATCAAAGTTTCGAATTGGAATTCCCTCGGAAATGAGTCCTCGCAGCAGCTCAGTCAACTGTGTCACGCTGATAACTCCGGGAATGACCGTAGCCACGAGTTCGGGCGCTTCACGCTCTAGCCGATCAAGCGACCGTCTCGTAAGTATATCATCGACAAATTCACTGAGACGGCTCGTGATGGTTTCCTCCAATCCTGCAACGATTGCGTCAGCCAGCTGCTGAGTCGTGCCCGGAATGGGCGCTTGGAGCGCTTGCACGCCGCGCACAAAAATCGAAAATCCGCTTGATTCCGGGACGGGAACTACATCGGGCAGGCCAAGTATGAGCCCGTGTCGCTCAAAGATACGTTGACGCAGTGTATCTATCGACTGCGCAAACGTCCCGAGTTTGCGCAGTGCCTGACCGGCATCAACGCTGAGTTCGATGCTAAGGGCCACCGGACTGCGCGGTTGGAACTCCGGGGTTCGGTCCTGCTGCCCCTCCTCTCTCTTCGAGCCGGAAAAGGTGCTGAAGAAGGTAAGGAGCGCGACTGCTCCGAAAGGCAGCAGAGGCATATGCGGGATGAGACCGAGAAGCATGGCCAGGGAGGCAACGACGAGCTTTACACTGCGAAGTTGTCCGAGCTGATGCGGCAATTCGCGGGCCAACGACTCCCCGTCGCCCTTGGAAACTCGGGTTACGACGATTGCGGCGGCTAGCGCGTTAAGCAAGGCTGGAATTTGCGAAACCAGCCCGTCGCCCACAGTTAGTAGCGTATAAATAGAGAGTGCTGCCTTGATACCCAGTCCATGCATCGCTATACCAACGATGAAGCCGCCGACGATATTTATCGCAACTATGACTATGCCAGCGATCGCATCGCCCTTGATGAATTTCATGGCACCATCAAGAGCACCGTAGAAGCGAGACTCGGTTTGTAAGTCCTGCCGCTTTTGCCGGGCTGTTTCGAAGTCGATGAGGCCGGCTCGAACATCAGCATCAATCGACATTTGCTTACCAGGCAGAGCGTCGAGCGTAAATCGGGCTGAGACCTCTGCCACCCGCTCCGCGCCCTTAGCGATTACCATGAATTGGATGATGGTAATGATCAGAAAGACGACAGTGCCAACGACTAGGTTTCCCTGAATAACTACTTCACCGAAGGCTTGAATCACCTGCCCGGCCTCAGCAGTGTTTAAAATCATGCGTGTCGTAGATACATTTAGCGCGAGCCGAAATAGCGTGCCGAGCAGAAGCATAGACGGCAACGCGGAGAGCTTAAGCGGTTCACTAATGTAGAGACTACTTGCCAAGAGTAAGAGTGAAAGCAGTAGATTAATTATCAAGAGGGTATCGAGAACAGCGGGAGGAAGCGGCAGTAGCAGACTGGCTAAAGTGCATACAACTGCTATCGGAACTACTAAGTCTCGCATTGATAATTTGCCCAGGTGCAAGAATCCAACTAAATGGCGAGGCCCATCGAGTAGCGGGCCTCGCCGGCCGACGTGCTCCTCGATTAGCCGACTCGCACGTTTCGAATCGCTGCCATTTGCGTTTCGTGTCGAGACTTCTCGATGTTCGACTCCATCGACACCAACTGCATTTGCTTTTGCGTCTCGATTTGCGCATTGAGTAGGGCCACATAGCCGCCATCAATTCCAGAGAAAACCCCGCTGCCAGCATCGGTTGCGACGCTCAAAGCTCCCTTGAGCGCGCCCTGAAAAGTCAGACCCAAACTGTTCTTAGGCTCCGGCATGAAGCGTTCAAGCGCCGAGTTGGCCAAGCGATCGGCGGCCGCGGTAATTCCCTGAATTGATTCCATAAGCAATCGTCCCTAAAGAGGTTGTTAAATTGGGGCTACACCATTAATCGAGGTTTCTGGACAGAAGTTGCTTGTCATTTCCCTCCTTTGCGAAATTTTCCCCTGCTCTCCTTCCAGCATTTCCAGAACCACCTCGCGATCCTGAATGTGAACCAGTGCCGGTGTCCATGGAACCCCGCCTACGAGCAGCATGGCCTCAAATTTCTCTGGGCGCTCGAATTCCAGACACATGCCCGGTCTCAGACGTAGAAGTTCATCAAGTGTCAATTCAATCTCACCCAGGGACAAAGTTACTGGCAGCTTTTCCTCTAATTTATCTTCCATCCCTACTCCCTCCTTTTCCACAAAAAGCTGAATGTTCCTGCCCTGTGACGCTAGGCGTCCCCGAAAGCTTCGCTGCAAAGGAACCGAGTTGATTTCGATGTCTGCACGGAATCGTTGCGACTCGATTCCTAGTTCACAAGCGCTCGGCACCCTGACACTCACCTGCAAGCGAACCCAGGGTCCTGGAGCGGGTTCCATCGAATTGCCGACAAGAGCGCCGGGAAAATCGAGCGGCTTGGAACTGGCAAATCGCAGGTTACCTAAGGGCATTCCCGCCTGGGAGCGCAGCGCAAAGACGGCAAAAAATTGCGGTTGCTGGCGGAGAGCAGGCACAGCCCGAACATAGCCTGGGGCCAGCTCATGAAAATGGGAGAGCAGTCGTATGAGCCGAGAGTATTCCTCTATGTGGTCGGCCTCCCCTCGCTCCATCTCGATATTCAAGGAAAACTCCGCATCGGACACAGTACAAAAGTGCAGCCCTGCGTCTAAGCGCGCCGAATCGTCCCGAGAGGATCGAAACGACGCAACGATATCAGCGTCGAAGACATGTGCGAGAGCCGACGCAAATATACATTCCAACTTACTGAGCCAGTCGGGAAATTGTTCGTTGAGCGCCAACCCTCTACGCTTCAGCATTTTCGCACCCTAGAGTTTCCAGACAGAGCTCGGTCGCCCATGCCTCAGGCAGAGCCCGCACCTGCTCCCAGGCTGCTCGGATCAGTGGATAGTGTTCCGATGAAAACATTTCGGGGCGCGGCTCGACGTGATGGAGGTACAGGGCCGCAACGACTGACTCTACCCAAGGGGAGTCCGAGGAAATGAGATTATGCAAACTCATGCGGTTGTCCCATGTTTGTGTGCTCCTCTCCACAGAAGTAGTGCCAGAAGACATGCGAGCAGGATCAATGCGCAGGCCAGCGGTACCATCCAGTTCCGCCCAAACGGTGCTACCAAGTCGTCTACCGTCAGAGCATCGCCCTCATTCCTATTCCTAGGGCTCGCAGAGCGCGAAGATTCCTTGCTGCTCGACACCACTACAGAGATAGCCTTCGTCTCGATGCCGGCAGCCCCTGACACCAGGGCAACTACGTCCGCCCTATTAACCAGCCCCGCATCCTCCGCAACCACCAAGACACTGGCTGAGCCGGCTCCATTTTGTAGACGGTAGCCGAAGAGAGGATCGTTGACCGGCAAGTTCAGGTGCACATGGGCCTCGAGAACTCCTTGCAGGCTACTAATGGTGCGTTCGATGCCGCCGCTCATCAGCCGTTCGGAGCGTAGTCTCTGCTCCTCCTTGCTCATAACGAGGGAAGTTCCAGCATCCTGCGACCCTTCTTCGCTGCGGAGCAGCCGCGAAGTATCCAGAATTTTTATGGCCGCAACGGTTGCATCCGCGGGAACTCCGATCATCCACTTGCCATCCGCCTGACGGTCCTTGCGGGCATCAATCGACGCATCATGAAGGCGGCTCAACAGACGATTTGCCTCGCCTTCAGATAAGTTATGAACGATTTGCTCATTGCATCCGACAAGCAGCAGCATGAGCAGAAGGTATTTAAGGGCGTAGGTCCGCCGCTTCTTGGCTGCGAGACTGCGCGGTCTGATGCAACCTTGCCAGAGCTCGGGCATGAAGACGGCAAACCCAGGACTTTGAGAATCCCTCGTGAGCTTCGGCAATTTCAGCGAATGTCCTGTCATTGAAGTAATACTCCTCAATCACTATTCGCTCTTTCTCCGGTAAAGTTGCTATCAGATCGCGAAAATTATTTTCGCTTTGCTTGCTAGAGAGCTGCGTCTCGGGATCTTCTCCGTACCCACCGGCCGTACTCACTCCCTGCATATCGGCCCCGATCACGAGCCTATAGGCCATGATGCTTCGCGCCGCGTATTCCATGACGGAGTCGAGAGTCATAGCGGGCCTATCATGCATGAATTTTCCATCTGCTGCGCAGTCCTGTCGCATCTCATCGCTAGCCTGCAGGGCTTTTGCGTAGCGATATGCTTTCCCGCTGAGTTCGGAGCTCTGCCGGATAGAATCTATGACGGCACCACGGATTCTCAGAAAGGCAAAGTTCTTGAAGGGGTAGCCGGAACTGAAATCGAAGCGTTCGGCGGCCTCGACTAGACCCAGATAGCCGGCCGAAACAAAGTCATCAAATAGTTGATTGGGAAGTCCCATAGACTGAATGAGATATCCCACGACATGCTGGACGTAATCGCGATACTCAGCGATTAAATCGTCACGACGCTCCCTGGAGGCTAAACTCATGCGTATAACTCGGATCTAAGGCATACCAATCGAGGGTTCCGGGAGTATATCGAGAAAAGTGTGGAAAAGTTTCCTTAAATTCCATTCTTCCGATTATTCGCAGCACTTGCCTCACAGTAAATGCTGCAACTCGATGAAACTATTCACTCCTTCAAACCGTGGGGAGGAGGAAGGGCGCCTAGGGATGAGGAGTAATTGCTATGATGGTAATTTCACCCCGCTGAGGACCAAAGCACCAAAAAAGTCGGTAGGCTCCTGGTGTGCGGTTCTGTACGTAGGCCTCAAATACCCTTTTGTTTGAGTCATAGGGATTTTCAATCGAGTCGTATTCATGAGTATTGAGACTCGGATGTCTCGGGTTTTGTAAAAGAAGGGTGACACACTTATGCACTTGCTTGAACAGCCCCTCAGTCTTGGAGGCCTTGGTATTCTTGCTCTTTTGGCGAGCTTGCAGGGAAGAGAGCGCCGCTGCCTGAAGCTCTCGGAACTTGGCGTCCGCCTCGACGGTCCAGCGTGCTATATAGGACATTACTCATCCTGGAGCTGCTCAGCTAATTTCGCTGCCGCCACAAGATCCGGGCCCTTGGACGCCAACCTTTTAGCCCTGGCCTCGCTCAAGCCACGACGAACTGATGCTAGTGCGGTACCGTTATCGTAGAGCCAGGCTTCTCGCTCCGGAATAACGCGTGCAAGGCGCAGAACGATATCGTCGCCGCTTCGTTCGACCAGCATGGTACGGTTGGCGAATTCCTCGCCTAAGGTGATTCGCCCCTTTGAATCTGTACTCCTTGTCAGCGTACTTTGTCGTGCCATATTCACAGTGTATCCCATTTTCCCACAGTGGGCAAGTGGAACAATATAACAGAGTATATTCATATAGTTAACCAAAGATTTTATCACTGGAAAAGTAGGCGATCAAGCAAGATGGGCCCGTCGCGCCATACACTACAGACTACAACCTATTCGAGACCTATTGCTGAAAGTTGCCCTGCTGATATCACAAATAAGGCAGAGTACAGGATGAAGTTAGGCCTTAGTTGGAGAGGCACCCTGCATGCTGGTGTTTGTGCAGACATGAACCAGCTCCAATAATCCGCTATTTGCCGATCACAAAGATCGCCCAACAATCATCATTCCGTTAAGTTGTTCTTCGCTTGGCATGCTCAACGGCCAGGCAGGCATCCATAATAATGGGAATGCCAGCCGCCTCGGACTTCTGGGCAGCAGCTTCATTGACAATACCCTGCTGCAACCAGATAAATTTTACCTTTCTCGCTATCGCATCCTCCACTACCGGCGGCACATCGACGGAGCGACGAAATACATCGACGAGGTCAATCGCAATATCTTTTGGAATTTCAGCAAGCGAAGGATAGCACTTCTTGCCCTGCCATTCGGTGAGCATCGGATTGACGGGAATGACTTCGTAGTAATCGGACAAATATTCAGCAACGCCTTTGCTTGCGCGTCCATGACGATCGGATATACCGACCACCGCTATTGTCCTGCTCTCCCGAAGCATCCTTCCAATCAGCGCTTGGTCGGAGCTCATAGTTTCTCGCCGAAGGCCAAGTCACCCGCATCGCCGAGTCCGGGCACTATGTAAGCTTTGTCGTTGAGCGATGGATCAACTGCCGCCACCCACAAATGTACATCAGGACGGGCTTTACGAAAGGCCTCCACGCCGGCTGTGCTCGCTATTACACAAGCCGCATGCACTTTGGTTGGCTTACCATGGCGCTCTACAGCTTCGAGACTCTTGAGCATCGAGGTTGCGGTCGCCAACATCGGATCACAAAATATAAGCGTGCGTCCATCAAGGCGAGGCGCTCCCACGTATTCAAGTGCTACGCTGATAGCCGATCCCTTTCCCTCCTGGCGATAGGCCGCAACAAATGCATTGTCCGCGTCGTCGAATACATCCAAAAAACCTTCATGCATAGGCAGTCCCGCGCGCAGCACGGTTCCTATGACTGGTTTCGCTGCAAGCACACAACAAGGGCTCTGGCCCAGGGGCGTTTGGACAGAGAGAGCCTGGTAGGTAAGCGTCTTACTTATTTCGTAAGCCAAGAAGCGACCCACTCGACGTAGATTCTCCCGGAACTGCGAACGATTCTGTTGTAGTTCGACACTTCGTAGCTGGTACAGACACCACTGCAGGGCAGAGTTCTCGGCAGAAAAGTCACGGTACACGGCGCAGCCCTTTGAAGGAATAAACAACGGCAGAATTCAAAAATGACACGGGTGAAGGAAAGACTGAGGCAGCCGGCGGGGAGCAATGCTCCCTCTCCTGGCTGTCCGATGCCCCTCCTAACTAAAAGTTTGAACAGCCGCGTCCATCCCCGGCGCCATAGTCCTTACAGCCGCGCTTGCGCTCTTCCTTCGTGCAGCGATGGGTGCTCGGATGAGTTCCAGGTGGGCAGTGAAGTTCAGGCCTTGGCGTTGGGGCCGGGGGAGGGGGCGGCGGTGGAGGCGCTCGGTGGTGATCATCATGATGCTTATCGTGATCATGTCTGCGCTCTTCGTCGTGTCTACGTTCCCACTCTTCGCGATCGCGCCGGTCACGATCCCAGTCATGATATCGGTCACGAGGAGGATAGGGATCTCGCCGATAGTACGGGTCTCCGTAGCCGCCGTTCGACCCATAACCAGGATCATAGGGGTAATTGGAAGTGAAGTCCGCGCATCCTCCCAACAATAGAGCGGCAGGAATGACGATGGCTAGTCCGAGTGCTAGTACACTTTTTGCTTTCATGATCGACCTAATGAACTCCTGAGTATGAGGGTTTCAAGCAACCCAAGTCATACTACAAAATCGAGGCAAGGTGATCCTAAAAAGTTCCAATAGATTGCGCCATGGGAAAGCCCATGGCTCCCAAACACGAGAATTGTTAGGGCTTTCGCGCCAAGAGGTTGCGTGGTTCGGCGCTTGGAGTGGCAGAATCAGATTTCATTCGCTCAGCCAGCTGCCGTGATAGATCCTCTCGCCCCTGGTAGCGGCCAAACTCCTGTTCGAAAAACTGGTATTTGGCAGGTGCAAACTGAATCAAACGCTCCGGCAGCAAATAGTACTCGGCAAAAGCCTCTGCCCAGTCCTCCCAGGGGCTGGTCTGACTGTAGGGGACCAGTGTGAACTCTGCTAACGCATCATGCACAAATAGCTGCCGAGCAAAGACGCTAAAAATTACGGCCTTCCCCTCGAAGACGACCGGGCTGCCGACGGGCATTTCACGGCCCTCTAGCTTTACCGCCAAGCCCAAGGTCGTGAACTCATAACGGGCCGGATCGACCACCGTCCAGCCGGAGATTCGCATGTACTCGGCAAAATCAAAGCGAACATCTCCCGGCGATACTGTCATCCGACTATTCCCATCTTGCACAAAATTCTCCGGCCGCTCCCCAAGCTGCATGCCGTGTCCAATTTCATGAATCAAAGTATGTTCGAGAGAGCTTACTCCGCCGTATGACAGCGATACGAAGACATGTCCTACAGTGCAGCTGCAAACTCTGATTACACCGTCAGGGAAGCGCGCTCCCAGCACGTATTGACCAAGGTCCGATACAATTTGGATCTCTTCGAGCTTAGGGGTCGTCAGCAGCAACCCTTCGGGAAGGAGTTTGAACGCAGCCTCAACATCCTGCAACATTCGCTCTGACCACTGTGCCCCCTCAGTCTGCGCATCCGGCTTTTCGCACGATAGCCGAATAGCGAAGCGGCATTCTAAATCGGCCTTCTTGAGAAGCATGTTAGCAAACGCTTGCAGCTCCCCGGCGGCGTGGCCGGCTGAGCGGTATTCAGCGAGAAGCTCCAGGTCATCCTTGAGGCACCGGGCAAAGGCAGCGGCTGTTTCAGTAGTGGCAAAGCGACTGGCGGTGATGTAACCAAGCCGTGCTGCCAAGGACGCCTCGAGCCTGTTGCAGTCTCCGTCAGCGGTATCGCAGTTCCCGTCCTCCGCAAGCCGGCTTGGCAATTCGATCGCGCGCAGCCCGGCGCCAAGGTCAGCCAGAGAAACAAGCTCGCGAAGTTCGGAACTTCCCGATCTAAGAATGTCCTCCTCGCCAACACCTTGAACCAAAGCTACAAGAGCGCCCAAATCAGTACACCATCGCAAAATCGAGCACAGAGATTGCACCGACCTGGTCTCCGTCAATTTGCTCCGGCACTCACACGCAAGCTGCAGACGTTCAGCAAACGGCATTTGTCGAAGCACGTTATCAGCCTTGGAGTCGCAGAACTGCTGCGCCTCGGCGTCTGCAGGGCGGCGTTCAAAGAGTGCGCGCGCAAAGGCCATGCGGTCCGCGGGTGAAGCCGTGCGCAACACCCCGAGCATCTCTCGCTCCGAGATCGATGCGCCGGTGAGTCGTCCCGCGAAGGCCGGACTCTGCTGTGCCATAGCTTCGAGCATACTACGGAGCTCTGCCATGCTGATTGATGGAGTACCTCGGGATGCTTCACTCGAGTTAAAAAGCCGGCCGAACAGCCCGTCACGTAGAACACCTTCTCGCAGCTCCTGCATGATGTCTTCGAGATTCGTATGCGCCCGACGAAAGGCCAGCGATATGCTGTTGTCATTGGCACTAACTCGCTCCACTATTGCGGGCGGGGTGAGCGAAGGCGGAAGGGAGATGAGATCGGAAAGGGTAAACGCCTGCTGCGTATCGGCCTGGAACATAAAACCTCCGGTAGAAGGTAAAAAATGGTGAGAACGGCCCTACTTCACACCCCACGTGTGAAGGGCCTTTGCGCATCTCGAACCTGCCACTGCAGTCCTTTAGACCACAGCGCAGAAACAAAACCCTGCAAAACCGGAAATTTTAAAACCTAAGCGGTCACCGTACAGCACCCGTTTGGATGCGCGGGAAGGTAAAAGGATTCAGAGGGGAAAATCGAAAGTTGGTGGATCTCGAAATGGGTGGCAGTCGAAAATCAGGGAATCAGCATCTTTGAGGCGTAGATTAGGATCCCTACGAGTCCGCCGACTAGTGTGCCGTTTATTCGTATATACTGCAAATCCCTGCTGACGTGTTGCTCGATCTTATCGACGATCGTCGAGGCATCCCAAAGCCTGACCGTATCGGTAACCAGAGCTGCAATCTGCGCCTTATACCCTTCGGCAAATCGACGAGCTGACGCGATGACTGCCTGATCGAGCTTGGCTCGTACGGCGACATCAGCTTGCAATGCTCGACCCAGCGCATTGAGCCCCCGCTTCACGCCCTCGGCAGCTCGAGGTGAGCCAGCGCCAAAGGAGTCCTGAACCGAAGACCGCAGCGTGGACCAGGCACCATAGGCGTAGGCAGCTACCTCTTCGCTTTCCAATAACCAGCGAACCCCTTCCTGGCAGCGTTGCTCGAGGACCTGCGAGGTGCGCAAGGTCACGATGAGTCGGGTTATGTAGTCTGAAAATACAGCTCGGGCGGGATGGCCCGGATCACGGTTAATCGCATGTACTGTTTCTTTCAAACGGCGGACCGTATCGGCGTATACCTTATCATGCACAAAATTGGGCACGTACCAAGGCAGCTCATTTCGCAGGGCCTCGCGCAAAAATCCCTGGTGCCGATCCAGCAGGCGCTCGCCCACGAGCAGCGCCTCGTTAAGAACCTGCTGGTGATTGTCTCCATGCATGAGAGCTTTCAATAGCGCCGACAGTACGGCGCCGTATCTGACTTCCTTGCGAAGCTCATTGAGATTCTGCCGCAAAAACGCGCGTATGTCGCTGTCATCAATCGAGCCCAAAAGATCCGAGATAATTCGTACGAGTTGATCACTGGCACGCCGGCTGCTCTCCTCCTCTTGAAGCCAGTCACCAAGTCGAGCACCGATCTGAAGTTCGGTGAGTTTACGTCCCAGAACCTCTGCTGATAAAAAGTTCGTTTGTACGAAATCGCCAAGGGCGGCGCCGATGCGGTCCTTGTTATGAGGAACGATAGCCGTGTGCGGGATAGGGATGCCGAGTGGATGCCGAAACAGTGCCGTCACCGCGAACCAATCGGCCAGAGCGCCGACCATGGCCGCCTCGCTAAATGCTTCCATCCAATGAAGCCACTGCCAGCCCTCCGTCGACAGATAATATCGAGTCGTGATCCAAATGAGCGCCATAAGAAGCAGCAGCACCGTTGCAAGCTGATGCATCTGCTGTGGCTGCGGGGTTGTTCTGCTGCTCATGGCCTGAGTTAGCGATTCTCGTTTACCGCAGCATGCCGGAGAACAAAATGAAGCGCCATAAGTGCGGCAAAAAATGGCAGCGCCAGCGGGATCTCGGTGCGCAGGGCAAACATAGCTCCCAACCCTACAGCGCTAAGCAGATAGAGCAGTACAGCCCGATCGGAGGAGAACGAGAGGAATCGCAGGCATGATACCAACGCGATACTTAAGTCATAGAATAAAGTCTGAGGTGAAACTAATACCAGGACCGGACCGAGAAGCCACTCCGAACGAGCTCGCCTTCCCAAGAGGAATCCTAACAGCGCTGCTGAAAGCAAAATCGACGACGGGAGCACCCATGTTTCTGGGAACGGTGTTGTGCGGGAAATCGTTGAAAGGATACCCGCGAAGGAGGTCATCTGATAATCGTTAATGCCATAATTAATGGCACCGAATTGCAGGGCAGCCGCCGCCCAAGCACTCAGCCAGTGCGGCCCAGCGACTGCCGCGCCGAGCAGCCACCAAAGACCTGCAACAAGGACAAACATCGCGAATGCCGACCATTTCCCACGCAAGAGCAGATAGGCCCCCGCGAGCAAGCCAAACTGCGGCTTGAACAACCAGAGGCCGAACAGGATTCCCGCTAGGCAGTCGTTCAGCCGACGCTGGGACTGCAAGAGCCGCGCTCCCGAAACGTATAAAAGCAAACTGAATGCCGTATTTTGCCCACCGAGAACCCCAAAAAACACTGGAGTGAACAAGAACGACGATACAGCAACGAAGGAGAAATGATCGTGGAGCGCCGGGCCCCGCACTCTAAGCATCAGCAGTGTTGCGAGGTAGGCGGCAATGGAGAGCGCTGTCCAGAGCAGCCGGGCCATCTCTGGACCGATCCGCGCCAATGGCGCCAAGACCGCGCTGAAATAGGGCGGATAGACCGAGATATACATGTTCGATCCGAAGGCAGGCCAGGCTTGCTGCTGAATTCGATGGTGCTCGTCGATATCATAGAGCCTATCAATCCGTCCTTCGTGCACGATTACAGCAGGCGAATAGAAGCCGGGGAAATCTCCCGCCATGAGAGCGGAACGGTGCGTTGAATCCTGCCCAACCCCTATGGTTATTCCCAGGATAAGCCCAAAAAGTATGGCTATGGTCAGACGATTGAGCCGCCCGTCCGTCCACCAATCTCTGCCGCCCGGTGCCACTCCGCGTGCAGTGGAAGCTTCGAGCGTAGTCAAAATCAAACTCCCTGTGAGAGTGCCGCATCCGCAAGCGCGACAACTTGCTGTAGTGGGATGGAACGCATGCAGACATTATCGGTGCAAGCAGAACGCCGGTGATTCGTTGCCGCGAAGCAGGGGCTACACGAAAGATTTGCCGAGACCGAGTGGGCGCGAGGGCTGAGTGGAGAGTACAGTTTCGGCGTCTCCGGCCCAAACAGCACGATCGAATGTATCGGTGTGAGCGCAGCGAAGTGCGCCGGCCCGCTATCATTCGTAATGAGTAGGTGCGCGCGATTGAAAAGCACCATTAACTCACGCAACGTCTTCGTCTCCCCGGTTAAATCGATCCCCCGTCCGGCCGGTAGTCCTTGCAAAACGAGGTCCGCAATAGGCTTGGAATGTTTCAATCCGACGACCACCACGACGGCCCCCTCGTGCGCAGAGCAAACCTGTCGACAAAGGGCGGCAAAATTCTCCAGCGGCCAACCGCGCAGTGGCAAGAGCCCAGGGTCGGGATTTACGATGACAATCTGACCCTGGGTGTTGATCTGATATTTGCGCAGCAGACTATCGATGGCGGTCTCCTCCTCCGCAGAGCCGGTAAATGGAGGAAGGGGCAGCATTTCCTTCTCAAGATTGCGCTTCAATAGCGGACGCTCGGAGGGGCCGGCCTCCAGGGCATAGAGCAGCGCCAGAAAGTTCAGCGCCATATGCTGGTGATTATTGTACATTACCCGATGGGTCAAAAACGTGCCGCGGAACAGTCCCTCTCCGGTATATTGATCGTAGCCTACCCGATTCGTGGCACCGCTTAGGTAACTCAAAAGAGCAGTGCAGCGAGAAAAAAGCTCCATGTCGACGGTGGTATCGATTTTAAGCCGCCAGATGCGAAACAAAGCAGCGACGGCGCTCAAGGCGAAACTGATGAAGTTTCTATCGCTGATCACGATGACATTCCCGGGTGGAATGACATTCAGGACGTCAACGCTCTCCCGATTCTTTCGAAACACCAAGAAATACAGCTCAGCGGCTGGAAACAACTGCGTTGCTCGAGAAAGAGTCGAGTAGGCGATAATCGCACTGCCCATCTCGCTTAGCTCTATAAAGAGTATTTTGCTGGGAGTCTTTGGCTGAGGCGGAAGGAGTCGCTTACGTATTTGCTGCCAAATACTCAAGACCGCGCACAAAGGCACACCGACCCAGTAATCAACCTTCTGCATTAAGGAAACATGCATGGCGCAAGGTTAGCGCTTTCCCTGGTGGGTTGAAAGTCAGCCCCACCACATCCCTCAAGTCTGCTTTGTTAGATTCGCGATGAAAATCCTTTTGCCCAGCCGGTCGATCGCAGCCGCCCAAGTCGGGCAACCAAATCCCGCTTCCCACTACAGAAACATTAGTCTGCAAGTTCAATAGGTTACTCGCCAATCTCCCGAGCCTTCAGCGAGTTGAGGGAACTTTAAATCATTTGAAACTACCTCTTTTTCATAGGCAACTTTTTGTCCTAGAGTGCGATAGGAAGTTGCTGTCTTTTCGAAACTCGGAGTTGACGTGGAAGCTAGGCTCATATCTGTCGGAAAAAAGACATCCTCACGGCATGTAACGAAACTTGATGCCCTCCTAGGAGGTGCGCGCTCGGTGGAGGAAATCGTCGCGGGCTGGATGCGCCCGGGCAACAGCCTCATTATCGGACTCAATCGCGAGCTCCACGAACCCAATATATCTCTCTCCTTCGTGCGTCGCGGGGAAACGTTAGCCATAGCTAACTTTACGTTGGAGCAAATGAAGCGCGCCTACCCTGCAATTGCTCCTCTCAATGAAGAGGTGCTCCCCTACTCCGACCAGGAAGGATTTAGGCCTAACGACGAGTGGTTCGATTCTCGCAACTCCCGACTAGGAGTTTACACTGATGAAGTTCTGGACATGAATGTAGCTCCCCCGGAGGCTCTGATGGAGCTTTTGTTGAGCTACGTTTACTCAAGTGCCGGTTTTGCTGAACTGTCTTTCAAAGATGGGGAAACTGAATCAAATAGCCTGCTCCGTGCTTCACTTGTCTTCCTGGGGCTTGAAAATGACCAGGGATGGTACGAGCTCATCGGCTTTTGGCAGGCTGCTCTACAAGACTATGTAGAGTGTCGGGCTGCTCTCCCGCATTGATTTTGACCAGTTTCACCTACACTTTTACAGTTCAGGCCACGCTACGCCCTTAGTCGTCGCATGAGTACGAATTACTTCGCCCGCACGCTGCATGGACTCGAAGAGAACTCCTGGCACGCCGTGAGAGAGATCGGGTATTCAGAGCTGATATCGATTTCCCATCGCACGATTGAATTTACTTCCGAGGCTTCGCTGATCGATTTGCTGGCCTCGCACGGCATCGAGGATCTCTTCATTCACCTTGAGACTATAGAGCGCGTTACTCATGAACGCAGCGCGCTGGAGCTGCTGCGCAAGGCAGTAAGGCGCTGCAACCTGGCCAAAGCAGTGCAGGCACTTCAAACTGCTAGACCGATTCCACCCAAACCGGCGTTTTCAATTACCGCCAGCTTCGTCGGATCGAGAAACTACAATCGCTGGGAGTTGGCCGATTCAATCCGGGCTGGAATACCGGAGTTGGCATCCTTGCCCTATGTTGAAACAAAGGATCAAAGCGCGCCGCCGCATGACTTACACTTGCGATTAGTTATTGAAGGCGAACGAGCAATATTAGGTTTACGCGCCAGCTTAACACCGCTACATAAACGCACATATTTACAGACACCGACTCCCGGATCGATTAGCCCGGTCGCAGCCTTTCTGATGTCTCGGTTGGCCAACCCCAAGGCAGGCGAAGTGGTTCTAGATCCGCTCTGCGGCTGCGGCACAATTCCGATTGAAGCAAGCTTTTGCGCCCCGAACCTCGTGACCATGGGAATGGAGATCGACCCCCTGATCGCTGAAATGGGACAAAGAAATGCTGCGGCGGCTGGTACAGGGACTGCTATTATCCAGGGCGATATATTCAAGTCCTCTTTGGAGCCAGGGTCGACTGACATAATTGTTTGCGACCTGCCCTGGGGAGAACAAACAACCCTGAAAAACGGCAGCTATAATAGCCTCCTTGTCGTACTGAAGAGGCTGCTTCGATCACAGGGACGCATGGTCTTGATGAGTGGAGACATCGAGGCGCTTGAGGCTGCCGTGGAGTTATCGAAGCTTAAGGTGCAGCAACGAATCGACGTCAGTCTGCACGGCAAACACCCCCGTATTATCCTGAGCAGAATCTAATCGAACCAGGGCGGTTAAGTGCGCCAATCTCAGAAGTTCTTGAGCCCACGCAAAGTGAGTGAGAGTATACCTCCTTGGAGTACCTACTATGAATGACACAAAAAGGATTCTTCAATGCGCTAGTGCTGCTTTATTCTCCGTCGGTTTACTCTGTTCAGCCGTGCTGGCAGACTCAGCGCAGACAACACTCCCCCCTGGCCCACAGAATTTTAATTTCGAGGCTTCAGCCAACGCTGATGGAGTTCCGCAACAATGGAACACCTCTGATGAGCCAGCGCTCTACGCACTCGATACCAAGATAAAGCATGGCGGGGAGCAGTCTCTTAGAATAGTCGGAAAGCGAGGTACCTGGACCACTCTCACCTCTCGGATCTTTCAACGAATCAGTGCTGAAAATTACCGCGGCAAGAGGGCCCGCTTCTCCGTGTGGGCCAAGACTGAAGATATCGATCCGGCAAGCAGTATCTGGATTGCCGTATTTGATAACAATGACGTGTTTCTAAAATCCGATGCGTTAATAGGAGATCCTAGCAGAGCAATTACGGGAACGAGCGATTGGAAGCAGCATACGGTAGAGATTGATATCCCTCAGAATGCTTTTCGCATCTCGCTGGGTTTTGAGATGGCGTCGCGGGGAACCGCGTGGGTCGACGATATGACTCTGGAATGAATATCGATCCATGTAGCCGCTGTGGCGGTGCCATTAATGCTTGGCAGAATCCTTAGCCATGAAAAGTTAGAGAGTCCCCAACGTCGCCACCCTTTGAGGCAATAATTTCAGCCCAAGAACTACTATACTGCAGCCTCACCGATCCAAGTTCACAAGAGGTCGAACTAACGCGCTGATATCATTGGAAATGAAATGTGTAATTTCCACAGCCAATCAGGCAACGCGGGAAGCGAAGCTGCACATATCCTTATGTATGAAGCGCATGCTCTCCCCTCAGGCTCTTCGTAATCTTGTCGTTTTAATTTCCTGAGGTTTTATGAAAAAGAGATTGCGCCATGTCCCCTGTCTCACAGCACTGTTCGCGTTCTGTACGCTCTCCGGCTGCTCAGTCCTAACCGATCTTTGTGTTCAATGCGTGAATAACAAGGTTAATCAATGGTACGACGAGCATCTAGACGATTCCCCTCGAACTGAGCAATGCACGAAGCTCAAGAAGACTGTAAAGGAGGCTTATAGCGCCTGTAGTTCAGGCCCCGATGCGCCTTGCAGCGGCGCTACTTGCGCACTTGCCGAGGCCTCGGGTCTTCCCCGAAATACCTCGGTTGGCGACTTAGAGCCCGTATTCAATCGATTATTGGATTCGGAGGAGGATGACGCTCAGGCAATAGAGTCGGCATTTCTGGCTGGTTATCGCGCAGAGCAACAGTCTAGCGAGCAGTCGCGGTTATTTGAGGTTTCCGGCAAAGGCGGCGGCGTTGGTTCAAGCAACAGCGATGGGCAGACTACGGACTGGGATACTATTTGCGCCAAGCTGCGCGAGATTAAGCGCAAGTGCGCAAACGCTCATCCGATTCCGGTAAACTTTCCCTTACCTCCGCAATGTGAAGGACACAGTAATCCGGCCTAACGGATTACTCAATACGAGAAGGCCCGAGTGGAGATTCTCCGCTCGGGCCCTTTTATAATTGATGTGCAATGGCGCGACTATGACCCCAATCAATGTTACTTTGACTTCGGCGATCTTCCCAAAGCGGTCAATGAATGAGCCTCGGAAAGTTGATCGAGAGATTGCCCCTGAGAGGCTAGCAGCTTTTCGATGGCAGGGAGAAGCCCGCCAAATTGCTCCTGGAGAAAATCTCGGATGGTATCGACGGTCACCAGTGTCCCGCGCTCGACCTCTAGGTTGACCCGGTCCCCTACCCTCTTTAATCCGAAGGTCGTAAGCCGCAGCGTTTCCGGTATGAACCAAACCTGAAAAGTACCGGCAGCCCGATCAACTCCCGAAATAGTAAGGCTTGTGCCGTTTAGTGCCACATAGCCCTTTTGAAAAATGTATTTTCTCCAGGCCGGAGGAACTTCAAAGGTTACCACCCAATTGTTATCAGGCTTCTCAATCGCAATGATAGTTGCCGTGCAGTCTACATGTCCGGAGATCGCATGACCTCCCACCTCGGCTCCATCTTTGGCGGCGCGTTCGATATTTACTTCAGATCCCGATGCGAGATCACCGAGAGTCGTAAGTCTGAGCGTCTCCTGCATAGCATCGAACTTGACCCGGCGCCCCATAATCTCGGTAACTGTGAGGCAAACTCCGTCAACGGCAATGCTCGCACCCTGTTCCAGGTCCTGGTCGGCGCCCGGCGGCAGCTCAACTTCCAGGCGCGAAAGTCCCGGCAGAGCATGCACGCCCTTTACTGCACCGCGTCCCCTAACTATGCCTGTGAACATCGCCGCATCTCGAGTGAAGGAGGCAGATTACTGACCGACAGCAGCGCCGGAGGCCGCAGCCTGCGCCCCCGCAGCGTCGATCGAGGCTCCAGCATTATTCAACGCTGCAACAGACTGTGCCTCAGTGGTGGCGCTCTTAGCCTGAGCAACAGCAGCTTGTGACTGTGCCACAGCATTTGCAGCCGCAGCCTGGCCGGCAGCTAAGGCTGCCTCCGCTGCCTTCTTTGCCTCCGCCTGAGCCTTCTCAGCCATCTTAGCGGCCTCTGCTGCCTGCTGATCGGCAGCAGC
>JAYRHW010000269.1:0-2256 GCA_041907145.1 Bdellovibrionota bacterium
ACGACCCGGCGTATCCGTTGGTATTCTCTAGCGCGGTGTCAATATACTCGAGTTCACTTGCAACTAAATTTCAGATTAATGCTGCGACTTATAGTCATGGGGACTTTATTTCAGGCTCGTGCCTTATAAATCCCTAGACGAACGTGCCCCTACGAAGGGCCAGAGGCAAGTCAAAGGGGATTTGCCTAGCCTATGTCGCGCGGAACTTAATTTCTTGCTCTATTCATTCCAATTCCTGCAGCCAAGCCGCAAGAAAACGGTTTGCCCCACTATAAAATTCGGGCGATCATTCAGAGCTGCCTTACGGAGCGAATATGCGCCTGTTGCTCGTACTAATAGCCAAGATTCTATTTGCATGCGGAGTGGCTGAGCTGTTGCTATTTGTTCTTGGCTATAGAACCAATAGCCCTCGCGACCTGGTGCCCGGCGCATTCACCGTGGATTCCGAGCTTGGGTGGCGACATTCCCCGAGCACTCGGAACTACCAAGCTGCCAACGGAAGCGGGCCGGTCTTTACAGTGACCTTTCGTGAAGACGGTTCCCGCGCAGTAAGCAATGATGAGCATTTGTCCGGCCCCGAAATTATCTTGCTGGGCTGCTCGTTTACAGAGGGGTACGGCCTCAGTGACTCGCAAACATTCGCCTGGAAGCTGCAAAGCCTCCTGCCTGCACGATTCGTAAAGAATTTCGGAACTGCCGGATACGGCACCTTACAAAGTTATTTTCTGGAAAGGCGCTATCTAGATGCGCATCGAGATCGGCCTCCAGCAGCAATAGTGTACCACTTCGCATCTTTTCATTTGGCTCGTAATATCAAGAACCCGGCTACCCAACGTTACTGGGTACAGCCCGGAATTTTTCCTTACTGCGATCTTGAAGGGTGTTCAACCTGGTCGGGTAAGCCAATGGGACCGCTCTCGCATTGGTCAAGATTCTACTCCCTGGCGGAGAACGTCGCTGATGGTCTCCGGCTTGCTTGGCAGCAAACAGACGCCGAGCAGATTGCTCTCAAGTTAGTGAAGGATATGAAAGAGCTAGCTACCGAGAGGGGGACGCGATTTTATGCAGCCCCGGTAGATCAGGACGGTCATCACTGGACCGAGTTATTTCGCCAAGAGGGTATCGAAGTTCTTGATTGCGATTCTCCGATGCTTCATGAGCAAGGCTTTCGCCTAAGTGATGGCCATCCGAATGAGCGCTGGACAGAAGAATTCTCCAAGTGCCTGGCACCCAAACTTCCCTAATATAGGGACGATCCTATTTTTGGCGAATAAATAGGATCGTCCCTATTTACTCAATGCGTATTCAATTCCCGCTTTGATACAAGCTACCTGCGCCTCAATGCAATTTTCAGGGGTGGTGCGAGGGCTATCAGGGTACACTTCTGTAGTCGTTGTAAATCTGGCATCGGTCAAGCCCGCACACAAGAACAGCTTCTTAATGGGATATTGAATGACTCCTTCCGAGCAGAGAGGTTCTCCAATTATATTTCCCGCCGCATCGGGCTTGGCGATATGCGTCACGCGCCGGACTGCCGCAATCATGGCTTCCTGAAAAGCTATCTCCGGATTTTGGCTATCGGCAACCAAGTAAAAACCGTCGGGGATTTCTGCCCAAGGCTCCGGAGCACCATTACGCGCAATTTTCGCCGGGGTATGCTCGCTATTGTCGGTATCGGTGGTTTCGTGAAGATCAATGTGCGCCAGTACACGCTTACCATCGGGTCCGGCAAACAAGCCCTTAACGAAATTCATAGCGTGCTGAGCTTCCAAACAATCCGTGCCATTTGGATTGAAGCAGCGATTGGGATCGATCGCGAAAGGATTCCATCGATTGATCGTTTCATAGGCCCATGGCGAGATGCAAGGCAGGACTATCAGGTTTGCATGTTCACTTACGGCAGCAAAATATTCTTCGAGGAAGCGAAGTGCTCCTCTAACACCGCTGGTCTCATATCCATGCACCCCGCCAGTCACTAGAATATTGGGGGCGTCGGGTTTCGGAGTCGTCGGCACTACCGCGAACAGCTCATAGCGGCCTTGACCGACTCCGCGGTAATCAATCTCTCCATATCTAACCAACTCGGCGATAGAACGTGTTGCATCAACGAACTGGCTGAGTGCCTTAATGACATCCTGGCCATATGATCTCTGAACTTGCTGCCGCTCTCTCCACATCTGACGTTCGGCATCTCCCCAGGGCTGCCCTGGGGTGCCTATGTCATAGACTCTGTACTGGCCAACAGGAGGGCTATCC
>JAYRHW010000270.1:0-7746 GCA_041907145.1 Bdellovibrionota bacterium
ATTCCAAGTAAAGGACGCTATGAAAGCCGAACTCCAAGCAGCCATGAAAGATGCGATGCGCGCCAAGCAGAAGGGCAAATTGGATGCGATCCGCACTCTTCTTGCAGCCATTCAGTACGAAGAAATGGAGAAGAAGGTAGACTCTCTTCCAGCTGAGGCAATCCTCGGCCTGCTGCAGCGCGAGCTTAAAAAGAGAAAGGAGGAGCTGGAATTTGCCGACAAGGCTTCCCGGGATGATTTGAAAAGCAAGCTCGCCGAGGAAATTGGAGTCATCGAGGGATTCCTGCCAAAGCAGCTATCTGCTCAAGATTTAGAGAAGGCGCTCGTGCAGTTGCGAAGTGAGAATCCAGCTCTCAATATGGGGGCCGCAATGAAATTGCTTAAGGATAAATTCCCCGGTCAATACGACGGCAAGCTCGCCAGTGAAATCGCGAAGAAGCTCTTCGCCACCGCCTAGCCTGCATGCGGCAGTCCTTTATCAAAAGCAGCTTGTTGCCGGTGAGTCGGCAAGTGGCCTTTGCCTGGCATGAACGCCCAGGGGCATTCGAGCGCCTAAATCCCCCCTGGGATCCGGTTGAGGTTTTAACCGCCTCGGGCGGCATCAGGGACGGCGGAATGGTGAGCGTCAATATCCGCCTAGCCCCACTACTTACGATGGCCTGCGAATTCCGCCATCAGAACTACCGCAGCGGTGAGCAATTCGAGGATATTCAAGTGCGCGGGCCCTTTTCCTATTGGAGACATACGCACCGATTTATCTCGGAATCGAGCAATACCTGCCGGCTCAACGACGAGATTGAGTTTACGCCGCACGGCGGGCCATTCGGAAATCTCGGCCTGCCGATCGTCCGCAAGAAACTTGAGCGAGTGTTCAGCTATCGGCACCGCATAACCCGTGACGACCTGGCATTCCAGGCACGTTGGACAGCCGGCCGCCCCCTGCGCATCGCCGTGAGCGGAGCAAGCGGCCTAGTCGGATCTGCCCTTGTTCCCTTCCTCCAAACCGCCGGACACGCGGTATCGCGAATCGTGAGAAGGACAGATGGCGATGCAACGTCCATTCTATGGAATCCTGCTAAGCAGGAAATCGAGTTAGATAAACTTGAGTCGCATGACGCGATTATTCATTTGGCAGGAGAAAATATTGCCGCTCAGCGCTGGTCTGCCGCAAGGAAGAAGGCGCTTTGGGATAGTCGGGTGCAGGGCACCAAGCTGCTGAGTACGGCTATCTCCAAGCTCAAAAATCCGCCCGCAGTTTTTGTCTCAGCCTCGGCAATCGGCTTTTACGGGGAACGCGGAGAGGAAGTCTGCACGGAAAGCTCAAAGGCTGGTACCGGCTTCTTGCCTGATCTATGTCAGGCCTGGGAAGCAGCTGCACTCGGAGCACAATCTGATAGAACGCGGGTCGTACTTCCGCGCATCGGCTTGGTGCTCTCGTCGCGCGGCGGCGCGCTCGCCAAAATGCTACTCCCGTTCCGCTTAGGACTTGGTGGGCCGCTGGGCAATGGACGGCAATTGATGAGCTGGATTGAGCTCAATGACCTGGTTCGCCTGCTGTATGCGTTCGTGCTGGACGCTGATTTTTCTGGGCCGATAAACTGCGTGGCCGGCACGCTCACTAATGCCGAGTTTTCCAAAGCGCTTGGCAGGGTCCTTAGGCGCCCGGTACTGTTTCCGGTGCCGGCAAAAATTCTAGAGCTTGCTTTGGGCGAAATGGCTCGGGCGCTCTTGCTGGGTAGCACCGGGGTGCGGTCAACTTTTCTGCAGGGCAATTCTGCCCTGCTCTCGACCCTAAGCCTTGAAGACGCTTTGACACTGCAGCTAGGATAACCGCCCGTTCCCCGCAAACCACCAAGCCAAAGTCCTTGCAGTTGTTTGCTAAGCATCAGGACGACATGGACATTGACGCCGGATGGTTATTGGCTCGCAACGGAGCAATTTTTGCTGCGCTTTCTTATTTACTTCGGCTCTCGACAGTAAGCGTAATTTTCTTGTCGTCAGTCGCCAGCGAAATACTCCGATCGTTTAACTGCCCCTGCCCGGTCGTCAAATCAAATTGGGGGAAGCGCTGCTTGAGCGCCTGCTTGTAAAGCCTCGAAAATTCTTCAGCGTCCTTGGCCGTGTCCCAATTTGTCTGCCAAACCAAAAAACGCCTATTGTTTGCCGCATCATCGAAAACAGCGGCAGTATCTCCGCCCCAGCCCGCGGCAGCTGCTGCGGCGGCCGGCTTATCCGCAGTAAAATTTGCCAGCATCGTTGAAATCGTAAACTCACCCAGCACATCCTCGTACTTCAGTTCCGCACTGGGCGCCTGCGCCGGCTTGAGAGAGGCGCCCGGGATCCTTTCAAAGTCTGGCGCAGCAACAAAGTACTTCTCGGGATGAAGGATCTCCTCGGTCGAACGCGGCGGACGCCTGAATATCTCGTTTACGGCTTCATAGCTGCCCTTTCGCAGCGCGAAATGCGTGAAACGTAAGCCGCTTGTATACGGGAAGATCAGCAGGTTTTGCATGCTCTGAGGCACAGTCTGAAGACTGCTCACAAGGGATGAGCCAACGACATTCTGCATCATCATGGAGGCTACGTTCTCGTCGTTTTCGATTCCCGGCTGCCCCAGGGTTCGCCTCGTATAGTCAATCATCACTGCGGTGGCATCGCCCTCCACGAGCGCGGAGCGAGCTAGCAGCTCATCCCCGTTGAACCTCTTCTCATCCATGAAGGTTTCGAGATTGAAATACTGATCTTGAAGCGCATGCGTAAGCTCATGGACAGCGATAGTCGTCTGCAGCATGGCAGGCAGCCACCCGGCCATAACGAAGTGCTTCTTTTCCGGATCGTAATAGCCGCCGATTTGATTGAGATACAGCTCGATGATTCCGTTTTGATAGTCGAAATTCTCGGGAATTATGCCGACCGTTTGATATACGAACGCCTCCATCTGAAGTTTCACGGCCGGAATTTTTGTGTCTACCGCATGGAGCAGATAACCTTTCACTTGCTCCTTCTGGTGAACGAGGCATGGAACGGACTTCTTGATTTGCAGCTTGCGTATACGGCTGGCATCCGAAATGGCCGTTGTTGCGATCGTACACTGCTCGCCCTTCTCGTCCTTGGCCCAGCTTGGGTCCGCGCTCAGTATACTGCCGAGGATTACAAGAAGCTGGATAAGTTTGTGGACCTGCATAGTGCGCCTTTTGAGCATCATTCCGAAAAAGCGTACACCAAAGTCGGCCAAGGGAAAATGCGGCAGTCTGCCAGCACAAACCGTGAACTTTTCCGCAAAGTAGGTTAGAGTTCTACCGTGGCCTGCTCATTCATTATGTCTGCATGTCGTCAAAGAAACTTCTTATCACCAATGCCCGTGAAAACAACCTCAAGGGGGTCTCTCTAGCCCTGCCGCATGATTCATTGGTGGCGGTGAGCGGGCTTTCCGGCTCGGGAAAATCCTCACTGGCATTCGATACCGTATATGCGGAAGGACAGCGCCGCTATATAGAAACTTTTTCGCCGTACACCCGACAGTTCTTCGATAAAGTCAAAAAGCCCGATGTCGATGTCATAGAGAATGTCCGACCCGCCATCGCCATTCAGCCGCGCACGCGCGTCACGAGTTCGCGCTCAACCGTTGGTTCCATGACCAACGTCAACGACTATCTTAAAATTCTCTGGGCAAATATCGCTTCCGCTCATTGCCCTTCCTGTGCAATTCCGCTGAAGGGCTGGGAGCCGGCGGCGTTGGCCGATCATCTAGTAAAAATATTACCGGTCCGAAATCGTGCAGCAGCGTTGCTCTGCGCGCCCCTGAAACTCAACGGAAAGAAGTTCCTTCGCCAAGAGGTTGAACGCCTCACTACGCTCGGCTATAGCCGCTACTTCGATCCCAGCAATGGGTTGGTCCAGACGTTCGAGGAGCATCCGAGCCCCAAGCTGAACGACCGCAGCGAGCTGTGGGTCGTTCTCGATCGCATCAAGATTGAATCCATCAATCGCAAGCGCCTGCGCGAGTCAATCGAGCAAGCTTTTGTGCTTTCGCGCTCTGGTCCGCAAGCCCCCAATTTTGGCACCTGCTTCGTCATCGAGGTGTCCGAGGATCCGCCAAGGCGCCGCCTCGCTACTATTCTAAATTCACCCTCTCAGCCTGTAGGCAGAACGGGAAATTTCGAGCTATTGGAGTTCTTCGACACGGCCCGCTGCCCCGCGGGAGAATCTCAGATTGATCGCGCTCGTCCGGCACTTTTTTCATTCAATCACCCCATGGGAGCGTGCCCTCAGTGCAAGGGATTTGGCCGTATCTTGGAGGTCGACCCTGCTGCCTGCGTTCCCAACTCTTCACTGAGCATCAAGGCAAAGGCCTTGCAGTGCTGGGCCGGTCAATCTGCCGCCGCGCTTCAGCGCAGACTGCTCAAATTTTGCGAACAGGAGGATATTTCTGTCAGTTCTCCCTGGCATTCATTGCCCGCCGAGGCGCGGGAGAAAATATTTTCTCATAAGTCTAAGACCTTCGTCGGCGTGCGCCACTGGTTCAAACGGTTAGAGCGCAAGGCCTACAAGATGCATGTGCGCGTGTTTCTCGCCAAATATCGGGGGCAATACGACTGCCCGACTTGCAAGGGAACTCGACTTCGTCCATCTGCTCTTGCCTACAGAATCGAGGGAAGAACCATCTCGGATATTTGGAAAATGACCATTGGCGAGCTAAGTAACTGGATGAAGCATCTGCGCATAGAGCGTCGCTCGCAGCGCGGGCCCTCTCGCCAGCTCGATGACGTATTTGCGGCCATAATCTCCCGGCTCGACTATCTCAATCATTTAGGTCTTTCCTATCTTACACTCGATCGACAGGCGCGCACACTTTCGGGCGGCGAAACTCAGCGTGTCAATTTAGCTACAGCGCTCGGCAGCGAGCTTATTTCAACCCACTTCGTCCTCGACGAACCCTCGGTAGGACTGCATGCAAGGGACTCCGAGCGCTTAATGGAATCCGTGCGCCTGCTGCAAAGACGGGGTAACAGCCTGCTGGTCGTCGAGCATGATCTTGATTTCCTGGACGCCGCCGATCATATCGTCGAGCTCGGGCCGCAAGCCGGAGCAGCCGGAGGAGAAATTGTTTTCAATGGTCCGCGAAATCAATGGGGCGGGATTCAACCGCGCCAGCCGTCTCTTGCGTCAGCGGACGCGGTCCGGGGTCCGAGACTCTCGGTAAAGAACGCGTGCGCCCGCAACCTTCAGAGCCTGAATCTAGAGATTCCACTCGAACGATTCGTGTGCCTCACCGGCGTCTCAGGAAGCGGGAAGAGTACTCTCGTGAACGAAGTCCTTGAGCGCGCATTTCGCGATTACAAGCAAAGGAAGCCCGAGCTCAAGTCGGAGAATATCGTCGAAGGGTTTGATTCTCTCGAGCACGTGCTGCTCGTCGATCAGTCTCCACTAGCCAAGAGTCCACGAGCAAATATCGCCACCTATTCTGGTATCTGGGACACGCTGCGCGATCTCCTGGCGGCCTCCGAAGGCGCTCAGACCCGCGCTCTCAGTAAATCCGCCTTTTCATTCAACGTCGACGGCGGCCGCTGTCCTGCCTGCAAAGGTGCGGGATTCGTCACTGAGGACATGCAATTTCTCAGTGACGTCTACATTCCCTGCGAGGTCTGCCTCGGCAAGAGATTCCAGGCATCCGTCCTCGAAGTTCGCTGTCGCGGATTGAATGTCCATGAGCTCTTACAGCTTAGTCTCGATCAGTGTTCGGAGATCTTTAAGGACCTTCCGCGTGTGGCTTCGACCGCTAAGACCTTGGGGATTTTGGGGCTCGGTCATCTGACTCTGGGACATCCCCTCAGCGAGCTTTCGGGCGGCGAGGCGCAACGACTGAAACTAGTCCCATTTATTGAACAAGCAAATTCAGGGAAGTCGCTTCTCATCTTCGATGAGCCCACCACGGGACTGCATCTCCATGATGTGTATCGGCTAATCTCGCTTCTCAAGCTCCTGGTTTCGCGCGGGCACTCAGTGCTCTGCGTGGAGCATAACCTTTCCCTCATGCTGGATGCTGACTTGCTCATAGATTTGGGCCCTGAGGCCGGTGCTGAGGGTGGCAGGCTCGTTTTGCAAGGTACGCCTGCCTCCTTTCTCAAGCCCGCGGCGGCAAAGACGAGCTACACCGCTCAGTTCTTGCAGCGCTACCTACGACTCGAGGCTAGAGCAGCACACCGCGAGTCTGATATGCGCCATGGGCATGGGACAAACGGCGCCTCCCCCAATCCCCAGGCGCTTATAATCCGAGGCGCTCGAGAGCATAACCTTAAAGACATATCGCTCGAGGTTCCGCTCGGTACCATCACGGTTTTTACCGGGGTATCAGGGTCCGGGAAGTCGAGCATCGCTAAGGATATCATTTATGCCGAGGGGCAGCGCCGCTATCTAGACTGCCTTTCTCCGTATGCTCGCCAATACATCAAGGAGCTGAAACGCCCGGATATCGATGAAATCATCAACATTCAGCCGACTATTTGCGTCTATCAGCACACCTTTCAGCCTGGGAAGCTTTCTACGGTCGGCACTATGTCTGAAGTGTATAATTTCCTTCGCCTCCTTTTTGCTAAGACGGGCACTCAGTACTGCCCCGATCATCCCGAGCAAGCGATCTCTCCTCTCTCTGCTAAGGAAATTACCCTTCAGATCAAGAGACTGACCCTGCCGGGCGTGAGAATTCTTGCTCCGGTCATCAAAAAGAAGAAGGGTACCCACCGAGCGGTGATCGAACGCGCCTTGGCCTCGGAGATCTCGGAACTTCGAATCGATGGAGTATTCTTGCGTGCCGGAAGCTTGAGCGGCATGGATGCAGGGCTGGAAAAGAGCAAAGTACATTCGATTGATTACACCGTCGCCAAACTCAACCCATCTAATGTGGACGCAGCACTCATTGAAGAAGCCGTCTCTCAAGCGCTGGGTCTTGGAGGCGGCACCCTGGTCGTTCACTCCAGTCAGGGAGAAACAATCTACAGCCTCGACCGCACCTGCCCAATCTGCAAGCAGGGCTTCTACAAGCCGGATCCGGAGGACTTCTCATTCCATTCCCGCCGCGGGCAATGTTCTTCCTGCGCCGGTACGGGGCTCAATGATGATGGAGCGATTTGTCCGGAATGCCGTGGTTCGAGGATTAATCCTATAGGACGTAATGTCCGGCTTGAGGGACGAAATATCCATGAAGCCGCTAGTCTCACCGCTTCCAAGCTTGAAGCGTTCTTGGGTGCTGTGACCTTAAGTGAACGAAATGCCCGCATTGCCGAGCCCATTCTCCACGAACTACAGGCAAAGTTGGGGACGCTGCGCAGTATGGGCCTTGATTATGTGCAGCTCTCTCAGGACTGTTTGGCATTGTCCGGGGGAGAACTCCAACGGCTACGCCTGGCAACTGCAATGGGCTCGCCGTTGGCGGGTGTACTCTATATCTTTGATGAGCCCAGCATGGGCCTCCATCCCATCGAGAATATGCGAGTCCTGGAGCATATTCGAGCCCTCAAGGAGCGCGGGAATTCCGTCGTTATAATCGAACATGATGCGGACAGTATTCTATCAGGTGAGCATATCATCGAAGTTGGTCCGGGCGGGGGACGAAACGGAGGCGAGATTGTATTCAATGGATCGCGGGAAGAATTTTTAGCTCATGATGCCTCAGCTACCGCGAAGGCCATTCGAGAGTCCATGCCTCAATTAGTCGATGCGGGGAAGGAAAGTAAGAGCACTAAGCCC